>JAEULI010000147.1 GCA_016793845.1 Sphingosinicella sp.
CTTATGCCGGAAGCGCAGGCGACTGGGCCGGATGGTCCGCGGACGTGCGCGAGAGCGAGGCGGTGCGGCTGCTCGCGGAAGCCGGCTACACGTTCGACCAGCCGCTCACGCTGTCGGTCGCGATCCCGCACGGCCGCGAACATGCCGATCTGCTCGCCGCGATCAGCAATTCGTGGGGTGCGATCGGCGTGCGTGTGAAGGCCTATGCGCGTGGACCGCTTTCGCACCGGCGCGCGATCGAGAAGGGCGACTTCGACCTTGCCGCTGTCGAGCGCATCGCGCGCGCACCGGTCGCCGACACGTTCCTGCAGCCCTTCACCTGCGCGGTGCGGCTTGGCGGCTATTGCAACCCCGCGGTCGACCAGCTACTCGCCGACGCGGCCGCCGAGGACGACCCCGGTACGCGCATCCAGCTCCAGCGGCGCGCGAACCGGCTGATTTCCGAGGATGCGCCGCTGATTGCCGTCCTGTCGCCGATCCGCTGGTCGCTGGTATCGCCGCGTGTGACGGGCTGGGAAAACAATGTCGCCGGCGCGCATCCGCTGTCCGGCCTCGCCATGAGCGGAACGAAAGAGGAGTAGCACCCGTGGACCCAATCGTGATCGTCGGCGCGAAGCGCACCCCCATGGGCGGCTTTCAGGGCGACCTTGCCAGCCTCACCGCGAGCCAGCTCGGCGGCACCGCGATCCGCGCCGCGCTTGAAGAGGCGGGCGTTCCGGCCGCCGATGTCGATCAGGTGATCATGGGCAACGTGCTCGGCGCGGGCCAGGGCCAGGCCCCGGCGCGTCAAGCGCTGCTCGGCGCGGGGCTGCCCGAAAGCGTCGGCGCGACCACGCTCAACAAGATGTGTGGTTCGGGCATGAAGGCCACGATGGACGCGCACGACATCATCCTCGCAGGCAGCGCCGAGATCATGGTCGCGGGCGGCATGGAATCGATGACGAACGCGCCCTACCTGCTGCCGAAGGCGCGCAGCGGATACCGGATGGGCCACGGCGAGGTGAAGGACCACATGTTCCTCGACGGCCTTGAGGACGCCTACGACAAGGGCCGCGCGATGGGCACGTTCGCCGAGGAAACAGCACGCCACTATCAGTTCACGCGCGAGGCGCAGGACGTTTACGCCGTGCGTTCGACGACGCGCGCGCAGGCCGCGATCGCGAACGGCAAGTTCGCGGACGAGATCGTGCCGGTGACGGTTTCCGGCCGTGGCGGCGACGTGACGGTGAGCATCGACGAGCAGCCCGGCAAGGCGAAGCTCGACAAGATCCCGACGCTGAAGCCCGCTTTCGCCAAGGACGGCACGGTGACGGCGGCGAACAGCTCGTCGATCTCTGACGGCGCGGCGGCGCTGGTGCTGATGCGCGAATCGACCGCGAAAGCGCGCGGTCTGACGCCGATCGCCCGCATCCTCGGCCACGCGACGCACGCGCAGGCCCCGGCGTGGTTCACGACCGCGCCGGTGTTCGCAATCGAAAAGCTGCTGAAGAAGGTCGGCTGGTCCGCAAGCGATGTGGACCGCTACGAGATCAACGAGGCCTTCGCGGTGGTGGCGATGGCGGCGATCCGCGACCTCGGGCTCGACGAGGACAAGGTGAACGTCCACGGCGGCGCCTGCGCGCTCGGCCACCCGATCGGCGCCTCCGGCGCGCGCGTGATCGTCACGCTGCTCGGTGCGCTGCGCGATGCGGGGCTCACGAAGGGCGTCGCAAGCCTCTGCATCGGCGGCGGTGAAGCGACGGCGCTGGCGGTCGAGCGGCTGAACTAGCCAAAAAATCACTGCGTTTTGGCTGGGTAACGGTTTTTCTTAACGCACCATCATAGGAAGCGTGTCGAGCGCGCGGTCAACGCGTGCAACGGCCGCCGCGTACTCCGCGCTCGAAATGTCGCGGTAGCGGCGTTCGAAGGCATCGCTGTTCATACCTTCGCTGAAACCGAGCGCGGTGAGTGGCAGCAGGTCCGCGCCCGCTACGAGCCGCGACATGAGCCGTGCCGCGCGCTCAGGATCCGTCGTCGCCTCGCCGAAGCGCAACCCGGCACGGTCGGCGGCGAGATCGACAAAGGAGAAGCCGCTGCCGCCCGCGAGGCTGTCGTCGAGTTCTTTCCACGTGCCGAGTGCCCGCCCGATGGCGGGATCGGCGGATGCGGCAAGCGCCGCCGACAGCGCGAAGTGCTTGGCAAGATCTTCGCGACCGGCCAGCGAGACATCCAGCGTCGCTGGAAATTCGGGATTGAAGCTTGCCTCCGCGCCACGCGCAAGACGCGCGGTGCGCGGCCCGACGACCACCATCGCCGCGGCAACCATCGCGGCGCGCGCGTGCGTTCGCGCGCCATCGCCGCTTCGCGGCGCACCGGCGAACATCGCCGCGTAAACTTCCGACAGGTCGAGCGGCCGGCCGGCCAGACTCGCCATCGTCCTTGCATAAAGTCTGTTCACCCGCCGCCCGTCGATTGCGTCATCTGAGGGGGCGAGCTTGCTGACACCCTTGAGCAGTCCCTGCGGGAGATCGAGCACGACATTCGCCGTGCCCTTCCCCGCCTCGAACGCCAGGATCGCCTCGCGCGTCGTGGGGAAGCGTGTGCCGGCGCGCATCTCCGCCGCCTTGTGGGCAAAGCCAAGCAGCGGTTCAAGCAGCAGCGCCGGGATCGGCAGCGTGCCGATGTTCGCAGAAATCTGCGGGTAGCCGTAGTCCTCCACCTCGGCGATGCGCACACCGCCCGTGAGCCATGTGCCGCCTGAAAGGCGGAAAGCCGCCTTCACGGCGAGCGCGTCGTCCGCGACGCGGGGGGACAGCCGAAGCCGGGGCACGCCGTTGGTGAGCACGCGCGCGGCGCCCTCCATGTCCGCGATCGAGGCCGTGACCGGCGAAGGCTCATCGGCAGCAGCGACCTCGGCGAGTGCAACCGCGAGGTTGCGCGCGGCGCGCACGTCGGATGCGCTCGGCACGCCGGGCGCGGCGATCCGCTCGCCGGTGAGCGCAGCCGCCCCGGCGAACAGGATAAGAGCCAGCAATCCAAGCACGAATCGAATGGGGGCCACTCCCGCCAGATACGGCAGCGTTCTACCCGCGCGCCGGGCGCGCTCACAAGCGGCAGATGCCCTTTCGGACGAAGACTTACAGCGTGGGCGGGCTGAGCGCCGCGTCGCGCAGGCCCCGCCAGACGCGGATGGCCTGCACCGATTCGAAGGCGTCGTGGACGCGCACCATCTGCACGCCCTGCCTGATCGCCGTCATCACCAGCGCGAGCGAGCCGCCGAGACGGCGATCGACCGGCGCCTCGTTCGAAAGCGCGCCGACAATGCGTTTGCGGCTGGCGCCGAGCAGCACGGGCACACCGAGGCCATGGAACAGCGACAGGCCGTTCAGGATTTCGAGGTTATGCCGCACGGTCTTGCCGAAGCCGATGCCCGGATCGACGAGGATCTTTTCGCGCGCGATACCGGCCGCAACCGCCGCATCGATGCGCGTTTCCAGCCAGTCGTAAACGTCGAGCAGCGCGTCTTCGTACTGCGGATCGCGCTGCATCGTCTCGGGGCCGCCCTGCGTGTGCATGATGACGACGGGACAACCGGCGTTTGCGATGGTTTCGAGCGCGCGTTCGTCGTGCGTGAGGCCGGAAACGTCGTTGACCATGCCCGCGCCGCGCGACAGGGCATCGGCCATCACGGCGCTCTTGCGCGTGTCAATCGAGACAGCGACACCTGCCTTCGCCAGCCGCTCGATGACGGGCGCGACCCGCACGATTTCGTCCTGTTCCCACACCTCGGCAGAGCCCGGACGGGTCGATTCGCCCCCGACATCGATGATCGCCGCACCCTCCGCCGCCATCGCGACGGCAGCGGCAGCGGCCTCGTCGTCGGTCGCGTGGCGGCCACCATCCGAGAAGCTGTCCGGCGTACGGTTTAGGATCGCCATCACCGAAGGCTCGGAAAAGCGCACCGTGCGCTCACCGAGCTGGATGGCCGCACGCGGCGCCGTCAGCCGTGCCCAAAGCGGATGCGTCGTATCGATTTCCGAGACGGGCACCAGACGCTGCGAAACGCGCTTGCCGCCGCTGCGCTCGATGACCTCGACCACCGAGAACCACGTGAGCCCGCCCGCGAGCCGCGCTACCCGCCCGTCGTAGCCGAAGGGCGCATCAACGAAGCCGGTGGGGCGGAAATAGGACTTCACGGATCAGGCCGCGAGATCGCGCCTGTAGGCCTCACGCACCGTATCGATCGGTTCGAGCGCGCCGCCGCGTTCCATGTGCCAGAAAGTCCAGCCATTGCACGAAGGCGCGCCCTGCGCTGCCGCGCCCATCTGGTGGATGGAACCGGCATCGCCGCGGAAAGCGAGGCTGCCATCGGCCCGGACGCGCGCCTTGTAGCGGCGCGCCGTGTCGACGAGTTCCTGACCCGGCAGGATGAGTCCGGCTTCGACAAGCGTGCCGAACGCGACGCGCGGTGCCTGCCGCTTGCCGCGCGTGATCTGCATGGCGTCGGGTGAAAGCGGCTTCGTCTCGGCGATGCGTTTCTCGGCAACCTCGACATAGGCCTGCTCACGGTCAATGCCGATGAAGTTGCGGCCGAGCATCTTCGCCATCGCGCCGGTAGTGCCGGAGCCGAGGAACGGATCGAGCACCGTGTCGCCGGGGTTCGAGGCCGCCATCATCACACGGTAGAGCAGGGCTTCGGGCTTCTGCGTCGGGTGCGCCTTGACGCCGCCGACCTTGACGCGCTCGCCGCCGGTGCAGATCGGGATCGTCCAGTCCGAGCGCATCTGCACGTCGTCGTTCATCATCTTGAGCGCATGATAGTTGAACGTGTAGCGCGCCTTTTCGGACTTCGAGCACCAGATCATCGTCTCGTGCGCATTGGTGAAGCGCGTGCCCTTGAAGTTCGGCATCGGGTTCGTCTTGCGCCAGACGATATCGTTCAGGATCCAGTAGCCGAGATCCTGCAGCACCGTGCCGACGCGGAAGATGTTGTGGTAACTGCCGATCACCCAGATCGTGCCGTCGTCCTTCAGGATGCGGCGCGCAGCGGAGAGCCAGCGGCAGGTGAAATTGTCGTAGGCGCCGAACGTATCAAACTTGTCCCAGTCGTTGTCGACGGCGTCGACGCGGCTGCCTTCGGGGCGGAAGAGGTCGCCGTTCAGCTGGAGGTTGTAGGGCGGATCAGCGAAAATGAGGTCCACCGACTTTGCCGGCATTGCCTCCATCTCCGCGATGCAATCGCCGAGAATGATGCGCGAGGAGACGCGCGACGCCTCGTCGATGCTGTCCGGTCTGGCCGCCATGATGCCCCCTGTTCGCCCACTTGATCCAAAAGCGCGCGGACCTTGGCCCGGCACGGACTCTTGCGTCAAGAGTCCATGGATTCAAAGAGTTGCAGAGTTAACTTAAGATTTCATTAAACATGAAGTCTTGACCGCAACCCCTTGCGATGGCGCAGATCGGCATACGCCAGTCCTTGTGGGTGTGGCGCAAACGACTCAATGGGAAAATTCAGGCGGAAAATTCGGGTGCGCGCTGCACCGGGCCGAAGCTGCGGCGGTGATGGACGGTGACACCGAGCCGTGAAACCGCCTCCAGATGCGTGCGCGTTGGATAGCCCTTGTTCTCGTGCCAGCCGTAATCGGGATGCGTTTCGTGGAGCCGAACCATGAACCGATCACGTGTCACCTTCGCGATGATCGAGGCCGCCGCAATCGACACCGAGCGCGCATCACCGCCGACGATCGTGTCCGAGCGATAGCTCCAGCGCGGCGCCCGATTGCCGTCGACAAGGACATGATCGGGCGCAACCGGCAGCGCAGCGACCGCGCGCGTCATCGCGAGGAAGGTCGCCTGCAGGATGTTGATCCGGTCGATCTCCTCGGGGCTCGCCTCGCCGATGCCGACGCGCGCGCAGCCAAGGATGATGTCGAACAGCGCTTCGCGCCGCGCGTGTGTGAGTTTCTTGCTGTCGTTGAGGCCGTCTGGAATGCAGGCGGGATCGAGGATCACTGCCGCTGCAACGACGGGGCCGGCGAGCGGTCCCCGCCCTGCCTCGTCAACGCCCGCCACAAGGCCGGCGCAGCGCCCCTCGTGACTGTAGTCCGGCCCCGCAGCCCGCTTCACCGCGCGAGCGGCCAGCCGTGACCGAGCGGCCCGTGCCCGGCGCCAAAGCCCGGCGCGGCGAGGATCGCCTGCCGCACATAATCGCGCGCGCGCCATGCCGCCTGTTCGAGCGGCAACTTCTGCGCAAGGCCCACCGCGAGCGCCGAGGCGAGCGTGCAGCCCGTGCCGTGCGTGTGCTTGGTGGCGATGCGGGAATCGACCCATTCCTTGGCGCGGCCCGGCGTCACCAGCCAGTCGCTGATCTGGTCGCCCTTCAGGTGCGCGCCCTTTACCAGCACGGCCTTCGCGCCGAGCCCGAGGATCGCTTCGCCGGCGTCGCGGGCGTCTTCCGGCGAACGGATCTTCTTGCCGGAAAGCGCCTCCGCCTCGACGATGTTGGGCGTCACCACGTCCGCCATCGGCACGAGCAACGATGTGAGTGCCTCGACCGCATCGGGGCGCAGCAGGTGCGCGCCGCCCTTCGCAATCATGACCGGATCGAGCACGATCGGCACGGCAACGTCGGTGAGCGCACCGGCAACCGCCTCGATCACCGCCTGGCTGCCAAGCATCCCGATCTTGACGGCATCGGCGCCGATATCGGCAAGCACCGCCTCGATCTGCGCCGCGATCACGTTGACCGGGACAGCGTGCACATCGTGGACGCCGTTCGTGTCCTGCACCGTGATGGCGGTGATCGCGGTCATGGCATAGCCGCCGAGCATCGCGATCGTCTTGATATCGGCCTGAATACCGGCACCGCCGCCGGAATCAGACCCCGCGATGACGAGGACGCGTGCCGGCTGGGGCCTGGTCATGCAGCCTTTGCCACCGCTTCGCAGATTTCATCGACGACGCTTTCGACGAGACCCATGTCTTCACCCTCCGCCATCACGCGGATGAGCGGTTCCGTCCCCGATTTGCGGATGACGAGCCGGCCCGTGCCGCTGAGACGCGCCTCGGCGGCGGCGATAACGCCCTTCACACTATCGGTGTCGAGCGGCTGGCCGCCGTTGAAGCGCACGTTCTTGAGAAGTTGCGGCAACGGATCGAACAGCGTGAGCACTTCAGACGCGGGCCTGCCGTCTTCCACCAGCACGGCAAGCACCTGCAGAGCCGCGACGAGGCCGTCGCCGGTCGTCGAGTAGTCCGAAAGGATGATATGGCCCGATTGCTCACCGCCGACATTGAAGCCTTTGGCACGCATCGCTTCGAGCACGTAGCGGTCGCCCACCTTGGCGCGCTCCAGAGCGAGACCGAGACCGCCGAGATAGCGTTCGAGGCCGAGGTTCGACATCACCGTTGCAACGAGCCCGCCGCCCTTGAGACGGCCCGACGCGTGCCAGCTGCGCGTGACGAGCGCCATGAGCTGGTCGCCGTCCACGATCTGGCCGCGCTCATCGACGATGATGAGCCGGTCGGCGTCGCCATCGAGCGCGATGCCGATGTGCGCGCCCGTCTCCACGACCTTCTTCTGGAGCGCCGCGGGCTTCGTAGAGCCGACATCGTCGTTGATGTTGAAGCCGTTGGGATTGACGCCGATCACCTCGACGTCTGCGCCGAGTTCCCAGAGCGCGCTCGGGGCAACGTTGTACGCGGCACCGTTCGCGCAATCGACGACGAGCTTCAGCCCATCAAGGCGCAGATGGTCCGGGAAGGTCGACTTCGCGAAGTGGATATAGCGCCCGCGCGCGTCTTCGATCTTTTTCGCGCGGCCGATCTGCGCCGGATCGGCGAGTTTCGGTTCGGCCTCAAGCAGGGCTTCGATCTCAAGCTCATCCGCATCCGACAGCTTGTAGCCATCCGGGCCGAAGAGCTTGATGCCGTTGTCCTGATACGCGTTGTGGCTCGCCGAGATCATGACGCCAAGATCGGCGCGCATCGAGCGGGTGAGCATGGCGACCGCCGGAGTCGGCACCGGCCCCACCATCACCACGTCCATACCGACGCTGGTGAAGCCCGCGATCAGGGCCGATTCCATCATGTAGCCGGAAAGCCGCGTGTCCTTGCCGATGACGACACGGTGCTTGTGATCGCCGCGCAGGAACTTCGCACCCGCCGCCTGCCCGACACGCATCGCGATCTCCGGCGTCATCGGTACGGTGTTGGTGAGACCCCTGATCCCATCGGTGCCGAAATAGCGCCGGCCCATAATCGTCCTCTCCAGCCCCCGCGTATCTTGCACACGCGTTCATAACAGGCTCTTTATGCCTCAAATTCGTTAAAATGAAGGGCGGGCTGTACGGAATGATCGAGGCAATGGGTCGTTTTATCGACCATCTTTCGGCGCTCGTCTTCATGAAGGTGCCGTTTTTCGGCGCCCAGATCGAGCTTGTCGTGCTGGCGCTCGGCTCCGCGATGATCTTCTTCACGCTGTGGCTGGGCATTCCGCAGCTGCGCGGCGTCGGCATCGGCCTCCAGCTCATCCGCGGCCGCCACATCGACGACAGCGCTCCTGGCAGCGTCAGCCAGTTCCAGGCGCTTTCGACCGCGCTTTCGGGCACGATCGGCCTTGGCAACATCGGCGGCGTCGCCATCGCCATCGCACTCGGCGGGCCGGGCGCCGCCTTCTGGATGTTCGTGATCGGTTTTTTCGCGATGGCACTGAAGGCGGCCGAGGTGACGCTGGGGCTGATGTACCGCGAGTTCACGCCTTCGGGCGAAGTGCTCGGCGGGCCGATGTATACGCTCAAGAACGGGCTTGCCCGGCTCGGCCTGCCGAAGACGGGGCGGAATCTCGGGGGGCTTTACGCCTTTTTCGCACTCGGCGGCGCGCTGCCGCTTTTGCAGGTGAACCAGAGCTTCAGCCAACTCACCCTCATCGCCGAAATCGACAACGGGCCGGGCAACGGCCTTATCTACGGGCTGTTCCTCACGATCGCGGTCGGCGTCGTCATCATCGGCGGTGTGCGCTCCATCGCGAGCGTCGCCGCGCGGCTGGTGCCGCTGATGTGCGTGATCTACCTCGGCGCCGGTATCGTCATCCTGATGGTGAACGCAGGCGCCATTCCCGCCGCGCTGGAGACCATCGTGCGCACCGCCTTCGCGCCCGAGGCCGTGGCGGGCGGTGCGATCGGCAGCTTTGTCGTCGGGATGCGGCGCGCGGTGTTCTCCTGCGAGGCGGGCGTCGGCAGCGCGGTGATGGCGCACGCTGCCGCGCGGACGCATCACCCGGCGTCGGAAGGTATGGTCGGGCTGATCGAACCGCTGCTCGACACGATGATCATCTGCACGATGACCGCGCTCATCATCGTCGTCACCGGCGTCTACGACGACGGCCACGGCGACATCGCGATGACCTCTGCCGCGTTCGGTACGGTCGCGTCGTGGTTTCCCTATGTGCTTTCGGTCGCGGTGTTCCTGTTCGCCTTCTCGACGCTGATCTCTTGGGGTTACTACGGGCTGCAGGCGTGGGGCTATCTCTTCGGCCACAGCCGCGCGAGCGAGCTTGCGTTCAAGCTGCTTTACTGCCTGCTGCAACCGATCGGCGCGATCCTTTCGCCCGGCAAGGTCATCGACCTCATCGACAGCCTGTTCTTCCTGATGGTCGTACCGAACCTGATCGGGCTTGCGCTGCTCGCCGTACCCGTGAGACGCGAGATGAACGGCTTCCTTGCCGGCGTGAAGGCCGGAACGATCTATGGAAAGGGTATCGACGATGAAACGGCGCAACCTCGGCACGACTGATGTTTCCGCCATCGGGCTCGGCTGCATGGGCATCGCCGGGGTTTCCGGCATGGCGGCGATGTACGGCGAGGTGGACAGGGACGAAGCCGTCCGCACCATCCACCGCGCGCTCGAGATCGGCATCGATTTCCTCGATACCGCCGAAGTCTATGGCCCGTATGCGAACGAGGAGTTCCTTGGGGAGGCGCTGAAAGGCAAGCGCGACAAGGCGTTCATCGCGACCAAGTTCGGATTCAAGATTGTCGATGGGCGTTCGCGGGGAACCGACAGTCGGCCCGAGAACATCCGCGCTGTTTGCGAGGCGAGCCTCAAGCGTTTGCAAACCGATGTGATCGACCTGTTCTATCAGCACCGCGTCGACCCCGACGTGCCGATCGAGGATGTCGTCGGCACGATGGCGGATCTGCAGGCCCAAGGCAAAATCCGCTTCATCGGCCTCTCCGAAGCCGGTGTCGGCACGCTGGAACGCGCCACTGCGACGCATCGCATCGACGCGCTGCAATCCGAATATTCGCTGTGGGAGCGGGAGGTGGAAAAGGACATTCTGCCCGCCTGCCGCAAGCACGGCATCGCCTTCGTGCCCTATTCGCCGCTCGGGCGCGGATTCCTGACCGGCGACGTGAAGCGGGCGGAGCACTATCCGGAAACCGACTACCGTCGGAATGACCCCCGCTATCAGGGCGCGAACTTCGATGCGAATATGGAACTCGTCGCGACCGTGAAGCACATTGCGGACGCGCACGGCGCGAAACCTGCACAGGTCGCGCTCGCATGGCTGCTCGCGCAGGGGCCCGACATTATCCCGATCCCCGGCACCAAGAAGGTGAAACGGCTGGAGGAAAACGCAGGTGCGGCCGACCTCGCCCTCACCGCCGCAGACGTTACCGCGCTGAACGCCGCCGCGCCGGTCGGCGGTACGGCGGGCGAACGCTATGATACGCCGGCCAAGCTGGCGATGCTGCGGATTTAGCGCTTCGGCGCCATCTTCGCGACGCGGCTGAACACATAGCGTGGCGCCAAACGCTTCAGCCAGAGCGCGTGCATTTCGAGGCCTCTGCCCACGGGAATTTCGGGCTTTCCGGCGCGCAGGCCAGCGAGGATTTCAGCCGCAGCCTCAGCAGCGCTGATGCCGTGGCCGACGGGGTCTTCTTTGGGACCGAAGCGTTTGCCGTGGCCGTCGAGCGCATTCTCGGCGATGTTCGTCTGCACGAAGCCTGGCGTGACCACGGTGACGCCGATGCCGTGCTGGGCGACCTCGGCGCGCAGCGCATCCGAAAAGCCCACGAGCGCGTGCTTCGCCGCGCAGTAGCCGGTGCGCATCGGCACGCCGATCTTGCCTGCGACGCTCGCGATCTGGATGACATGGCCCTGCCCCCGCGCGACCATCTTGGGCAGCACGAACTGTGTGAGCCGGAGCGGCGCGAAGAAATCGACCTCCATGATCTGCCGGTACACGTCGAAATCCGTGTCGAGTGCGATCGAGCGCTGCGAGATGCCCGCGTTGTTGACGAGGATGTCGATCGCGCCGCGCCACGCCCACGCCCGATCGACGATGCCCGGCAGTGCGGCGTAGTCGGTCGCCTCAAAGGGCAGGACGAAGCGCTCGCCTTCCAGCCGCCGGGCAATATCTGCCAGCGCGGGCTCGCGCCTTCCCGAGAGGATGATTTGCGCTCCCACCTTCCCGAACGCCTCTGCGAGCGCCGCGCCGATCCCCGAAGACGCGCCGGTGATCCAGACGGTTTTGCCCGTCAATTCCACAGCATCGCCCCTGTCGATTTCCCGATCACGAGCGGATGCGCCATGACGAGGATGACGTAGAGCGCGAGGCCCATCACGATCGGCAGAACGCCGGGCCACATCCGCGACCAGCCGAGCCGCCCGGAAAGCTGTGCGCCAAGCGGCCAGTAGCTGGTGTGTGCGGCATAGGCCGCCCATCCCGCACCGAGCTGCGCGGCTTTCTTGCCATCCTGCAGCCATGCGCCGACGAGCGCCAATATGCCGATGCCGCCCGCGAGGATCAGCGTTTCGAGCCGCCCTGTCGACATGACGTGTACCACGGCCCAAAGGCCGAACGCCCACATCATCGGATGGCGGGTGATGCCCATCACGCCCTTGGGCGCAGTGTCTTTCGACAGGAGTTTGCCCGCCTCCACCATCGCCGGATTGGGTGCGAGGAGCGATCCGACGAACAGGATGCAGGCGACGAGCATCAGAAGCCAGCCGACGTGCACCGCCCAGAGCGGCGGCATCCAGAGCTGTTCGATCGGTGCGGCGCGATAGGCGAGCACCGCCCAGATCAATGTCGCGAAGGCAACGAGCGAATAGAGGCCGAGAAAGCCTCTCTCGCCGAGCTTCGCCACAATCGGTGCGCGGAGCGGGTGGGACAGGATGAAATGGGTAAGCACAAACGACGCAACGGCGATTGCAAGCTCGGCCATTTCCCGGCCCTCCCCTTCTCCTAGCGGCTGTACTGTTTGGGCAGCGTATCCTGTTTCAGCGGATTGTAACGATCGCGCAGCTTCGTCTGCCGCGATTCGAGCGGCGTGGCACGACCATCGATGAACAGCGCGGTCGGTGCCGAGGCAAGCTCGATGGGATCGCCCGACCAGACGACGACGTCGGCACGCTTACCGGGTTCGAGCGTACCGAGTTCGCCGCCGAGCCCAAAGATCTCGGCGGGGTTCCTCGTCAGCGCCGCGAGCGCCTCGGCGTGGCTCACCTGAACGCCGCCCGGAATTCGGCCCTGCGCCACGAGGTTGCCTGCCTGTTGCGGAATGAGGCGCACCTGATGGTTGAGATCGCGCCCGATCGGCACGATCGCGACCTTCACGCCCGCGCGGATCAGGCGCCCGACGTTCGATTGCGTCGCGGCAAGCACCTCGAAGCTTTCAGGAAGGTTGGGCGCAACGGAAGCGAGCACCGGAACACCCGCCGCGGCGATCTTGTCCGCAACCGTCCAGCCTTCCGCCGCACCGGCAAGGATGAGGCGCAGGCGCGGGTAGGTTTTCTTGAGCGCGAGCACATTCACGATGTCGCTGGCGCGGTTGACGGCGACGACCGCCGGAACCTCCCCGCTGACGACCTTCGCGAGCGCGGCGGCGTCAGCGCGTTTGAGCAGCGAACCGCGATCGCGGCCGTAACCGTAGCCCGCCGGATTGCGCGCGTACGCCGCAGCCTCGGCGAAGGCATCCGCGAGGCGCGCGAACAGGGCGCCACGTGAGCCACCCGCGAGGCGCGCGCCGTCCTCGCCCATCACGATGTATTGGAAGGCCTGTTGCCTTGTGATCGGCGTGCCGTCGCCGAGCGACATGACGAGACCCTGTCCGCCGAAGATGTCGTTCCCCGCGTCGGGCATCACGGCGGCGCGTGTCACGCCTTCGATGCGGGTGACCGCGATGGCCGTGGTGAGTGGGTTCACCGCGGGCGCGATATCGATCGCTGCGGCATAGGGTGCGGAGGTGGCCTGGATGTCGTTGGTGCCGGAGACCGCATCGACCTCGACGATGCCAACGCGCGAGTAGCCGGCGAAGAGGCCGGGGGTCACCCAGCCGCCGGCTGCATCGACAACGCGCGCGTCCGCCGGGACGGCGACGTTCGATCCGACCGAGACGATGCGTCCGTCGCGGATGAGGACGGTGCCGTTTTCGATGGGTTCGGCGCGGGCGATGGTGGCGACCTTGCCGTTTACGATGGCGATGGTTTCCGCGGACGCAGGCGTCGCGATCGTCAGTGCGAGGAGCGAAAGCAGGCGCTTCATTTCGGATCTCCTTCACCGGGCTGGCCAAGCTCGAAATCACTGACCGGGCGCATCCGCGACAGCGCATCGAACATCAGCGCGCCATCGATCCAGACTTTCTCCGCCTTTGCATAAACCGAGAGCGGATCGCCGTTCCACAGCACGACGTCGGCGCGCTTACCGGGGGCGAGGCTACCGATCTCCTTATCGAGACCGAGCGCCTTCGCGGCGTTGATACCGATCCACGTCCACGCCGTCTCGGGCTTGATGTCGAGCCCGGCGCGGTTACCGTCCGCCAGCGCCTTCGCGGTTTCCTGATTGAGCCGCTGGATGCCGAGATCATCATCCGAGTGCGTGACCGCGCAGCCGCCCGCCGCGTGCACGAAAGGCAGATTCTCGCGAATGCCGTCGTAGGATTCCATCTTGAAGCCCCACCAATCCGCCCACATCGCGGCGCAGGTGCCGTTGGCCTTCAGAAGATCGGTGATCTTGTAGGCTTCGACCGCGTGGTGGAAGGTGGTAACCTTGTAGCCGAACTCCTTCGCCATATCGAGAACGAGCGCCATCTCGTCGGCGCGGTAGCAGTGGTTCTGCACAAGGATTTCACCATCGAGCACACCGCGCAGCGTATCCATCGCGATATCGCGCGCAGGCACATCCTTCAGCGCGGCGTTGCCCGCCTTCACCTTGCCTTCGTATTCATCCCACTTGCGATCATATTCCTGCGCCTTCGCCCACGTCGCACGGTCGACCGCGATGTTGCCCATGCGGCTGCCCGGCTTCTGATTACGACTGCCGTAAACGCGCTTCGGATTTTCGCCGCACGCCATCTTCAGCGTGTAGGGCGCGCCGGGGAATTTCATCTCCTGCACCGTGCGGCCCGGCACGTTGCGCAGGGAGACGCCGCGCCCGCCGAACAAATTCGCCGAGCCGGGCAGGATGTGGAGCGTGGTGATGCCGCCCGCGAGTGCGCGGGTGAAACCGGGGTCCTGCGGCCAGACGCCATGCTCGGCCCACACGTCCGCCGTGTTGGCGCCGGTCACCTCGTTACCATCCTGATGCGCATCCACCGAGGGCGTCGGATAATTGCCGAGGTGGCTGTGCACATCGATGACGCCGGGCGTTACCCATTTGCCGGTGCCGTCGACAACGGTGACGCCTTCGGGCGCCGTGACGCTCTGTCCGATCGCTGCGACCTTGCCATCCACCAGCAGCACCTCGCCGCCGATGATCTTGCCGCCAGCGCCATCATAGATGTTGACGCCGCGGATCAGCGTCGGCTGCGACGCGTAGGGCTTGTAGGTCGACGGGAACGGGTTCTTGTCGATCATCGGCAGATCGCGCGCGGGCTTGCTGCCGGCGGTTTTCGGCGCCTCCTGCTGACTTGCGCAGGCGGAAAGCAGCGCCGCCGATGCAAGCGCAAAAACCAGACTCTTCATGAACGCGTCTCCGCTGCCGTATTGATCCCTGCCGCCTGCGGCTCCCCGATTTCCCCGGCGCCCGCCAGTGCGCCATCGTCCTTCAGCGTATCGAGATGCATCAGACGGCGGATGAGCGGCGAAATCACCAGAAAACCGACACCCACCGCGATCGCCACCCAGCCTACGTTCGAATAGACGCCGAGCACAGCCTCCTTCGCCGCGCCCTCGCCGCTGCCGTGATCCGCACCGGTTGCCGCTGCGATCAGACCGGCGGCGAAGTTGCCCGCTGCGGACGCGAAAAACCACGTCCCCATGATGAGGCTCGCCATATGCGTCGGCGCGAGCCTGTTCATGGCGCTGAGCCCGACGGGCGAGAGGCAAAGCTCTCCGGTGGTGTGAAGCAGGTAGATGAGGAAGATGTAGATGACCGGCGTCGGCACGCCGAGGCCGGCTGCCTCCGCGCCTGCCACCAGAACGAAGAAGCCCACGCCGAGCTGGATCAGCCCCAGCCCGAACTTCGCCCCGGCGGAGGGCTCCAGCCCACGCCGGCCGAGCGCGATCCACAGCCCGGCGAACAGCGGCGCAAGCAGCACGATGTAGATGGCATTCAAGGACTGGAATATCGCCGCCTTGATCTCGATTCCGAAAATCTCGCGGTTCACGTGGCGGTCGGTGAACAGGTTCAGCGACGACCCCGCCTGTTCGAAGAGCGACCAGAACAGGATCGAACCGAAGATGAGGACCATTACGGCGAAGATGCGGTCCCGATCTTCGCGGGAGAGTTTCGCCACCGCCGTATAGAGCACGTAACCGACAAGAAGGACGCCGGAGATACCCAGAAGCGTACCGACGAGTTCCTGGAACTGGATCATCAGCCACACGAGGCCGACCGCCAGGAAAGAAAGCACATAGAGCAGCCATTCGAACGAAATGCCGCCGACCCGCTGCGTCAGCTTTTCAGGTGCCGGCGACTCGCCGCGGCCCATCAGATAGGGCTTGCCCCATACGAACACGACGAGGCCGAGCAGCATTCCGATGCCCGCCGCGCCGAAGCCGTAGCTCCAGCCATAGGTCTGCCCGAGGTAGCCCGCGATGATCGCGCCGAGCGCGGCACCGAGGTTGATGCCCATGTAGAAGATCGTATAGGCGCCGTCCCGCCGCACATCCGTGCGCGGATAAAGTTGCCCGACGATGACCGAGATATTGGCCTTGAGGAAGCCCGAGCCGACGATGATGAAGGCGAGCGCCAGCCAGAAGATGCTGATCGCGACACTATCCTGGCCTCCATCGCCTTCCACCGCCATCAGCAGGTGCCCGAAGCTGAGCAGCACCGCGCCGAACAGCACCGCCTTGCGCTGCCCGAGCCAGCGGTCCGCGAGATAGCCGCCCACGACCGGCGTGATGTAAACGAGCGCGCCATAGGCGCCGTAGATCATCGACGCGGCTTGATCCGAGAACATCCAGTGCT
>JAEULI010000149.1 GCA_016793845.1 Sphingosinicella sp.
GTCGAGCTGCGCGCGGCCTTCGGAAAGCACGTGATCGATATCACCGCGCTCGATGCGCTGGCCGCCGATATCGACCTCGACCGAAACGATTTCGCTGTCGAGCCCGCCCGCCGAGACGCTGACGACAACGTTCTCGACCGTGACGCCGGCATTGCGCTCGGCCTGCTCCATCGCGGCGCGGATCGCGCTTTCGGTCCGCTCCAGATCGGCGACGAGGCCCTGCCGCAGCCCGGTGCAGGCACGCTGACCGGTGCCGATCACGCGCGGCGGGCTTTCACCGTCGCTGACGGCAATGAGCGCCGCCACCTTCGACGAGCCGATATCGAGCGCCGCAATCGTCCGTTCGCCCCGGCTGCCGGTACCGCGCCCCACTCTCATATTTCTGTCCCGCCTGCTGCTGGTTGGGTGGTTGGCTGTGCGACCGTGGGCTTCTTGTCGTTTTGCGAGATACGCACGGTCAGTCGATCGGCGAGGCGCATGTCGAAACGGCTGAAGCCCTTGTCGACAAGCCCCGAATCGCGGTCGATCCGCACGAAATTTCCAAGCGCGGCGCGCGCTTCGGCATAATCGTCGGGGAGCGCCAGCGTCTCGCCCGATTTCAGTTTCAGATCCCAGCGCCGCTCGCCGATCCACACCGCGCCCGCAACGTGCTTCGCCGCCGCCGGATAATCGTGGAGCAGCGCGATCAGGTTCGCAGCCTCTGTGTTCGCACCCTTGCCGACGACGATCGGCAGCTTGGCGTAGCGCGTGATGTTGTCGGAGGGCAGCACCGCGCCTTCGGTATCCACAAGCCGATGCTCGCCGCGATATTGCCAGATCGCGTAGGGCCTCCGCTCGGTGATGCTGATCGCGAGCGTATCGGGAAGGCGGCGGCCGACGCTCGCGTCCTTCACCCACGGCAGCATCAGCAGCCGTTCGCGCACATCGTCGAGATCGACGAGCAGCATCGAATCCGAAGCGCCGTCGAGCGCCGCCGTGTAGACCGGCAGGCGGCTCATCGTCTTGAGGCCGGTCACCTCTACATTCTTCACTTCGAAGCCTGCGTCGGCGACGCCCACGGCGGCGGCCATCCAGAGTTTGTCGGGAAGCTGGTAGAGCCAGGCCGCAAACAGCGCGATGCCGGCAGCGCCCAGAGACACCGCCGGCGCCATCAGCCGACCCGATTTTGGACCCTTCGCCCGCACGCGCGGCGCGGGCGGTTTGGCCCTTTGCGGCGGCGGGCGCTTGCCCCGTTTGAGCGTGATCTTCTCGCTCACGCCGCGTCTTCCAGAATGCGTGCGACGAGCGTGTCGTAATCGATGCCGCGATATTTGGCCTGCTCGGGGACGAGGCTGAGCGGCGTCATGCCGGGCTGGGTGTTCACTTCCAAGAGGTAGAGACCGGCGAGCCCACGGCTTTCATCGTAACGGAAATCGGAGCGGCTGACGCCCTTGCAGCCGAGCACGCGGTGCGCCTTCAGCGCCATCGCCATCGCCTCGGCGGCGACATCTTCCGGGATGTTCGCCGGGCATTGGTGCACGGTGAGGCCGTCCGTGTACTTGGCGTCGTAGTCGTAGAAGCCGCGCGTCGGGATCAGTTCGGTCACGGCGAGCGGCTCGTCGCCCATCACCGCGACGGTGAGTTCGCGGCCCGGAATGAACGGTTCGGCGAGCAGCTTTTCGAACTGAGCCCACGGCCCCGGCGCGTCCGCGGCGATCGGCTGGCCGTAATTGCTGTCGTCGGTGACGATGGCGACACCCACGGAGGAACCTTCGTTGACCGGCTTCAGCACATAGGGGCGAGGCAGCGGATCGCGGTCGTGCACACTGGCGGAGTCGACGACAATACCTTCAGGCATACGGACGCCGGCGGGCACGAGGATACGCTTCGTCAGCTCCTTGTCGATCGCGATGACCGACGTCGCCAGACCCGAATGCGTATATTTCACCCCCAACACGTCGAGCATTCCTTGAACCGTGCCGTCTTCCCCGGGCGTTCCATGCAGTGCATTGAACACGACGTCAGGCTTGATTTCGCTCAGCTTTGCGGCAACGTCGCGTCCCATGTCAACAGCGTAAACATCGTGACCCAAACGCTTCAGCGCGTCGGCGATTCCCTTGCCGCTGGTCAGAGAGACCTCGCGCTCGTTCGACCAGCCGCCCATCAGCACCGCAACCTTCATTTCGCCACTCCCACGCGCTGGATTTCCCATTCGAGTTCAACGCCCTGCGTTTCCTTGACGCGGCGGCGCACATCCTCGCCGAGCCCTTCGATATCGTCGCTGGTCGCGCTGCCCGTGTTGATCAGGAAATTGCAGTGCTTCTCGCTGACCTGCGCGTCGCCGCGCATCAGCCCCCGGCAACCCGCTGCATCGACGAGCCGCCACGCCTTGTCGCCGGGTGGGTTCTTGAAGGTCGAACCGCCGGTCTTGGTTCTGAGCGGCTGCGAAGCCTCGCGCGCCTCCGCGATGCGGTCCATCTCGGCGCTGATCGCGGCGGGATCGTTCGGGTGTCCGCGAAACGTGGCGGCGATCACCACCGCACCTTCGGGGAGCGCGCTGTGCCGATACGTGTAGCCGAGGTCGTCGCGGCTCAGGATTTTCCGTTCACCCGAACGCAGCACCACCTCGCAGTCCACGAGGATATCCGCCGTCTCACGCCCATAGGCGCCGCCGTTCATGCGCACGAACCCGCCGACCGTGCCGGGAATCGAACGCAGGAATTCCAGCCCGCCGATCCCCGCATCGCGCGCCGTCGAGGACACGAGGATACCGGACGCGCCGCCGCCGCAGCGCAGCGTCACCTCGTCCAGACGCTCCACCGCCGCAAAGGGCTTGCCGAGCCGCACGACGACACCGGGCACGCCGCCGTCGCGCACGATGAGGTTGGAGCCGAGCCCGAGCGCCATCACCGGCACGCCCGGCGCAAGCGCTGCGAGGAACCCGGCGAGATCATCCGCGTCCTTCGGCTCGAACAGCCACTCGGCGCTGCCGCCGGACTTGAACCACACGAGCGGCGCCAGCGGCGCATCCGGAGTCAGCCGCCCCGCGGCGGCAGGGATCGTGCGAACGGCCGCGGCCGCCGTCACGCTGCTCCCCGTTCGCGGCGGATCGCGTCCGCGAGGCCCGCCGCCCACTTGGTGATGTCGCCCGCGCCGAGGCAGACGACCATATCGCCCTCGCGGATCGTGGCCGCGAGCTTCGCTGCCAGATCTTCTGCACCCTCTACGGTGTAGGCATCGCGGTGGCCGGAGCGCTTCAAACCGGCAAGCAGATGCGCGGCGTCCACGCCATCGATCGGCGTCTCACCCGCCGCATAGACGGGCGCGACATACACGGTGTCGGCATCGTTGAACGCGGTCTGGAACTCCGCCATCAGGTCGCGCAGGCGCGTGAAGCGGTGCGGCTGCACCACCGCGATCACCCGCCCTTTCACACCCTCGCGCGCGGCGGCGAGCACCGCCTTGATCTCCACCGGGTGATGCCCGTAGTCGTCGATGATCGCCGCGCCGTCCACCTCGCCGACCTTGGTGAAGCGCCGTTTCACGCCGCCGAACTTCGCGAAGCCGCTGCGAATGTCCTCGCCGGAAATCTGCAGCTCAAGCGCCACGGCTACGGCGGAGAGCGCGTTCTGCACATTGTGCCGTCCCGGCATCGGCAGTTCGAGCCCATCGATGCGGCGCTGGTTGCCGTCGCGGTCGGTGATGAGCACGTCGAAGCGGTTGCCGCCCGGCACCGGCGTCACGTTCTCGCCGCGCACGTCGGCCTGCGCAGAAAAGCCGTAGGAGACGACGCGCCGGTCGCGCACGCGCGGCAGGATCGCCTGCACCTCCGGGTGATCAATGCACAGGATCGCCGCGCCGTAGAACGGCACGTGCTCGACGAAATCCACGAACGCCTGCTTGATCTGGTCGAAGTTGCCGTAATGGTCGAGATGCTCGGGATCGATGTTGGTGACGATTGCGAACGTCGGCGGCAGACGCAGGAAGCTGCCGTCGCTCTCGTCGGCCTCCACGACCATCCAGTCGCTGGTGCCGAGGCGCGCGTTGGAGCCGTAGCTGTTGATGATGCCGCCGTTCACCACCGTGGGATCGAGCCCGCCCGCATCGAGCAGCGCCGCGACCATCGAGGTCGTCGTCGTCTTCCCATGCGTGCCCGCCACCGCGACCGTGGACTTGAGGCGCATCAGCTCCGCGAGCATCTCCGCGCGGCGCACCACGGGGATGCGTTTCTCAAGCGCGAGATCAACCTCGGGATTGCCGCGCCGGATCGCCGTCGACGTCACCACCACCGCGGAGTCGCCAAGGTTTTCCGCCTTGTGTCCGATGTGGACGGTGATGCCCTTCTTGCGCAGCCCCTCGATCACATAGCCTTCGGCAATGTCGCTGCCTTGCACCTTGTAGCCGAGGTTGTGCATCAGCTCGGCGATACCGGACATGCCGATGCCGCCGATGCCAACGAAGTGAATCGTTCCGATGTCGCGGGCGATGCCCGTCATGCGCTGGCTCCGATCTCAGGGGTTGCGAGGGCCAATGGCACACCGGCGAGCCGCAGGGCAAGGTCGGCGAGCGCCCGCGATGCGTTCGGGCGGCCGACCGACAGGGCACGCCGTGCCGCATTGGCAAGCGCGCCCGGATCGAGCGCCATCGCCTCGATCTGCCGCGCGAGTTCGGCGGGCTTGAAACCCTTCTGCCGCATCATGCGCGCACCACCCGCCGCCACGACTTCGCGCGTGTTCGCGGCCTGGTGATCGTCGGTCGCGATCGGCAGCGGCACGAGGATCGCCGGGCGCCCGGCTGCGCACAGTTCGCTCACCGTCGAGGCGCCCGCGCGCGCGATCACGAGATGCGCCCACGCCATCGCAGAGGGCATGTCGTCGATGAACGTGGAGAGGTCGGCGGGGATTTCCAGACGCCGGTATTCGGCGCGCACCTGCTCGATGTCCTCCGCGCGGCACTGCTGCATCACCTGCAGACGGTGCCGCAGGCTCGCATCGAGCTGCCCGAGCCCCGGTGGCACCACCTCGCCGAAGATGCTCGCGCCAAGGCTTCCGCCTGTGACGAGCACATGGAAGATGCCGTCCGTCTCCAGCGCCGGATACGCCTCTTTGCCGATTTCCGCGATCGCATCGCGCACGGGGTTGCCGACGAGCGCGACCTTGTCGGCAAGCTCCGGCTTCACGCGCTCGGTATCGGGAAACGAGGTCGCGATCACGTCCGCCTTGCCCGCGACGAGTCGGTTGACGCGTCCGAGCACGGCGTTCTGCTCGTGGATGATCGTCGGCACGCCCGCCTTCTGCGCGGCGAGCATCGCGGGGAGCACGGGATAGCCGCCGAAGCCGATCACCGCGGCAGGCGCATCCTCCGCGATCAGCCGCGACACGGCCTTGCGCCCGGCGCGGATCTTCAGCCATGCACCCGGCCACTTCAGCGGATTCTTACCGAGTGTCGACGCCTCGATCACATGGCGCGGCCCTTTGGTGAGGATGCCTTGCAGCCGCGCGCCGCGCTCGTCAGTGATCAGCGAGACGGTATGGCCGCGCGCGATCAGCTCTTCGGCAAGCGCGTGCGCGGGCATCATGTGCCCGCCGGTGCCGCCCGCCGCGACATAGAAGTGCCGCCCGCTCATGCCGTGCGCCCCCGCGGCACATAAGGCGAGGACTTGAGGAAGCGGTTGCGCCGCGTCAGCGCGAGCAGCAGCCCCATGCCCATCGAAAGCGCAAGGAACGACGAACCGCCGTGACTGATGAACGGCAGCGTCATGCCCTTCGAAGGCAGGAGGTTCAGGTTCACGCCGATGTTGATCATCGCCTGCCCGCCGATCTGCGTGATGAGCCCCGCCGCGCCGAGGAACACGAACGGGTCTTCTTCTTCCAGAAGCTGGAGCAGCACGCGCACGATCATGGCGAGGAACAATATGGCGATCGCGGCGCAGGCGATGGCGCCGAATTCCTCTCCGATCACGGAGAAGATGTAGTCGGTGTGCGGCTCGGGCAGCGAAAACTTGTTCTGCCCCTCGCCCGGCCCGGCGCCGAACAGCCCGCCCGCGCGGAAGCCGTCGAGCGCCTTGTCGATCTGGTAGGTATCGCCGTCGCCAGTGAGGAAGCGGTCGATGCGGCTCGTCACGTGCGGCACGAACAGGTACGCGACGACGAGCGCCGCAACGCCCGCCGCGATCACGATGCCGAGGATCGCGAAGCTCATCCCGGCCAGCACCGCCTGCACGAGCCATACGCCCACGAACAGCGCCGACTGGCCAATATCGGGCTGCATCACCAGCATCGCGACGACCAGCACGAGCAGCCCGCACGACACGCTGAGCGCAGGCACATCGCCGTCATCGAAACGCGAGGCGAGCAGCCAGGCGCTCGTCACCGCGAACAGCGGTTTCAGGAATTCGGAGGGCTGAAGCTGGAAGCCGCCGAGCGCGAGCCAACGCACCGCGCCGTTCGCTTCCGCGCCGAAGAACGGCACCGCGGCAAGGCCGACGATGAATACCAATGTGCCGATCAGCGACAGCCGCTTCGCCCACGGGACCGTCAGCATCGAAACGCCGAGCATCAGCGGCACGCCGAGCAGGATCCAGAAGAGCTGCCGCTTGAAATAATACATGTCGTCGAGCTTCACGCTACCGCCCGAATAGCGGTGCGCCGCCGCGGGAGACGCCGCCGCGACGGCGATAAGCCCGATACCGATCAGCACGAGCACGAGCGCCAGCAGCGGCCGGTCGATGGTCCAGAACCAACGGCCGAGAAGCGTCTTGTCCGCGCGGCCGAGAGGCGTGCTCATGCGCCGAGCTCCTGCACCGCACCCTTGAAGACGTCGCCGCGTTGCTCGAAATCGCGGAACTGGTCATAGGATGCGCAGGCCGGGGACAGGAGCACGACTTCTCCCGACTTCGCGGCGCCCGCCGCGAGCTGCGTGGCGCGCTCCACCGTGCCTGCCCTGATCACCGGCACGTAGGCGCCGAGCAGATGCGCATAGACCGTTTCGGCATCGCCGATCACATAGGCGGCGCGCACGTGATCAAGATATGGCAGGCACGCATCGAGTTCGTCGGTCTTGCGCTTGCCGCCCACGATCCAGTGGATCGCAGGGTAAGCAGCGAGAGCAGGCGCGGTCGAGGTCGGGTTCGTCGCCTTGCTGTCGTTGACGTAGAGCACGCCATTGATTTCCGCGACGCGCTCCATGCGGTGCGGCAGACCCGGATAGGTTTCAAGACCGGCCTTGATCGCTGCGGCATCGAGACCAAGCGCCCGCGTTGCCGCGATGGCCGCGACCGCGTTCTGCGCATTATGCGGTCCGGCGAGCGAAGGCCAATCCGCCTGATAGCCGAGCGGTTCACCATCGATGTACGCCGCGCCGTTCACCAGCGAAATGCCTTCGGCAAGAACGGTATCGAGAGATACCGGAACGCCGCCCCGCCCCTTCGCGATGGCCGCCGTATAATCATCGTCCGACATGAAGATGGCGGTGGCGCCCTCATCCTGCATGTCGAACAGGCGTTCTTTCGATGCGGCGTAGCCTGCCATGCCGTCGTATCGATCGAGGTGATCGGGCGTGATGTTGGTGAGGATCGCCACGTCGCAGGCGAGACTCTGCGTCAGGTCGATCTGGAACGACGAAAGTTCCAGTACGTAAACACCACCTTCCGGCAAGGCATCCTGCGACAGGATCGGCAGGCCGATATTGCCGCCCATCGTTGCGGGAACACCCGCGTGCGCGAGGATATGGTGCACGAGTGCGGTCGTCGTCGATTTGCCGTTGGTGCCGGTGATGCCGACCACCTTGTGCGGCGGCTGCTCGGCGCGCGCATGGGCGAAGAGTTCGATGTCGCCCAGCACCGGCACCCCCGCTGCTGCGGCGCGCGCGGCCAGCGGATGCGTGTTGAGCGGCACGCCGGGCGACACGATGATGCCGTCGAAGGCGGAAAGGTCCGTCGTATTGAGATCGGCCACGTGGACCTGAACATCTTCGATGGCGGCACGCTTCTTCGCGTCGTCGTCCCAAACCGTCACCGTCGCGCCAGCCGCCCGCAAGGCCGCAACGACACTGAGCCCTGTGCGGGCGAGGCCGAAGACGGCGTAGTGCCGGGTGGCGAAGGCGCGCGCGGTGATCATCTGAGTTTCAGCGTCGCAAGACCGGCGAGCGCCAGCACGATGGACACGATCCAGAAGCGGATGACCACGGTCGATTCGGGCCAGCCGAGCTGTTCGAAATGGTGGTGGATGGGAGCCATCTTGAAGACGCGTTTACCGGTGAGCTTGAAGCTCGCCACCTGCACGATCACCGAGACGGTTTCCAGTACGAAAAGACCGCCGACGAGGATCAGCACGATTTCGTGATTCGTGACGACCGCGACCGACCCCAAGGCCCCGCCGAGCGCGAGGCTGCCGGTGTCGCCCATGAACACGGCGGCGGGCGGCGCGTTGTACCACAGGAACGCGAGACACGCGCCGATCAGCGCGCCGAGGAACACGGTGAGATCGCCCGCGCCGTTCACGAAGACGATGCCAAGATAATCCGAAAAGCGGATATTCCCGACGAGATAGGCGATGAGCGCGAAGGTGAGCGCGGCGATGATCACCGGCATCGTCGCGAGGCCATCGAGCCCGTCCGTCAGGTTCACGGCATTGCCGAAGCCTGTGACGATGAACGCCGCGAACAGGATATAGAATGGCCCGAGATTGAGGCCGAAATTCGTGAACGGGAAGAACAGCCGCGTGTCGGTCACATCGGTGATCGCCCAGCAGGCGATGCCCGCGATGATAAATTCAAGGAGCAGCCGCGTGCGCCCAGAAACACCCTTGTGGCTGCCCTTGGAAACCTTCGAATAATCGTCCGAAAAGCCGATCGCGCCGAAGCCCAATGTGACGAACAGGCACGCCCACACGAAGGGGTTCTCAAGGTTCATCCAGAGCACTGTCGAAATGGTGAGCGAGATGAGAATCATCAGCCCGCCCATCGTCGGCGTACCGCGCTTGGTGAGGAGGTGGCTGGCCGGCCCATCCTCGCGGATCGGCTGGCCCTTGCCCTGCTTCAGGCGCAGCCAATCGATCATGCGCGGCCCGATGATGAGCCCGATGGCGAGCGCGGTGATTACCGCCGCGCCCGACCGGAACGTGATGTAGCGGAACAGGTTCAGAATGCCGGGAAAATCGAGCGCTTCTGCAAGAATATAAAGCATGTCAGTTGATCCCCCGCAGCGCGCCCGCGACCCGCCCGAGCCCGACACTGTTCGATGCCTTGAGCAGGATGGCGTCGCCGGCGGCGATGATGTCCGAAAGCGCCGCGCGGGCACCGGCGGCGTCGCTTACGCGAACCACCGCGATTCCGCGAGGGAGGGCACCCTCCAACGGGATCGTTTCATCACCCACGAGCACCGCCACGTCGACTTTCGCCGCGCTGACATGCGGCGCGAGGTCGGCGTGCAGCCGCTCGCTCGCCTCGCCGAGTTCGCGCATCGGCCCGAGCACGGCGATGCGCCGCGCCGCCTTCGCCGCACCGAGCACCGCGAGCGAGGCCGCCATCGATGCGGGATTGGCGTTGTAGCTCTCGTCGATCAGCAGCGCCTCGCCGTCCTTCGCGGCGATCCGGTACTGCGCGCCGCGCCCTTCGAGACCCTGCATCTGCGAAAGCCCGAGCGCGGCAGCGGCAAGATCGACGCCCGCCGCGTGCGCCGCCGCGAGCACGGCAAGGCTGTTCGCGATCCAGTGCGCGCCGGGTAGCGGGATTCGGTATGCGACGCGGTTTCCGTCGACATCGGCGATCACGGTCGAGCCGCCCGCGTCGCTCGCCGACTGGACCGCTCGGACATCCGCGCCCTCGCCGCTGCCGAAGCTCAGAACACGCGCGGCGTGCCGTTCCGCCTTCGCACACAGGCGGGCGTAGTGCGGGCTGTCGAACGGCAGCACCGCGACGCCGCCCGGTTCCAGCCCCTCGAAGATTTCGCCCTTGGCGTCCGCAATCGCCTCCTCGTTCTCGAAGAACGCGAGGTGCGCGGAGGTGACCCAGGTCACCACCGCGACGTGCGGACGCACGAGCCGCGTGAGCACCGCGAGTTCGCCCGTGTGGTTCATGCCCATCTCGAACACCGCGAGCCGCGTGTCGCGCGGCATCCGGGCGAGGCTGAGCGGCACACCCGTGTGGTTGTTGTAGCTCTTCACCGACCAGTGCGTGTGTTCGGGCTCGACTTCCTGGAACGCGTGGCGGAGGGCCTCCTTCACGCTCGTCTTGCCAACGCTTCCGGTGACGCCCACGATCGTCGCGCCCACCCGTCCGCGTCCCGCGCGCCCGAGCGCCTGCAGGCCCTCGAAGCTGTCAGCGACGCGCACGTGCGGATACGCGCAATCCTCGCTGACGATAAAGCCGGCCGCACCTTTTTCATGCGCGCCTTCGATGAAACGATGCCCGTCGGTCGCCTCGCCCTTCATCGCGATGAACAGTTCGCCGCCGATGATTTCGCGCGAATCGAACGTCACGCCCTCGGCAACGAAGTCGCCGCTCGGGGTTCCGCCGGTGGCGCCCGCGATTTCGGCCGCCGTCCACAAGCTCATGCCGCGCACTCGCGCGCGACCGCCACATCGTCGAACGGCAGGATGCGATCTCCCACGATCTGCCCCTGCTCATGCCCCTTGCCCGCGATGAGCACGATGTCGCCCGCGCCCGCCGCCGCGATCGCCGCGGCGATGGCGCTCCGCCGATCGCCGATCTCGGTCGCGCCGGGCGCGGCTGCCATGATCTCGGCACGGATCGTCGCCGGGTCTTCGGAGCGCGGGTTGTCATCGGTCACGTAAACGACATCGGCGAGTTCGGTCGCGACCTTGCCCATCTCGGGCCGCTTGCCCTTGTCACGGTCGCCGCCCGCGCCGAACACGATATGCAGCCGATCCTTCGCGTGCGGCCGCAGCGCCTCGATCGCCGCGCGGATCGCGTCCGGCGTGTGCGCGTAGTCGACATAGATCGGCGCACCCGCGCGCGTCAGCGCCGCACGCTCCAGCCGACCGCGCACGGGCACGAGCCGCGAGAGGTGCCCAAGCGTCGTCGCAACATCGCCACGGGTCGCGATCACCAGTCCCGCCGCGACGAGCGCATTCGCCGCCTGATACGCGCCGATCAGCGGCAGCTCGACCTTCTTCTCGGTGCCACCCGCCGCGATCATCAGCGTCTGGCCAAGCTGGTTCGGCGTCCTCGAGACGAGCCGCAGCGCTTCGCCCTTCGTCCCCACGGTCAACACTTTCAACCCGCGCGCCTGCGCCGTCGCGATCACCTGATCGGAGACCGTATCGTCGGCCCAGATCACCGCCGTGCCGTCGCCATCCGTCACCTCGGTGAACAGCCGCAGCTTGGCCTCGAGATAGGCCTCCATCGTCTCATGATAATCGAGATGGTCGCGGCTGAGATTGGTGAACGCACCGGCGCGCACCGGAAGCCCCTCGGTGCGATACTGCGCAAGCCCATGGCTCGACGCCTCGAAGCTCGCGTGCGTCACGCCCTCGCGCGCCAGCCCCGCCATGTTCGACAGGAAGGTCACCACATCGGGCGTCGTGAGGCCGGTCGAGATCTGCTCGTCGGCAGTCGTCACGCCAAGCGTACCGATCGATGCGGACACATGCCCCGCCATGCGCCAAAGCTGACGCGTCAGCTCCGCTGTCGAGGTCTTGCCGTTGGTGCCCGTCACCGCGACTGTCGTCGCCGGGAACGGCGCGAAGAACTTCGCGGCCAGCGCGGCAAAGCGCCTGCGCGGCTCGGCATCGGCAATATGCAGCGCGCCCTCAACCTTCGCCTCGGGCCGGGCAACCACCGCCACCGCACCGAACTTCACCGCCTCTGCAATGAAATCCTCGCCATTGAAGCGCGTGCCGGGAAAGGCGCCGAAGATCGTGCCGGGCGCGACCTTCCGGTGATCGATCGCAAAACCGGTGACGGTTGCTTCATTGCCGCTGTTCACGAGATCCTTGAGGCGCATTCCTTATCCGGTCGGCTGCTTGCCCTGGACATAGGCCAGGAGGGGGTTGAGATCGACATCGCGCACATCGCTCGGCGCGACACCGAGCACCGGCGCGATGCGGCTGATGACCTTTGAAACAACCGGTGCGGAATTCCAACCCGCGCCACGGAAGCCATAGGTTTCCTTGGTTCCCTTGGGCTCGTCGAGCATGGCGATCACGACATATTTCGGATCGTCCATCGGGAACGCCCCCGCGAACGTCGTCACCATCGCGTTGCGGTTATAGCGGCCGCCATCGGGCTTTTCCGCCGTGCCGGTCTTGCCGCCCACGCGATACCCTTGTGCTTCGGCCTGCTTGCCAGTGCCATGCGTCACCACGAGACGCAGCATTGCCCGCATTGTCCGCGACGCTTCTTCGCTGAAGACACGGCGGCCCTTCCCGACCCCTCCGCCTTGAACCTTCAGAAGCGTGGCGGGCCTCCAGACGCCGCCGTTGACGAGTGCCGCATAGGCACTGGCAAGATGGAGGGGCGTGACAGCGATGCCGTGGCCGTAGCTCACGGTCATCGTGGCGAGTTCGCCCCATTGAGCCGGATAGAGCGTGCGCCCACGCTCCTTGAGTTCGATCTCGGCGGGCGCCATGAAGCCGAGTTCCTTCAGAAATTCCTGCTGCCGCGCCGAGCCGATCTGCTGCGCGATCTGCGCGGTGCCGATGTTCGACGAATACATGAAGATCTCGGGGATCGTCAGCCAGCGCGCCTTGGGATGGTCGTCGCGAATACGGAAGCGGCCCATCTGCAGCGGATGCGTCGCG
Organism: Sphingosinicella sp.; assembly: GCA_016793845.1. Taxonomy (GTDB): domain Bacteria; phylum Pseudomonadota; class Alphaproteobacteria; order Sphingomonadales; family Sphingomonadaceae; genus Sphingosinicella; species Sphingosinicella xenopeptidilytica. The sequence goes on from JAEULI010000149.1 coordinate 12,741, forward strand.
TCATACTGCTGTGACATCGAGGTGATGACGCCGCTATCGAGCGCCATGCCCATGGTCAGCGCCTTGAAGGTCGATCCAAGCTCATAAACGCCGAGCGTCGCACGATTGAAGATCGCATCGGGGCTGACGGCACCGGCCTTGTTCGGATTGAGTTCGGGCAGCGAGGCGAGCGCAAGCACCTCGCCCGTGTGCACGTCCATCACGATGCCCGAAGCGCCGATGGCACTGTGCTTCGTCATCGCCGTCTGAAGCTCGCTCTCGACAGCGTGCTGCACGCGCGCGTCGATGGCGAGTTCGAGCGGCTTGTCGCGCATCTCGGGATCGGTGAGCCGGTCCTGATAGGCGCGCTCCATGCCCGCCTGCCCGACACCGTCGACATTGGTGTAGCCGATGACATGCGCGGCAAGGAACTGGTTGGGGTAGATGCGCTCCTGCTCGCGCTCCAGCACCAGCCCCGGCTCGCCGATCGCGTTGATCGCCTTCGCTTCCGCCGGAAGAATCCGCCGCTGGATGTAGCGGTATTTCCCGTGGTGGGTGAGTTCCTTGTAGATCGGCAGCGCGCTCGGGCGGCCGAGGATCTTCGCGATCCGGCGTGCCAGCACCTCGGGATCGCCGACCACCGCGTGCGGGCGCACGGCGAGCGCGAAGGCATCGAACGTGGTGGCAAGGTCGGCGCCGTTGCGATCGACGATGTCGGCACGCGGCGGCGCGAACGCGATCTGCCGCGTCGCTGCAACTGCGCTCGACCCGGTAAGGGAAAGCTCGCCAAGGCGGAGCCCGATGATGCCCACCAGCGCGGTGAACAGCATGATGCCGATCATGAGCCGTTGCCGCGACCGCGCAAGCTGCGCCTGCCGTTTTCCGGCAAGCTGGATTCGAAGCTGGCGCTGTGCGGCCGGGCTCACCGCAGCGACACGCGCGTCAGCGACGCGCGCTCGTCGTCCGCAGCCGCGTCGATCTCGGCCACGAAGCCCGCGGAGAACAGGCCCGGTTCCGCGCGTTCACGCAGCACGGGAAGCTTGGCCCTTGGCGCCGGGTCCACAGACGCGACGCGCACCTCACGCTCGGCAGGCGCTGGCAGTTCGACACTGGCAAGGCGTACGTCCGCCGGCATCGCGTCCGGCTGGTGCGGACGCACGAGGCTGGCGAGTTGCACTTCGCTTTCCAGAATCTGCCCCGATTTCGGCGCGCCGAGCGCCAGCGCCGACGCGTTCCAGCGCTCGAGCTGCGGCAGGTTGGAGCGAACGCGGAGTTCCGCTTCCAGCGCGCGGATGTCGCGGCGATCGGTGGCGATCTGCCGTTCCAGCTTCGAGATGCCGCTGCGTTCGGCGCCCACGCTGTAGCTGACGAGATAAAGGCCGAGGCCCGCGCCCAGCGTCACGAGGGCAAGACCGGCGGAGCCAAGCGAGCGGATCATGCGTCATCCTTCCATGCGGGGGCATCGGTGCGCGTGCCGATACGAAGTGTGGCCGAGCGGGCGCGCGGGTTCGCGGCGATTTCCGCTGCATCGGGACGGACGGCTTTCGCCGCCTCGAATGTCGGCGCGGACCCCCCGATCCGCGCCTCAGGCAGGTGCCGCGAGCCCTGCGGGTCACCCCCGCTGCGCGTGCGCAGGAAGCGCTTCACCGCCCTGTCCTCAAGACTGTGGAAACTCACCACGGCGAGCCGGCCGCCGGGACGCAGCAGCCGTTCAGCCGCGCGAAGGCCGGCATCGAGTTCGCCGAGTTCGTCGTTCACCGCGATGCGCAGCGCCTGAAAGGTGCGCGTCGCCGGATCCTTGGGCGCGCCCGGCCGGTGGCCAAGCGCCTTGCGGACGATCGCTGCGAGTTCACCGGTGCGCGCAATCGGCCGCGCGGCCACGATGTGGCTCGCAACGCGGCGGGAGCGCGGCTCCTCGCCGTAGCGGTAGAGGAGGTCGGCAAGCGCCGTTTCGTCCATCGTGTTCACGAGATCGGCAGCGCTCGGCCCCTCATTCGACATGCGCATGTCGAGCGGGCCGTCGGCCTGGAACGAAAAGCCGCGCGCCGCCTGATCGATCTGCATCGAGGAGACGCCGATATCGAGCATGATCGCGTCCACGGTCGAAACGCCGCGCGCCTCGAGCGCGCGGTCCATCAGCGAGAAGCGTTCGTGGATCAGCGTCAGCCGATCCGGATTCGCGCTCGCCAGCGCCTCACCGGCGGCAATGGCGGTGGGGTCGCGGTCGAACGCATAGACATGCCCGGCACCCGCTGCGAGCACCGCATTCGTGTAGCCGGCGGCACCGAACGTGCCGTCGACGACGCTTGCACCAGAGGTGGGGGAAATACCGGCGAGCACTGCTTCAAGGAGAACGGGGATATGAGGGGCCGCCGTCATATCGTCTCTCCGCGCTCTTTCAAGAGATTGCGGACATGAAAAATCGTGGCGGGGTCGGCACGGTCGGAGGCGAGCAGCGCTTTCGGGTCCCAGATCTCGAAATAGTCGGCGAACGCAAGGAAGCAGGCGAGCCGATCGATGCCGGCGGCCTCACGGGTGGCGGCGGGGAGCACGATCCGCCCGTTGGCATCATAGGGGAGCGGTTCGACGAAGCTGAATTCGCGCTGCAGGGCGACGGCGCGTTCCACCTCCTGCTCGGGCGTGAAACGGCGCTCGATCTGCTGGTAGATGAAGTCGTTGTAATAGGCGTCGTAGGCGCGGATGTGGTTCGGCTCGAACCGCAGGGACAGGGTGACTTCCTTCACGGCGGAGCGCGCTTCGATGGTGGAACGGTAGCCGGCAGGGATCGACAGTCGCCCTTTGGCGTCGACTGCGTTGATCGCAAATCCCTTGAACAAATCCCGTTTCACGCGCGGCTTCCAATCAGCGGGTAACGCAATCCCCGGCCGCGAAACCCGAAAGGCTAACGCGTTAGGCCAGTACCGAGGGCTGAATCCCCGCTCCCCTGTGGAAAACGGAGTATCATGGGTATTTCATGGGTTTCAATGGGAATTTATGGGATTGGATGTTTTTCGCGTGGATTTTCGCTGAATCGCGTGGGTTTACGCAGGTGAAACAATAGCAGTCAGGCCCGCGCGCGGTTGCGTGCAGGCCTGTGGATAAGTCGGTGTGTGAAATGCGGCGGTGAGTCGCCGTCAGATTTCGGTCAAATCCTTGCTCTCGTCGATCACGAGAGGGTCGGTCAGCGGCTCCGGCGTATCGAGCGGGGGCGTTTGCAGCACCGAGGGCGGCTGCTCAGGTGCCGGCCCGGAATTCTTGTCGGCGCCCGGCGCCACGCCCAGCGTCGCGAGCGGATCTTCCTTCGCTTTCGGCTCGGGTTCAGCCGGCGGGCGCAGCAGGATCGCCGCCGCCATGACCAGCAAAAACACCAAAGCAAGGCCGGTGAGGCCCAGGCGCACTCGATTCATTGTATCCTTGTCTTCAGTTTGTCGGGCGACCCCTCCACGCGCGACTGCAAGCCTATAGGTAGTGCAGGCTGCCGCCCGTGTCGAGTGATCCCCATTTACGCACGCCTCGCCTATCATCCTTCGGAAGTGACAGCGGGCGCTTCGAGTTTATGGATAGGCAGGAAACGACAGACGAAGGAACGGCGCCATGAACTTCGAATATTCCCCGAAGACCCGCGAGATGATCGACCGCGTCCGCGCGTTCATGGATGAGCACATCTACCCCAACGAGCAGCGCTACGCCGACGAGGTCGCCTCCGGCGAACGCTGGAAGGTGCTGCCCGTGATCGAGGAGCTGAAGCCGAAGGCACGCGCGGCGGGCCTGTGGAACATGTTCATGCCAACGAGCCATGGCGGCAAGCCGGTGAGCCAATTCGCCTTCGAGGGCACGACGCTCACCAACCTCGAATATGCGCCGCTCGCCGAGGAGATGGGCCGCGCTCTCTGGTCGTCGGAGGTGTTCAACTGCTCCGCGCCGGACACCGGCAACATGGAAGTGCTGATGCGCTACGGCACGCACGCGCAGCAGGAAAAATGGCTGCGGCCGCTGATGAACGGCGAGATCCGCTCCGCCTTCCTGATGACGGAGCCTGCGGTGGCCTCGTCCGACGCGACGAACATCGAGACGCGCATTCGCCGCGACGGCGACCACTATGTCGTCAGCGGCCGTAAATGGTGGTCCTCCGGCGTTGGCGATCCGCGCTGCAAGGTCGCGATCGTGATGGGCAAGACCGATCTCTCGGCGCCCAAGCACCTGCAGCAGTCGCAGATTCTCGTGCCGATGGACGCGCCGGGCATCAAGGTCGAGCGGATGCTGAACGTGTTCGGCTACGACGACGCCCCGCACGGCCACGCCGAGGTTTTTCTCGACGACGTGCGCGTGCCTGCGGACAGCATCCTGCTCGGCGAGGGACGCGGCTTCGAGATCGCACAGGGCCGCCTCGGACCGGGCCGCATCCACCACTGTATGCGCACGATCGGCGCCGCCGAGCGCGCGCTGGAGCGCATGGCCCGGCGGCTCTTGACGCGCGAAGCCTTCGGCAAGCGCATCTCCGAGCACAGCGTATGGGAGCAGCGCGTCGCCGAAGCGCGCACGGATATCGAAATGACGCGCCTCCTCTGCCTCAAGGCCGCGGACATGATGGATCGCGTCGGCAACAAGGCGGCGCGGCTTGAGATCGCGATGATCAAGGTCGCGGCCCCGCGCATGGCACTGAAGATCATCGACGATGCCATTCAGGCGCACGGCGGCGGCGGTGTCAGCCAGGACTTCGGCCTCGCGAGCTCTTACGCGGGCATCCGCACGCTGCGCCTCGCGGACGGACCGGACGAGGTGCACAACCGCGCCATCGCCCTTCTCGAATACAAGAAATACGCAGGCAACAGCGCGGGCGGCGAGGCACCCAGCACCGAAGTACCGGGCATACGCTGATGTCCGCCGGGCCGCGCACGCCTGTCCTCGTCGGCGTCGGCCAGCACGTCGTCCGGGAAGACGATCCGGCCCGGGGGCTATCGCCGGCGGACCTGCTTGCGGAGGCGGCGCGCGGCGCGATCGCAAACAGCGGCGCGGATGCCGCCGGTGCGATCGACACGCTCGCCGCCGTCCGGCTGTTCGCCGATTCCGGCGGCGCCCTCCCGTCCCCTTTCGGCACCTGCCGCAACCTGCCCCATGCCGTTGCCCGGCGCATCGGCGCGCAGCCGCGCGAACTCATCTACGGGCCGCTCGGCGGCAACACGCCGCAGATGTTCGTGAACGGGCTCGCCGAGCGCATTGCGAAGGGGCAATCCGATGTCGCGCTGCTCGTCGGCGGCGAGGCATTGCGGACGCAGGCGCGCGCGGAAAAGGCCGGCCTCAAGCTCGACTGGAGCGAGGGCGCACCGTCTGACCCGACGCCTTACGGCGAGGAACCCCGCTATGCGAACAGCCACGAGATCCGCCACGGCATCGCCCTGCCCACCAGCGTCTATCCGCTGTTCGAGAACGCGTTCGGCGGTGCGATGGGCTGGTCGCCGCTGCAGCACCGCGCCGAAATCAGCCACCTGATGGCGCCGTTCAGCGCGGTCGCCGCGGAAAACCCGTTCGCGCAGATCCGCAGAGCCTATGCAGCGGAAGCGCTCGTCGAGCCCGGCGAGGATAACCGCATCGTCGCTTATCCCTACACCAAGCACCTGTGCGCCAACATGTTCGTCGATCAGGCGGCGGCGGTGCTGATGATGTCGACCGAGGCGGCCGACCGGCTCGGCGTGCCCGCCGCGCGCCGTGTCTATCTGCACGGGTCGGCGGACACGCATGAGAAGCTTCTGGTGAGCGAGCGCGTCGACTACGCCACCTCCCCGGCCATCTACATCGGCGCGGCGCACGCGCTGGCGCAGGCGGGCATCACACCCGGGGAACTCAGCTACATCGATCTCTACAGCTGCTTCCCCGTGGCGGTGGAAATTGCCGCCGCGATGATCGGCCTGCCGACCGAGGACCCGGCCAGCCTGACGCTCACCGGCGGCCTCCCCTACTTCGGCGGCCCCGGCAATGCCTATTCGCTGCACGCGATCGCGGAAGTGGTGGAGCACTGCCGGGACGATGCCGGCGCATGGGGCTTCGTGTTCGCGAACGGCGGCTTCCTGACGAAACACAGCTTCGGCGTCTACTCGACAACGCCGGGCTACAACGGGCGCAGCGACCCCGCCTCGTATCAGGCCGCGATCGACGCCATGGCCTCACCCCCGTTCACGGAAACGCCCGCGGGCGAGGGACGGCTGGAGACGTTCACTGTCGTGCATCACAAGGGCGCCCCGAAGTTCGCGATCATCATCGGGCGCCTCGATAGCGGCGAGCGTTTTCTCGGGCAGATGCACACCGGGCTCGAACCGCTGATGGAAACATCGGTCATCGGCCACCGGCTGCGCGTTTCCCCCGGCGAGCCGAACATCGCTGCGCTGATCTGAACGGGCGGCACGTTTCCCAAAAAGGAAAGGCGCCGACGGTCTCCCGTCAGCGCCTTCCGGTTCGGGCTTGGAGTTCAGGCCTTGCGGCGACGACGCGCCAGACCGAGACCCGCAAGACCAAGGCCGAAGAGCGCAAGCGCGGCCGGCTCCGGCACGTGGGTGATGTTGAACCCGAAATTCACGACGTTCTCCTGCTCCTCGCGGGTCAGGAAACCGACGCAGCCCGGATCCTGACCGACGGCCGCGCAGGCATCGGCGGAAAGCGTCCCGACCGCGCCGCCGAGATCGAAGAACGAGAACTTGTAGGTTTCGCCGTCAAGTTCGAAATACTGCGTCAGGCTGCCCGCCGAGATCACGAAGATGTCGCGGCAGCCGGGGCCCTGCGAGCCCTCGCGCACACCGTCGGCGCAGTAGTCGGGTCCGGGCATTTCCGGATTGTTGTTTGTCTCGAGGAAATCGATGACGAACGACAGCACGAACGGATCGACGGCACCGATCACCGGATCGACCGACGTGAGCGCGACATCGATCTTCATCGAAGACGTGTCGAGGCGCTGCCAGTTCTCACCCGAGCGATTGTTGATGACGTTGTTCGAGTGCGTCAGGCTGTTCGCGGCAGCATCGGCACCGTTCGTGAACACAGTGCCCAGCGCCGGCGTCGCACCGATCGTCAGGGCACTGCGGCCACCGCCGGGCGAAATCGTGCCGGTCGGACGGCCCCAAGAAATCTGGAGAGGACCCCAGATGAAACCGCCGGGCGTTCCGAGATCCGGCGACGCAGACGTGAACGAAGCGGAGACATCATAGCTCCATTCGTTCACCACGACGGCCTGTGCGGACGTTGCGAAAGCCGTGGCGGCGACGAGCGCGGCAGCCGGCAGAACCTTGGTGAGAAACGCTGACTTCACTCTACCTACTCCTGAAAGAACCAATCGTCGGCACCTCTGCAATCCCTGTGCCAGAACATAAAAAATCCAATCAAAGCATTGAAAGTAAATGCGCTTTTTGCATGGAGGCTACGATGTTCAGAACATTCGATGCGCAAATGTAAGAATCGCCAACGTTCCCGGAGCCCCTGCCAAGGGAATTGTCAGCCTCCCTTACGAAAACGCTCCACCCACGAAACAAAATTAACCATTAAGTCATTCGAATTTCTGCGAATTTTTCTGGACGGACATTGCAACGGGATGACAGTGTAAAAAATCACGACAGTGCCCGTCCCGCCCTCGACGCCTCCGGTGACGGTCGGCATAGTCCCCGCAAAGCAGGAGAAGATGATGCGCCTCGGCATTCTGACAGGCGGCGGAGACGTACCCGGCCTCAACCCCTGTATCCGTGCCGTCGCCCTGTCGGCAGACGACCGCGGGTGGGACGTCGTAGGCTTCCGGCGGGGGTGGCAGGGGCTGCTCGACATCGATCCCGACGATCCTGCCTCGATCGCGGCGAATACCGTCGCACTCGGCCGCGAACGCGTGCGCGGGCTCGATCGGCTCGGCGGCACCATCCTCCACACCTCGCGCTGCGATCCGCGCACCGCAAAGGGCGGCGACCGGACGCCGCATGTGATGCACGTGCTCGAACGCCTCGGGATCGACGTGATGATCACGCTCGGCGGCGACGGCACGCTGCGCTTTTCCGCCCATCTCGACAGCCTCGGTGTTCCGGTCATCTCCATCCCCAAGACGATGGACAACGATGTGAACGGCACCGACTACTGCATCGGCTTCTCGACCGCCGTGACACGCTCGGTCGCGGCGATCAACGCGCTGCGCACGACAACGGAGAGCCACGAGCGGATCGCCGTCGTCGAGCTGTTCGGCCGCCGCTCCGGCGAAACCGCGCTCCTCGCCGGCTTCCTCGCGCAGGTGGACCGCACCGTGATCGCCGAGGTGCCCGCCGATCTCGACGCACTGCTGCCGCTGCTCGCGCGCGACAAGGCAACCAATCCGGCGAACTACGCGGTCCTGGTGGTCTCCGAGGGCGCAAGCCTCGTCGGCGGAGCCGCGGCGGACCTGTCCAGCTCCGCGACGGCGCGCGACGACGTGGGCGTCGGCCACCGCATCGCGCGCGCCATCGAGACGGCGGGCGGCGGCGGCACCGTGCTTCAGGAACTCGCCTACCTGATGCGCGCGGGCGAACCCGACGCGCTCGACCGCATGGTCGGCCTCGCCTTCGGCGCGCTTGCCGTGCAGCTGATCGAACGGCGCGAGACCGGCCGGATGGTGACGCTGACCAGCGGCAATTATTGCCATGTTCCGGCGAACAGCGTGCTTCAGGGCGCGAAACATGTCGACGTCGACCGGCTTTACGACCGCGATCAATATCGCGCGCGGCTGAAGAGCGTCGAAGGTATGCCGATGTTCCTCTATTGAGGGTCGACAGACATGCGGACCCGCTGTATTGTTATAGCAACACAGTTTGGAGATCGTCCCTCATGAAACGCGCTCTTCTCGTCGCTCTTCCCCTCCTCGCGCTTGCCACCCCCACCCTTGCCGCCGAGCAGAAATACACGGTCACGGGTTTTGAAGGCATTTCCGTTTCGGTGCCGCACAAGGTGATCGTGGCCACCGGAAAGGCGCCAAGCGTGCGCGCCGTCGGCGACCAGAAATCGATCGACCGTCTGGAGGTCGAGGTGACGAGCGGCACGCTGCGTATCCGCGAGAAGAAATCGGATACGTGGTTCTCTTGGAAAGACGGTGAGATGCTCACCATCTACGTCACCACGCATACGCTGGGCAGCGCCCGTCTCGCCGGATCTGGCGATGTCGCCGTGGATCGCATGAAAGGCCAGGACGTCAAGCTCTCGCTTGCAGGCTCCGGCGATCTCAACGTCGGCGTGGTGACGGCAGACCGCTTGGATGTCTCCCTTGCCGGATCGGGTGACATGGCGATGACCGGCACGTGCGGCGCGGCGACGTTCTCCATCGCGGGCGCCGGCGACATCGACGCGCCCGGTCTCAAGTGTCAGTCGCTCACCGGCAAGATTGCGGGATCGGGCGACATCACCACCGATGTCGCCAAACATGCGAAGCTCAGCATCGCGGGCTCCGGCGACATCAAGATCCTCGGCAAGCCGCAGTGCGAGGTGAAGACGCTCGGCAGCGGCAAAGTCAGCTGCGGCGCGTGACGCTGCGCTAGCGAAGTCTCAGCGACTGCGCGGCGTGCCGGAAGGTGGCATCCTGCGCTACGGTTTCGAAGCGGTCGATATAGGGACGAAGGCGTGCCTGCCACGGGTCGCCGAGCCTGTCGACGACACCCGCCATCGCTTCAAGGCGGCGGAGCTGCGCAAGCCCGTTCGAGCGGGCGAGGAGCGCAAGCACGCCGTCGATCACGCCCAGAAGCCGCAGCGCCTCAGCCGCCGAACGGCCGTATTCGCCGCCCACCGCGTCCAGAAGATCCTCCACCGTCACAGCGGTGCGCGCCGTGATGCGGTCGAGCGATCCGTGCAGGTGGGAAATCGGGGTTTCCGGCGCGCCGCTCCGCGCAAGGCTCTCGCGCGCCGCGACGCGGACGTGCGCGGGCAGTCCGTGGAACGGCCCCTTCATCCAGTGATCGAGCCGCGCGCGAAACCGGTCGAAGCCCACGCCCTTCACGAGGAAATCGTCGATGCCCGAGGCGACCCCGGCCTTGATGAGCTCGGCGGTATCGTCCGCGCTCATCAGGATGATGGGAAAGTGCTTGAGGCCCCGCTCCATGATCCGCTCGGCGAGTGCGTAGCCCGAAAGGCCTGGCATATTGAGATCGGTGACGAGCAGCGCCGGTTCCTGCTGGGCGATGCGCTTGAACGCCGATTCCGCATCGCCGAACAGCGTCGCCTGATAGCCCGCCGCTTCCACCGCGCGGCCATAGAGTTTGGCAACAAGCCGCTCGTCGTCGACGAGGATGACTTCCGCCGTCACCGGTTTAACCCGTAAGGCCCGTCGCCGCGGCGAGGCCGAGGAAGAACAGGAAGCCCATCACGTCCGTCGTCATGGTGACGAACACGGGCGAAGACACCGCCGGATCGACATCCATGCGATCGAGCGTCAGCGGCACCATGACACCGGCGAGGCCTGCGACGAGGATGTTGCCGATCATCGCCGTGGCGATGACGAGGCCGAGGTGGACGTTTGTGAAGTAGAGCCCGGCCGCCACGCCGACGAGAAACGCGATCGCAGCGCCGTTGATCAACGCGACGCGGATTTCCTTCAGGATCGTGCGCCGCGTGTTCGCTTCGGTGAGCTGATCGGTGGCGAGCGCGCGCACCGTCACCGCCATCGTCTGCGTCGCAGCATTGCCGCCGAGCGCCGAGACGATCGGCATCAGGATGGCAAGCGCGACCATCTTCTCGATCGTGCCCGCGAAGAAACCGATCACAATAGAGGCAAGGATCGCGGTGCCGAGGTTGACGACGAGCCAGCGCAGCCGCGTCGAGACGATCTCGCGCACGCTGTCGTTGATGTCGCCGTCGCCGGCGCCCGACAGGCGGAGGATATCCTCGCCCGCCTCTTCCTGGATGATGTGGACGATGTCATCGACGGTGACGACACCGACGAGACGCCCGGAGGTGTCGACGACCGCCGCCGAGATCAGCGCGTACTTCTGGAAGCGCAGCGCCACCTCTTCCTGGTCCATGTCGACCGGGATCAGTGTCTGCTCGCGCTTCATCACGTCGGTGACGAGCACGTTGCGCGGCGAGCGCAGCACCAGAGAGAGCCGCATCGTGCCGACAGGCTTGTGCGACGGATCGACGACGAAGATTTCCCAGAAGTCGCTGGTCACATCGTCGCCCGCCTGCCGCAGGAAATCGATGACCTGACCCACGGTCCAGTATTCGGGCACCGCGATCAGATCGCGCTGCATCAGACGCCCGGCGGACTCTTCCGGGTAGCTCAGCGCCTCTTCGATCGCGGCGCGCTCGTCGGCGGGGAGCGAGCGGAGGACCTCGGCCTGATCCTCCTCGTCCATGTCCTCGAGGATGGCGACCGCGTCGTCGGTTTCCATCTGCGTGACGACATCGGCGACCTGGCCCGGATCGAGCACGTCGATCAGCTGTTCGCGCACGACCTCGTTCATTTCCGAGATCACGTCCGCGTCGAGCACGTCGCCGAGCGCAGCGGCGAGCGGCTGGCGCTCGCCCGGCTCCACCTGCTCGATAAGGTCGGCAATGTCGGCGGGGTGCAGCGGCTCGGCGAGTTCCTGCACGCGCGCAGTATCGCCGGCGGCGAGCGCTTCCGTCACTTCATCGACGAATGCGCCCGTCAGCCGGTTGTCTTCCAGCGCCTCGCGCGGCGCTGGAGCCGGATCCTTATCCTGAACATCATCGGACATGCCGCCGCTTATAGCGCGCGGAGGTTACATTTCCATCGTAAGGCGCCCTGCGCGGGGCGATGCGAACGCTTTTTCTTTCAGGGGTTTTTCAGGCCGCAGCCGAGGCCCGGAAATGCCCGCTCCGCAGGGGTACGGTGGCCCACGCCTTCTCGTGGAAAAAGAACGCGACAGCGTTCACCATCGGCTCGATGAGCGCGATGCCACTAGCGACGGCGACCGACCCGGTGAGCAGGTAGGCGACCGTGAACCCGATCGTCAGGTGCAGCGCCAGATAGGTGCCGGTCTTGGCAAGATCGCGAGACATTTCAGGGTTCCTTTTCACGAACCCTTTATTGCAATTCGTTCGCAGTAATAAAAACGAAGACTTCCGATCAGTCTGATCGGGTTTGCCCACGCTTGTCGGCCTTGTGCGCGTACATCGCGCTGTCCGCGAACCGCAGCACGCCTTCCACGGTCTCGCCCGGCGACAGCACATGAAGGCCTGCCGAAATCGTGATGGTGAAGCTCTCGCCCCGCACACGCACCGGCGTCGCGGCAACCGCCGTCACGATCTGGTCCAGCTTCGCCTGCGCCTGCTCGGCATCGACATGGCGCAGGATCACAGCGAACTCGTCGCCGCCAAGACGCGCCACCGTATCGGATTCGCGCAGTTTCGCCTGCAGCGTCTCGCCGATATGGACGAGCGCCGCATCGCCCGCGAGGTGGCCGTAGCGGTCGTTGATGGCTTTCAGCTTGTCGACATCGATGAAGATCAGCGCCGCACGAACCCCGTGCCGCCCCACCTCCGCGAGCGTGCGGGCAAGGTCGCGGATCAGCCCGCGCCGGTTGGCGACGGGCGTCAGCTCGTCGGCCTCGACCAGCCGCTCCAGTTCCTCGATGCGCCGCCGCGCGATGGCAAGCGTCCGGCGAAGCTCCTCGGTTTCGGCGAGCAGCGCGACGAACGCGTCGCGCAGATGCTCCGGCAAGGCTGCCGCCGCGACCTCCGCGATGGCGGTGGCAGGCTCGGCCTCGGGAATGCCGGCCAGCGTTTCGGTAACAGCAGGGAGGGATGCAAGTGCGGCACGAGTCTGCACGCGCCCATAGGCACGCGCGGCGCGTCCGCCTTCATCGATCCGCGTCATCCCTTTCTCCCGGCCGGATTTTTCGGCCACGATTGGCATTCTGCCCATAAAATAATGTGCGTAAGGTGAACATAGACAGCGAGGCGAGCCGAAAGTAGGTTGCGCCGCTTTCGGGGAAGGACGCGCGGGAAAGCATGTCGGAAACACAGCCGCTGGTCGGCATCATCATGGGCAGCCAGTCCGACTGGGAAACCATGCGCCATGCTGCGGAAACGCTCGAAGCGCTTGAAATCCCACATGAAATGCGCATCGTTTCAGCGCATCGGACGCCGGACCGGCTGTATGGCTACGCGCACGGCGCGGCCGCACGGGGCCTCAAGGTGATCATCGCGGGCGCCGGCGGCGCCGCCCACCTGCCGGGCATGACGGCATCGATGACCGCACTTCCTGTGCTCGGCGTGCCGGTCGAATCGAAGGCGCTGAAGGGCATGGACAGCCTACTGTCCATCGTCCAGATGCCCGGCGGCATCCCCGTGGGCACGCTCGCCATCGGCAAGCCGGGCGCCATAAACGCCGCGCTGCTCGCCGCCGCGATCCTCGGCACGCACGATACCGACGTCCACGAGCGGCTGGTCCAGTGGCGCGCGAAGCAGACCGAGGCGGTCGCCGAAAAGCCCGAATGATCGCACCCGGTTCCACGATAGGCATCCTCGGCGGCGGCCAGCTTGGCCGTATGCTCGCGATGGCGGCGGCAAGCATGGGCTATCGCGTGCACATCTTCGCGCCGGAGGCCGAACTTCCGGCGGGCGACGTTTCCGCCGCCGTCACCCGCGCGGCCTATACCGATCATGCCGCGCTCGAAGCCTTCGCCGCCGCGGTCGATGTCGTGACCCTCGAGTTCGAGAACGTCGACGCCGCGAGCCTCGAATTCCTCGAATCCCGTGTACCGACGCGCCCCGGCGCCCGCGCGCTGCGCATCGCGCAGGACCGGCTCGCCGAGAAGGACTTCTTCACCGGCCTCGGCGGCCGCGCCGCACCGTACCGCGCCGTCTCCTCGCGCGCCGAGCTGGAAGCAGCCGTGCGCGAGATCGGCACCCCCGGCATCCTGAAGACGCGTCGTTTCGGCTACGACGGCAAGGGGCAGGTCCGCATCCACGCCGATACGTCCCTTGATGCCGCATGGACCGATATCGGCGAAAACCCGTCGGTCTACGAAGGGTTCGTCAGCTTCGACGCCGAGTTCTCGATCCTGCTCGCGCGCGCCGAGGATGGCAGCAGCGTCGTCTACCCGGCGCCGCGCAACACGCACGAAGACGGCATCCTCGCTCTGTCCGAAGTGCCGGCACGTGCCGTGCCCACCGCACACATAGAAGAAGCCGCCGCGATGGCGCGCAAGGTCGCGGACGCGCTTTCCTATGTCGGGCTCATCACGCTCGAATTCTTCGCCTGCGCCGACGGCCCGGTGTTCAACGAGATGGCCCCGCGCGTCCACAACAGCGGGCACTGGACGATCGAGGGTGCACACACCAGCCAGTTCGAGAACCACATCCGCGCCATCTGCGGGCTACCGCTTGGCGAAACCGGCCTCAGCGCCCGCGCCGTGCGCATGAAGAACCTGATCGGCGAGGATGCGAACGACTGGGCGGCGATCCTCGCGGACCCGCGCGCCCACCTGCACCTCTACGGCAAGAGCGAGGTGAAGCCCGGCCGCAAGATGGGCCACGTCACCTGGCTTGAGGACTAGACCGCCGCTCGAACAGCCAAACCCGGATCGCGCTTGAAAGGTTCGTGGTCCGCGCCTCGTCGATCTCGGCGACAATCGCGTTGACCGAGCGCCCCTCGGCGTCTGCCGCCGCGACGAGCGCGTCCCAGAACACGGGTTCGAGGCTCACCGAAGTGCGATGCCCGGCGATCGTCACCGAGCGCTTGATGAGCCCCGACACGTCTCAATACATGTGCTGGCCGCCGTTGATCGACAGCGTCGATCCGGTGACGAAGCCCGCGTCCTCAGCGCAAAGGAAGCCAACGCCGCGCGCGATCTCGCTCGCCTTGCCGAGCCGGCCGACCGGGATCTTGGCAACGATCTTCTCAAGCACGGCTTCGGGCACCGCCGCCACCATGTCCGTATCGATATAGCCCGGCGCGAGCGCGTTCACCGTGATGCCGAAGCGCGCGCCTTCCTGCGCCAGAGCCTTCGTGAAGCCGTGGATGCCGGATTTGGCGGCGGCATAGTTCACCTGGCCGTACTGGCCGCCCTGCCCGTTGATCGAGCCGATGTTGACGATGCGCCCGTAGCCGCGCGATCTCATGCTGTCGAACACGGCCTTCGCCATGTTGAAGCAGCCGCCGAGGTTCACATCGATCACCTCTTGCCAGCTCTTGCGGTCCATCCTCGTCAGCGTGCCGTCGCGCGTGATGCCCGCGTTGTTGACGAGAACGTCGACCGGACCGAGATCGGCTTCCACCTTGCGCACGCCCTCCGCGCAGGCCTCGAAATCTCCCACGTCCCACTTGTATGTCGGGATGCCCGTGCGCGTGGTGAACTCGCGCGCCTTCTCGTCGTTGCCCGCATAGTTCGCGGCAACCTTCATGCCCATTTTCTGGAGTTCGAGGCTGATCGCCTCGCCGATGCCACGCGATCCGCCGGTAACGATAGCTACGCGACCCATGATGACTCTCCTCCCAAGTGCAATTGGCCGGTACTGCTCACTTTTTTCAATTCTGTTGCAATCAATGACCCGATTCGCGCCAACCGGCAAGTTCGCGCACGACGAGTTCTTTCAGCATATGCATTCCGGCCGGTGCAGCATTGAGACAGCGCAAATAGGCGAAGTGCGTGCCGCCCGCATGAAGGAACGTCTCACGCCCCTGAATCGCGATTTCTTCCAGCGTTTCGAGACAGTCGGCACTGAACCCCGGCGCGATCACCGCAACCTTGCGAACGCCCTCTCCAGGCAGCGCCTCAAGCGTCTTGTCGAGATAGGGTTTCAGCCATTCGGCCTTGCCGAACCGCGACTGGAACGCCGTGCGGAAATCCGTCTCGTCACGCCCCAGCGCCTCGCGGAGCAGCCGCGCCGTTTTCTGCGCCTGACAGTGATAGGGATCACCGAGTTTAAGCGTGCGCTCGGGCATACCGTGGAAAGACGCGACAAGCACATCCGGTTCGAAATCGAGCGCTGCGAGCGCCGTACGCGCATCTTCTGCAAGCGCGGTGATATAGAGCGGATCGTCGTGATAGGGCGGCAGGAAGCGCAGCGCAGGCTGCCAGCGCATCGCCTTCAGACTCTCGCCGACCTTGTCGACGACGGTCGCCGTCGTCGCCGCCGAATATTGCGGATAGAGCGGCATCACGAGGATGCGCGTGCAGCCTGCGACCTTCAGCGCGGCGAGCCGGTCCGGGATCGAAGGATTGCCGTAGCGCATGGCGAAATCCACCGTCACGTCGGGAAGCGCGGCCTGCAGCGCCGCAGCCTGATCGGCCGTGATGACACGGAGCGGCGAATCGCCCCGCGCGCGGTCCCAGATCGAGGCATAGAGCGCCGCGCTTTTCGCCGGGCGCGTGTTGAGAATGATGCCGCGCAGGATCGGCTGCCACAGGAACGCCGGAATCTCGACCACGCGCCGGTCCGACAGGAACTCCTTCAGGTAACGCTTTACCGCCGCCGGCTCCGGTGCATCCGGCGAGCCGAGGTTGACGATGAGCACGCCGACCTTGGGATCGGCGATCGGCGGATGACCCTGCGGCGGCATCAGTAGCGATAGAGCGGCAGATCGCGCAGGCGCTCGCCCGTCGCCGCGAAGATCGCATTGACGAGCGCGGGGGCGAGCGGCGGCACGCCGGGTTCGCCGACCCCGGTTGGGGGCGCATCCGAGTCCATGATGTGAACGTCGATCTCGGGCGCCTCGTCGAGCCTCAGCAGCGGATACGTATCGAAGTTGAGCTGCTCCGCCTCGCCGTCCGTGAAGCGTACCTGCCCGTGCAGCGCGGCTGAGAGGCCGAAGATGATCGCGCTTTCCATCTGCGCCTTGATGATGTCCGGATTCACGACGCGCCCGCAGTCGATCACGCAGGTCACGCGCTTCACCGTCACCTGCTCGATGCTCGGCGCCTCGACCTCGACGACCTCGGCGACGAGCGAGCCGAAGCTCTTGTGGATGGCGATGCCGCGGCCGACGTGATCCTCGCTCACCGCGGAGAACGCACCGCGCGACGCGGCGGTCTTCAGCACTTCGGCCTCGCGGGAGCCGTCCTCCATCATGCGCAGGCGGAACTCGAAGGGATCGACGGCGGCGGCGTGCGCCAGCTCGTCGACGAAGCTTTCGCAGAAGAACGCCGTGTAACTGTGTCCCACCGAGCGCCAGTAGCCGATCGGAACCGGAGTCGGCACATCGACATGCGCGGCGCGGAACACAGGCACGGCATAGGGAAGCGCAAGCGCCCCCTCCAGCATCGCCGCGCTGTCTCCGCCGCTCGCCAGCGCGGGGATGTTGCGCGACATGAAGCTCTCGCCGAGATTGGGCGCGGCGATCTTGATATCGAACGCCCCGATCTTCTTGTCGGCGTTCACCGTGCCGCGCAGCCGCGCCTTGGCGGGCGGGCGGTACATGTCACGCGCCATGTCTTCCTCGCGGTGCCAGATGAGCTGCACGGGGCGGCCCGCGTCGCGCGCGATCAGCGCCGCCTGCACCGCCGCATCTACCTCCGCCTTGCGCCCGAAGCCGCCGCCGAGCAGCGTCGGGAACACCGTCACGTCCCGCTCGGCGATGCCGAGCGCGTCGGCGACGCGCCACACGACGAGCGTCGCGGACTGTGTCGGCACCCACACCTCGACCTTGCCGTTTTCGAAGCGCGCGGTCGCCGTCATCGGCTCCATGCAGGCGTGCGCAAGGAACGGCACCGAATAATCCGCCTCGATCTGCTTGCCGGCGGCGAGGCCGTCGTCGATGTCGCCGCTCGATTCGAAGATCGTGCCGTCGTCGCCGTGGAGCGCGCTGTCGAGCGCCTCCTCGATCGCGAGGCTGTCGGCCATCGTCTCGCCGGGCTCGAAATCAGGATCGACGAGGTCGAGCGCCTGCCGCGCCGCCCACCACGTGTCCCCCGTCACCGCGTACCAGCGCGGACCCGTCACGAGCCCGATCACCCCGCCCTTGCGGGCCGTCTTCGGAAGCTGCGCCGCGGTCAGTTCCTTCGTGCCGTGCGGCACGCCCCGGATCGCCGCGTAGATCATGCCCGGCAGGCGGATATCCGCGCCGAACTGCGCGCTGCCGTCCACCTTTGCGGGCGTGTCGAGGCGCGGCATCGGCTTGCCCAGAAATGGCCCGGTGCCATCCTTGCGCCATTCCGGCGCATCGGGGGCGTCGTCGGGATCGATGTCGGCGAGCAGGTCCTTGAACGCGATCTTCTTGTCTCCGGGCGCAACGACGAAGCCATTCGCCGTGTCGCACGCCGCCACGTCGACGCCGAGCCGTTTCGCCGCCGCCGCGCAGAGCAGCGCGCGCGCCGCCGCGCCCGCCGTCCGCAGCGGCTCCCAAT
>JAEULI010000174.1 GCA_016793845.1 Sphingosinicella sp.
AGGGCCACGCCGTCCAGATCGCGGCGTGCGGCGCCCATTCGGCGGGCTGACGTTTCATGAATTCTCCTCTTGCGCGAAGCCGGTTTCGTCGGCGGCTCTGCCACTCGAACCCTCCCCGGGCAACGCTGTTCCCTTGAAACCCTGTGCCACCACGTACCATTCGGACGAATCCTTGCGGCTCGCAGGCGGCTTGGAGTGCTTCACCGTGCGGAAATTGCGTTTCAACTCCGCGACAAGCGCATGGTCCGCGCCGCCCGCCAGCACCTTGGCGACAAACGTGCCGCCGGGCGCGAGGATTTCGCACGCAAAATAAAGCCCCGCCTCCACCAGCGCCATCGTGCGCAGGTGGTCGGTCTGCTTGTGGCCGATGGTGTTCGCCGCCATGTCCGAAAGCACGAGATCGGCCGCCCCGCCAAGCGCCGCCTTCAGCGCACCCGGCGCTTCATCGGCAAGGAAATCCATCTGCAGGAAGGTCACGCCCGCCAGCGGCTCCATCTCAAGGAGGTCGATGCCCACCACCGCCGCCTTCGGATGCTTCTCGCGCAGCACCTGGCACCAGCCGCCGGGCGCCGCGCCCAGGTCGACCACTCGGCGCACGCCGCGCAGGAAATGGTACTTCTCGTCGAGTTCCAGCAGCTTGAACGCCGCGCGCGAGCGATAGCCCTGCGATTTCGCCGCCTTCACATAGGGGTCGTTGAGCTGCCGCTCGATCCAGCGCGTAGACGCTGCCGAGCGCCGCCGCGCCGTCTTCACCCGCACCTTGCCGCCTACGGAGCGGCCGCCGATACCGTTCGCCATGCTAAAGCCTGTGACCGTCGCGCCGCATCAGCGTGCGGAGGATGCCCTCGCGGATACCGCGGTCGGCAACGCACACCTCGCGCGCCGGAAACATCGCAAGGATGGCGTCAAGGATGGCGCATCCCGCGATGATAAGGTCGGCGCGCTCGTTGCCGATGCAGGCGAGCGCGGCGCGTTCGGCGTGCGCCATGCGGGACAGCGACACGCCGACCTCGCGAAGCGCCGCGGCGGGCACGCTGCAGCCATCGACCCTGCGCCGGTCGTAGTGCGCGAGGCCGAGGTGCAGGCTCGCAAGCGTCGTGATCGTCCCCGATGTGCCCAGAAGCTGTAGTGCTTCCGGGCTGCACGGCGGATGCAGATGTTCGCGCGCACCTGCAAGATGCTCGGTCACGCGCGCGATCATCCGCTCATAGGCCGCCTCGCGTTCCTGGGCGGTCTCGAAATGCGTCGGCTCCGTTTCGGTGAGCGACACGACGCCCCACGGCACGCTCGCCCAGCTCACGATCCGCTCGCGCCCACCCGCGCCGATCTCCACAAGAATGATCTCGGTGCTCCCGCCGCCGATGTCGAAAACGAGCGCGTGCCCCCCGCTGCGGTCGAGCAGCGTCTGGCAGCCGAGCACCGCGAGCCGCGCTTCCTCTTCGGGCGAAATCACGTCGAGCGCGATGCCAGTTTCGGCAAACACGCGGTCCACGAAGGCGTCGCGATTGCTCGCCCGGCGGCAGGCCTCGGTGGCGACGTTGCGGCTCACCCACACCCCCCGGCGGCGTATCTTCTCGGCGCAGGCCTTCAGCGCGGCAACGGCGCGGTCCTGTGCGGCGTCCGAAAGCCGCCCAGTCTCCAGCAGCCCCTCACCCAGCCGCACGATCCGCGAGAAGGCATCCACCACATAGAAGCCGCCGCGCGCGGGCCGGGCTATCAAGAGGCGGCAATTGTTGGTGCCCAGGTCGAGCGCGGCATAGGCGCGCCGCTGCGTCTGCCCGATATCACCCCGCGACAGCGGAGGTATGGAGTCCGTAACGCCCGTGTCGGGCGCGGTATTCACGTCGAAAGGCATGATGGTCGCCCTGTAATCAAGACACCGGAGACCCGAAAAGGCTTCCGACGTTCACTTGAAAGCGAGGCTAGCACCCTTTTGTGAAAATTCGCAACCTCCGCGCACAACCCGCACGCATCTCACCGTTTGACATTGCGCGGCCGCCCCCATATTACGCCCACCGCAATCGGGCGGCACCCGCCGCCCATTGGTGCCCTGTCGTCTAATGGTAAGACTACGGACTCTGACTCCGTCAATCGAGGTTCGAATCCTCGCGGGGCATCCATCTCCTCTCGCGAATTGACTGCCGCGCGATTTCCCGTCCGGCAGCGCTGTGATAAGCTCCCCGCATATCTCGTGGGGAGAAAGCGCATGACCGGCAGCATCGTTGTTCGTGGGTTCCTGACTGCAACGCTTCTTGTCGGAACACTCTCCGCCGCGCCGCCTGCCGCAGCGCAGGGGTTTGGCGCCCCAGTAAAGTCCATCCTCGGCGATGCGTCGGACAGTGCGCTCGACAAGCTCGCCCAGCCCGGCGCCTTCTATGCCGACAAGGCGATCCGCATCCTGCTTCCGGGGCCGCTCAAGAAAGCTTCCAAGCTGATGAAATACACGGATCAGGCCGGCCTCACGGGCAATCTCACGAAAAGCCTGAACGATGCCGCCGGCCTTGCCGCGAAGGAAGCCAAGCCGATCTTCCGCAGCGCGATCAACGATATGACGCTGCAGGACGGCGTCAGCGTGGTTTCGAAGAGCGACGGCGCGACCCGATATCTGGAGGAAAGCGCGGGCGACGACCTGCAAGCCAAGGTCCGCCCCCTCGTCGCCGCCGCGCTTGGTAAAGTCGGCGCCTTCGATCAGCTGGACAAGCTCGGTGCCGGTTCCTCGCTCCTGTCGGGCGCAGGCCTCAGCCGAGACGGCCTGACGGACAGCGTCACCGATCAGGCGCTGAAGGGCATCTTCCAATATATCGGCACCGAAGAGGCGAAGCTGCGCGCCAACCCGCTCGACGCCGGAAAGAAGCTGTTGAAGACCCTCAAGAAGTAGCCGCCGGTAGCCGCAGTGTCGCGGCGAGACCGCCGAGATCCTCGCTGCTGCCGAGCGTGATGCTGCCGCCGTAGATTTCGGCCACGTCCTTCACGATGGAAAGGCCGAGACCCGTGCCGGGCTTCTCGGTGTCGAGCCGCGCGCCGCGGCCGAAGATGCGGACGCGCTCGGCCTCCGCGATGCCGGGGCCGTCATCCTCCACGACAATCTCGATGAAGCGTTCCGGCCCGTCCGTGCGCGAGACCGAGACGAACACGCGCCCGGCGCCATATTTCGCGGCGTTCTCGATAAGGTTGCCGGCCATTTCCTCAAGATCCTGCCGCTCGCCGTGGAACACGGCTGCGCGCTCGCCGTCGAGGTCGATGGTGACCTCGGGATAGATACGGCTGATCGCACGGCGCAGGCCTTCGAGCGCGGGCCACACCTCGGCGCGCGCATTCACCGCCGATCGGCGGCCAAGCGCGCGGGCGCGTGCAAGGTGGTGATCGATATGGCGCCGCATGATGGCGAGCTGACCGCGCACCGTGACCGCGAGCGGGTTCGCCTGCCCTTCCGCCTCGTTCATCACGATCGCGAGCGGCGTCTTCAGGGCGTGCGCAAGGTTGCCTGCGTGCATCCGCGCCGCTTCCGCCTGCGCCTCTGTGTGATCCAGCAGTTCGTTCAGTTCGGCGACCATCGGCGACACTTCCGCCGGGAAATCGGAGGAGACGCGCCGCACCGCACCGCTGCGTACCGCCGCGATCTGGTCGCTGATGCGGCGCAGCGGCCAGAGACCGTAGCCCGTCTGAAGCCCCGCCATGCCGATGAGCCCGATGCCGAGCACGCCGAGCGACCACAGCACGGTCGCGCGCACGCGGGCGAGCTGGCGGTCGAGTTCCGCCCGGTTTTGCGCAGCCTGCACGTGAAGCATGATCGGGCTGTCGGGCAGCACGATGTCGCGTTCCACGATGCGCAGCCGTTCGCCTTCGAAGGCGTCGCTGTCGTAGGCCACGGGTTCCTTGCTGGCATCGAACGTACTTGGGGTCAGCGCGCGGTCCCACAGCGAGCGCGAGCGCAGCGGCTCCTGCCCCGCCATGCTGATCTGCCAGTAGAGGCCCGAATAAGGCTCCTGAAAGCGTTGATCACCGAGCGAGCGATTCAGCCGGATTTCCCCCTCGGGGCCCAGCTCCACGGTCGCGATCAGCCCCGTAAGCACGCTGCGCAGACGCTCATCGAAACCGTCGACGATAATGCGCCCGACCGTGCGTTCGAGCGCGTAGCCCCCCATCAGCAGCAGTGTGATGATCCACAGCGCCGATACCGCCAGCATACGGCGGCTGAGCGAACCGCGCCGGAAAAGCTGGCCGAAACGGGATTCGCGTGGCGCGGTGACGGCCACCTCAGGCAGCTTGCGGATCGTCCAGGCTGTAGCCGAGACCACGGATGGTCTGGATGAGGTCAGCGCCCAGCTTCTTGCGGATGCGCGTGATGAACACCTCGATGGTGTTCGAATCGCGGTCGAAATCCTGATCGTAGATGTGCTCGATCAGTTCGGTGCGCGAGACGACCTTGCCCTTGTGGTGCATCAGGTACGCGAGCAGCTTGTATTCCTGCGCGGTGAGCCGCACCGGCGTGCCGTTCAGCGTCACACGGCCGGAGCGCATGTCGAGCCGCACGTCGCCCGCTTCGAGTTCGGAAGAGGCATTGCCCGTCGAACGACGGATGAGCGCGCGCAGCCGCGCGATCAGCTCCTCCATCTGGAACGGCTTGGCGAGATAATCGTCGGCGCCCGCGTCGAGCCCTGCCACCTTGTCGGACCAGCTGTCGCGCGCCGTCAGCACCAGCACGGGGATGGCGATGTCGGCCTTGCGCCACTTGTCGAGCACGGTGAGCCCGTCCATCTCGGGAAGGCCGAGATCGAGCACGATCGCGTCATAGCTTTCGGAGGAGCCGAGGAAGTGCCCCTCTTCGCCGTCGTTCGCGACATCGACCGCATAGCCGGCGCCTTCCAGCGTCTCGCGAAGCTGGCGTGCAAGCGTGGGTTCGTCTTCGACGATCAGCAGGCGCATGGGGAAACCTTCAGTTGCCGTCTATGTCGATGATATGGCCGGTCTTGGCGTCGACGTCCACCTCGACGACCGAGCCTTCGCGCAGGTAGCGCAGCCGGTAGCGCTTCCGATCCATGTCGAGCTTGCTGCCGACGAGTTCGCCGCCCACGCGGTTGCCGACGCGGCTCTTGATCTCGCCGAGCGAGCGAATCTCGCCGCTCTTCGTCGCCGCCCGTGCCGCATCGTGATCTTTCATCTTCGGATCGAGCGCCTGCGCCGGCGCCGCAGTCGCTGCGGAAACGCAAAGGGCAAGCCAGACAAAGGCGAAACGAAACTTCACACGCGAACTCATTCTGTAGAAATGCCCGTCACGATTACCGCCCGCGCGGTGAATAGCCCATGAATATTGCGCAGACGCCGCAATCACCCTAACTCCCCCCTCGTTCCTCTCGCCTGGAAGTCTAACGCGTGTCCGCCCCCATTGTCTCGCTTGAATCCATTGGCCTCGTACAAGGCACGGGCTGGCTGCTGCGCGGCCTCGATCTTTTCATCGGCGAACGCGACCGGCTGGCGCTCATCGGCCGCAACGGCGCGGGCAAGACGACGCTCTTCCGTCTCATCGCCGGACTCGTCGATTTCGACGAGGGCGAGCGCAAGGCCCGCCCCGGCACGCACATCGTGCTGCTGGAGCAGGATCCCAAGGTCACCGGCTTCGCCACCTTGCGCGATTTCGCCATGCGCGGCCCCGGCGCACCGGAGGCGCACGAGGTGGACGCCATCGCCGACCAGATCGGCCTCGACCTTGACCGCTCCGCCGAAACCGCAAGCGGCGGCGAACGGCGCCGCGCCGCGCTCGCCCGCGCGCTCGCCGAAAACCCGGACCTGATTCTCCTCGACGAGCCCACCAACCACCTCGATCTCGCCGCCATCGAATGGCTCGAAGGCTGGCTCGGCCGCTACACGGGCGCATTCGTCGCGATCAGCCACGACCGCACCTTCCTCACCCGCCTCACGCGTTCCTCGCTCTGGCTCGATCGCGGCCAGGTCCGCCGCGCCGAGATCGGCTTCGGCGGCTTCGAAGCGTGGACAGAGCAGGTCTACGCCGAGGAGGCGCGCGCCGCCGAGAAGCTCGACTCGAAGCTTCGCGACGAACTCCACTGGCTGCAGCGCGGCGTCACCGCCCGCCGTCGCCGCAATCAGGGCCGCCTCGCGAAGCTTCAGGAGATGCGCGCCCAGCGGGCGAGCATGATCGGGCAAGCCGGCAAGGCGAAGCTTGGCCTGCAAAGCGACGACGCCAAGGCGAAGATCGTCATCGATGCCGAGGGCGTCAGCAAAAGCTACGACGGCCGCACGATCATCAAGGATCTGACGCTTCGCATCCAGCGCGGCGACCGCATCGGCATCGTCGGCCCCAACGGCGCGGGCAAGACGACGCTCCTGAAGCTCCTCACCGGAGAGATCGCGCCCGATACCGGCACGGTGAAGCAGGCGAAGACGCTCGCGGGCATCACCATCGATCAGCAGCGGAAGCTCCTCGAACCCGGCAAGCGCGTGCGCGACATTCTGGCGGACGGCGGCGACTGGATCGATGTGCGTGGCGAGAAGAAGCACGTCATCGGCTACCTCAAGGAGTTCCTGTTCGATCCCGCCTACGCCGATGCGCCCGTCGATGCGCTCTCCGGCGGCGAGCGCTCCCGGCTGCTGCTCTCGCGCGAGTTCGCCCGCGCCTCCAATCTCCTCGTCCTCGACGAGCCCACCAACGACCTCGACCTCGAAACGCTCGACCTCCTGCAGGAGGTGATCGCCGACTACGAGGGCACCGTCCTCATCGTCAGCCACGACCGCGACTT
>JAEULI010000006.1 GCA_016793845.1 Sphingosinicella sp.
CCGAAGAACGCGAAGCCCGACAAGATCCCCACGCTCAAGCCCGTCTTCAAGAAGGACGGCACCGTGACGGCGGCGAACGCCAGCGGGCTCAACGACGGCGCCGCGGCGCTGGTGCTGATGTCCGCTGACGAAGCGGCGAAGCGCGGCGCGAAAGTGCTGGCGCGCGTCGCATCGTGGGCGAGCGCGGGCGTCGACCCGGCGTTCATGGGCATCGGCCCGGTGCCAGCCTCGCGGAAGGCGCTGGCGAAGGCCGGGTGGAGCGTCGGCGATCTCGATCTCATTGAAGCCAACGAAGCCTTCGCGGCGCAGGCGCTGTGCGTCGGGCAGGAACTCGGCTTCGATCCCGTGAAGCTCAACGTCAACGGCGGCGCCATCGCGATCGGCCACCCGATCGGCGCCTCGGGCGCGCGCATCCTGACGACACTGCTCCACGAGATGCAGCGCCGCGACGCGAAGAAGGGCCTCGCCACGCTCTGCATCGGCGGCGGCATGGGCATCGCGCTCTGCGTCGAGCGGTAGCAACGACAGCACCATGAGGCCGGGCCTCGACGCGCTGAGAGCCTATTACGCGGGCGCGGACGGGCGCCGGACCGCGCGGCTGCTCGCGCAGATCGTCGCCCCCGCCGTCCGCACCGATGCCTCGGCGCGGCTGCTCGCGCTCGGTTATCCGGCGCCGTTGCTGCAAGGCCTCGATCCCGCGCGTGTCGAGCGATTGTGCATGGTGATGCCCGCCGATCAGGGCGCGAGAGCATGGCCGCGCCGGGGGCCTTCCTGCGCGGTGAGCGCGCGCGAAACCGCACTGCCGTTCATGGAGGCGCTGTTCGATCAGGCACTGCTGGTGCACGCGCTCGAATTCGCCGATCCACCGAAACTGCTGCGCGAACTCTGGCGCGTGCTGGCGCCCGCGGGCGAGCTCATCCTGATCGTGCCGAACCGCGCGGGGGTGTGGACGCACTTCGAATCGACCCCGTTCGGACAGGGACAGCCCTATGGCCGCAACGGGCTCGGCGCGCTGCTGCGCGAGGCAATGTTCGAGCCCATCGCGTGGAAGACCGCGCTCGTGGCGCCGCCGGTGCGCGGCCTCAAATGGCTCGACAGACCGCTAACACGCCTGCTGCCCGCGCTCGGCGGCATTCACTTCGTGCTTGCAAGGAAGACGGACGGGCTTGCGATCAGCCCCGTGGGCCGCGCGCACCGCGCGTCACACGCAGGAGCCGCCGCTCGGCAGCCAGCTCCGGACTTGCCGCGCGAACCCCATCGACGAGCGCCGCCCCGGCCATGAGCACGGCCAGCATACACGCCGCAAAGAGCGCCCAGCCGAAGCCGCCGGGATAGGCATTGAGATAGGCTTCGCCGCGCAGCGCCGCACCGAGAGCAAGCGCATAAATGATCACCCCGGCCTCAAAGCCGTTGGTGATCTTGAACAGCCGTCCGATGCGAGCCAGCTTACGCATGGCGTATTGATACCACCGCGGCGACCGTCGCCAAGGTGGAAATTTACAATTCGTTAACTTTTGCGGGGTGCGGGACCACCCTCACCCTCCCACCAAGGAAGAGGATACGGAGCCCTGCCAGCTTGCTGGCTAGGCGGAGTTGGTGAGGGTGACTAGGTGAAACGGTGCCAATCGCGCTCGATGCGGCGGGAGGCGAGCCAGAGGAAGATCGCGGCGAGGAGGTAGAAGCCGAGGCCGGTGAGGATGGCGTAGCGGAGCGATTCGTCGCCGAAGCGGCTGCCGTAGAGGTCGGAGACCGCGCCGAAGAAGAGCGTTCCTGCGCCGATGCCGAGGAGGTTGTTGACGAACAGGAAACAGGCGGAAGCGGTCGCGCGCATCGTGGGCGGCACGAGGCCCTGCACGGCGTTGATGACCGGGCCGAGCCACATCAGCGCAAGCGCCTGTGGCACGAGGAACAGCACGAACGCGAGCGCGAGCGAGGATTGCAGGATGCCCGCCGCGTAGAAGGGCACCGCGATGACGAAGGCCGCCGCGGGCACCAGTACGTAGGCGCGCTTGCTGGCGCGGCCGAGGCGGTCGCCGAGCCAGCCGCCCGCCCACACGCCCGCGATACCGCCGAAGAACAGGATCGCGCCCATGTACAGGCCGATCTCTGCAAGGCCGAGCCCGAGGCTGCGCCCGAAATAGGACGGCAGCCAGAACATGAGGCCGTAGCCGCACATCGAACTGCATGAGGCGCCGAAGGAAATGAACCAGAACGTCGGCTTGCCGACCACGGTGGCGAGCACGTGCCGCACCGGCGGGCGTTCCCCGGCGGGTGGATCGAAACGGCCGCGTTCGGGCTCCGGCACGCCGAGCTTGAACACGGGCACGATGAGGAGCCCCGCAAGGCCCACGGCGATGAAGGCGAAGCGCCAGTCGACTTCGCTCGCGACCCAGCCGCCGAGCATGACTCCGAGCGCCGAGCCTATGGGTATGCCGAACGAAAACACGGCAAGCGCACGGGCACGCTGATCGGGTGGGAAATAATCGGCGATCAGTGAATAGGAGGGCGCGACGCCGCCCGCCTCCCCCACCCCGACGCCGAGCCGCGCGAGGAAGAGCTGCCAGAAGTTGCCGGCAAGACCGCACGCGGCAGTGAACAGGCTCCAGAGGCCGAGCGAGATGGCGATGATGCGACTTCGGCTCATGCGGTCCGCCGCGACGGCGATCGGGATGCCGAGACCCGAATAGAAGAGCGCGAAGGCAAGCCCGCCCATCAGGCCGAGCTCCGTATCGGAAAGGCCTAGGTCCGCCTTGATCGGCCCCGCGAGGATGCCGATGATCTGCCGGTCGATGAAGTTGAACGTATAGACGAGCAGAAGAAGCCCCAGCACGCGGGTTTGCGTGCCGGGGCGAGGGTTGGGGGTGGAGGAACCGTTCAGAACTTATACCCGGCCGTGACGAACACCTGGCGGGGGTTGCCGTAGTAGGCCGTGAGCACGCCTTCGTTGCCGAGCGTCGGGATGAGGGCGCCCGCCAGTGTGCGGTTATAGGCGCCGGTGTCCGGATTCTGGCTGAGGAACACGTAGCCGGAGGTGATGTATTTCTTGTTCAGCATGTTCTTGCCGTGGAGGCCAAGGCTGAAGCGGTCGCTGTCCGACGTCCAGACCAGGCTTGCATCCCAGAGCGAATAGCCCTTCTGGTCGAGCCCCTCGGCGGGCAACTCGAACTGGTAGGTCTTGCTGCGGTAGGAGAGCGTCGTGCTGACATTGAGCGTTCCCGAAGAGACCGGCACAGCGTAGGCGAGCGTGCCCGATGCCGTCCACTTCGGCGTGTTCTGCACGTTGCGGCGATCGGCAACGTCGATGCCGCGGCTGTCAATGAACCGCTTGTAGTCGGCATTGATGTAGCCGAGCGCCCAGTTGAAGCTGAGCTGATCATCCGTGGCGCCGAAGCTTTCCGCGAGGATCGCATTGCCTTCGAACTCGATGCCCTGGATGCGCGCCTTGCCGGCGTTCGTCGTCACGCCGATGAAGGTCTGCTGGCCGCCGATGACGGTGCCGACCGAACCGGGGATCTGCACGTCCTTGTAATCGGCGTGGAAGGCCGCGAGGCTGAAACGGACGCGGCGATCGAACAGCGAAGCCTTCCAGCCAATCTCGTAGCTGTCCACGGTTTCAGGAGCGAACGAGAGGAAATCGAAGATCTCGTCGTAGCTGCGAACACCGTCGCTGTTCGCGTCCGGCGCCGCCGTGCTGACGCCGCGCGGATCGAAGCCGCCACCTTTGAAGCCTTTGGAATAGCTTGCGTAGAGGTTGTGATCCGGGTTCGGCTTGAAGCTGACCGAGGCGCGCGGGGTGAATTCCTTGAAGTTCGCCTTACCCGTGAAATCGGACGTGGTGGCAAAGAGTGTGCCGCCGCCGCCGAAAAAGGGCGAGCCGCCGCCAAGGTACGTCTGCCTGAGGATCGTCGAGCTGCGCTCGTCCCACGTATAGCGACCGCCGACAGACAGGCTGAACTGGTCGCTGAGGTCATAGGTGAAATCGCCGAAGACCGCGAAGGTCTCCGTATCGACATCGCCGAAGGTGAGCGCGGTGACACCGCCCGGCAGGCGCACATCGAACGCCGTCTGCGAGCTTGCATCGAGGAAGTATCCGCCGATGAGACCGCTGAAACCGCCGTTCTGGTAGAGGAACTGGATTTCCTGCGAGAGCTGCTTGTTGTTGTACGTGGCGGGCACATCGACGTTGACCGACGGAAGCGCATCGAAATCGATCGGCGTGCCGCTATCGTCCTTGCGATAGGAGGTGATGCTGCGCAGCGTGACGACGTCGGACGGGTTCGCCTCGATGAACAGCGCGGTGCCCCACGCCTTCACTTCCTGCTTCGGATCATCAAGTCCGCCGCGGCTGTCGTAAACGTCGTCCAGCACCGGCGTGCCGCTCGTGATCCCGGCGATCAGGCGGTGGCCGCCGCGCGGATTGCTCTTGTCCTTGGTGTAGTCGCCCGAGAGACGGATGAAGACGCTGTCGCCGTGGACCTCGGCAGTGGCGCGGCCCGCCCAGATATCCTTGTTGTAGTTGTCGTCGCCCGTGGTGAGGTTTTTGCCGAAGCCGCCGCGGCTCAGCCGCGCGACCGAGCCGCCAAGGCGGAGCGTGCCATCGCCGACGGGGATGCTGCCGGTGACGACGAGGTCCGCCTGCTCATCGGTGCCGAGCGAACCACGCAGGCGCAGCATCGGATCGGCAGCGAGCTTCTTGGTGACGTACTTCACCGCGCCGCCGATGGTGTTGCGGCCATAGAGCGTGCCCTGCGGGCCGCGCAGAACCTCGATACGCTCCACATCATAGATGTCGAGCACGGCCGCCTGCGGGCGGTTGAGGTATACGTCGTCGAGATAGAGGCCGACGCCCGCCTCGAAGCCCGCGACCGGATCCTGCTGGCCGACGCCGCGGATGAAGGCTGTAAGCGTGGTGTTGGTGCCGCGCGACACTTCGAGCGTCACGTTCGGTGCGGCCTGGCTGATTTCGGTGATGTCGAGCGCACCCTGCCGCTCAAGCGCGGCGCCGCTGAACGCGGAGATCGCGATCGGCACGTCCTGCAGGCTCTCCTCGCGGCGGCGGGCGGTGACGACGATCGCGTCCTCGATGGCCTCGCTGGCCGCAGTGTCCTGCGCGAACGCCGGAAGCGGCGCGAACGCGGCAAGCGCGGTGGTGGCGACAAGAACGGAATGAATCGAAATGCGGCGCATTCTTCCTCCCCAATGCTGTAAGGCCGAGCCCGATGGCTCTTGTGTTGAATCGCCAATACTGAAAGTTGAACCACCTTTCAAATTGAATTATGGGGTCGGGAAAGAATGAAGGGGAGCTCGATGCCAACCGATGCAATTCCGCAACACACGGACCGCGAGCCGCGGACCGCGCGCGGGCGCAAGACACAGCGCGCGCTGCTCGACGCCGCCGCGGTCGAATTCGGCGAAAAGGGCTTCCATGAGGGCTCGATCAGCGGGATCACGCGGCGCGCGGGCGTGGCGCTCGGCAGCTTTTATACCTACTTCGAATCGAAGGATGAAATCTTCCGCGCGCTGGTACGCGATATGTCCGCCCGCGTCGGCCAGCGCGCCGGTGAGGCGATCGCCTGCACCACGGATACGCTTTCGGGCGAGCGCGCGGCGCTGAAGGCCTTCCTGGAGTTCGCGCGCGAGCACAAGGAGGTCTACCGAATCATCGACGAGGCCGAGTTCGCGGACCCCGAAAGCTATCGGCAGCACTATCAGGGCACGGCGCGCCGCATCCTCGACAGGCTGAAGGTGGGCGCCGCGCGCGGCGAGATTCGCGAGGACGTGAGCGAGGCCCACGCCTGGGCGATCATGGGCATCAACGTCTTCCTCGGCCTGCGCTACTGCGTGCTCGACGATTCGTCCGACCCGGAAACCGTCGCGACGCTCGCCAACGAGATGATCGCCGAGGGGATTCGGCGGCGCTAGGCGCTCCGGCGCGCGCTATCAGTCTTTGATTGCGGGAAGCGGCGCGGCCTCGATGTCGTGCGCGGGCGGTTCGGTGAGGGCTTCGCGGCCTTCGATCGCGGGGCCTTCCTGCGGCAGCGCAGCGGCGGCGCCCCGCGTTTTTCCGACTGACGGATTGGCGATGCCCGCACGAACGGCGGCCGAGATCGTGGGCAGTGTCGCCGAAGGCGGGCGATATCCCGGCGTCGCGGCGTCGGGCACCGGCGGCGGCACCACGGTGCTGCCGTCAGACAGCGTCTCTGTGAGCGCGGGAAGCAGGACGGGCTCGTCAATGATATCGCCGGTGCCCGGCAGTACGGCGAGTTCGGGCTCGGAGAAGCCCGGCGCGGGGCCTTGCAGGACGGGCCGCAGTTCGCCGGTTGCAGGTCGCGCGGTATCGGGAAGGTGCAGGAACGCGGCGATACGGTCCCATCCGAACGTATCGACCGCGTATGCCAGCGCTGCCGCGACCAGCAGGCCGAGTGCCCCCGTGGCCGCGATGAAGCCGCGCGCGCCGAAACGGCGGCGCGGTTCTTCCGCTACCCACGACTTCATCGGCTGTGGCGCTTCGGGTTCCGGCTCCGCAACCACGATCGGCGCGGGCTGCAGCAGAGTGGTGCGCTGCGGCCGCTGTGGCGCTTCGAGGACATAATCGGGCTCCGCCGCGGGAAGCGGCGGGCGGGCGGCGATCGCGGCGAGCACATGGCGCTGCTCGACGACGACCCCTCCATCGAACATCGCCTCCAGAAGCGCAGCACCAGCGATCTGCTTCAGGACGCGCGGACTCCCCGAGACCGCCTCGACAATCGCTTCCTGCGCGGCCACCGTGAACAGATCCGGCCGGCCTGCGGCGGCGGACGCATCGACGAGGAAATCCGCGATTTCGCTGCCCGCCATCGGCGCCAGCCTGACGAGCCGCCCCGGCTTGCCGAGCCGGGAGGGATCGAGCGCGGCAAGCACGGCGGTGACGCGGTGCTGCGCGGCCCTGGCAAGCACCGTCTCAAGCACGCGCGGCGCGGCGGCATCGGCCTCGTCGACGAGGATCGCATCGAGATTGGCGAAATCAGCCTGCGCGGCAAGCGTGGGGCCGGCGAAGCTCGCCGCCGAAACACCGCGTGCGGCAAGCTCGCGCGCTGCCGCCGCCAGCAGCTGCGATTTGCCCATGCCCGCGGCGCCCGTGAGCGTCACGCCCTCGCACGCCAGCACGGCGTCCACGATTTCCGAGAGTGCCGTTTCGAAGCCATGGTGCAGATAGAGCTGCCCGTGTGGTTCCTGCCGGAACAGCACATGCTTCAAACCGAAATGCCGAAGAACGTCCATGAATATCCATCGCGCCGTGGGGCCGGTGAAAGAGGAACGCCTACAGACCCGATACGGCGCATGTGCCGCAGTGCGGCCGGAGCGTCAACGTCATGACGTCACGAAAGTCGCCGCTTCATCGTATATGGACAACGAGGTTCGCCCGCCCAGGTTCGCTCGCAGCACCCGTACGCACAACCGGGAAGCAAACGCCTACTTGGGAAGAACCTGCCGCCATGCCGTTACCGCAACTGAGGCGAACAGCCCGGCCTGCGCATAGGGATCATCCGCCGCGAACTGGATCGCGGCCTTGCGATCATCGAAGTCGATGATGAGCAGCGATCCGATCGGCCGCCCCTCTTCATCGAGCAGCGGCCCGGCGACGAGGAGACGATCGCCGACGCTTTCCAGATGTCCGAGGTGCGCGGGCCGGGTTGCGGTGCGCAGGTCGCCGCTGGCGGGCTTGTCGATGCAGTGGATCGCGAAAAGAGGCATGATTCCCGTCTAGAACGGAAAGACCGTCGTTGAAAGAGCGGTTTGCGTGCGCCCAGCCCGGCGAGACTTTTGGGATACACTGCGCTATGCCGGGGCATCAGCGAGGCGTGCGGGGGTGCGGTGCCGCAGTGGCTTGAAGCAGGCTTGTGGGGGTTCGGCAGCGGCTGCGCGTTGCTGATCGGTGCCGCGTTCGCCACGCTCCGCCGCCCGTCGCAGCGGCTGATCGCGGTGGTGATGGCGTTCGGTTCGGGCGTGCTCATCTCCGCCGTCGCTTTCGACCTGATGGACGAAGCCTACCGCCAGGGCGGCTTCGATGCCGCTGCCGTGGGTTTCCTGGGCGGTGCGATCCTCTACACCGCGGCCAACATCGCAATATCGCGCCGGGGCGCGCAGCACCGCAAGCGATCCGGCTACAACCCCGGCGAAAGCCAGACACCGGCCGCGGAGAGCGGCGGGCTCGCCATCGCTGTCGGCGCGCTGCTGGACGGTATCCCCGAATCGATCGCGATCGGCGTCAGCCTGCTCGACGGCACGGGCGTCAGCCTCGTGATGGTCGCCGCCGTGTTCCTCTCGAACGTGCCGGAGGGGCTTTCAAGCGCCGCCGGGATGCGCGCGGCGGGGCGCGGGCCCACATATATCTTCGGCGTTTGGGGCGGTATCGCGCTTGCCTCGGGGCTGGCAGCAATGCTCGGCAACCTGCTGCTCGCGGGCGCCGACCCGAACGTGCTCGCCGCGACGACGGCGGTTGCGGCAGGCGGCATCCTCGCCATGCTCGTCGACACGATGATCCCCGAGGCCACCGAGGAAACGCCCGAATTCGCAGGCCTGATCGCGGTGACTGGATTTCTGTTCGCCTTCGTGCTTTCGAAGCTCGGCAGCGGATGAGCGCGGTTGACGGGGAGGCCTCCCTCCCCTATAGGCGCCCACTTTCAAGCCACGGCTGAAACACAAGATTCGAGGACGAAAAGCATGTCGCGCGTTTGCGAGCTGACCGGTAAGGGCCGCCAGGTGGGTCACAATGTGTCCCACGCCAACAACAAGACCAAGCGGGTGTTCCTGCCGAACCTCCAGAACGTGTCGCTGATTTCCGACGCGCTCGGCCGCACGGTTCGCCTGAAGGTTTCGACGCACGGCCTGCGCTCGGTGGAGCATAACGGCGGCCTCGACAACTGGCTGGTCAAGACCCGCGACGAGAAGCTGAGCCTGAAGGCCCGCCGCCTGAAGCGCGACATCAAGAAGAAGCTGAACGCCGCCGCAGCCGCCTGAGCGGGTTCATTTTCGAAGATTTCGAAGGGCCGGTGGAGATGATCCGCCGGCCCTTTCTCTATGCGGGGCTTACGGGAGCAACTCGAACTTCAGAAGCAGCGTGCGCTGCGCGGCGTTGAAGTTGTCGTCGCTGACGAGATAGAGGAACACGCGCCCGTCCTCGCGGCGGATGTCGATCCCCTCCATATTGTCGATGCTGACAGGCGGCCGCAGCCGCGCGATCTCGCGGCCCTGCACGGTGGTGCCTTCCTTGATCTCCGCAAGCGGCACCTCGACGAGCGCCATCGCCACGCCGGTAAGCGGCGAGAAGGCGCGGTTCAGGATGATAAGACGTTCGTCGTCGAGCAGCGCGGCGTCGGTCGGCGAGAAATTCGCGGGTGGGCGATAACGGAACGCAAGGTTCGCGCGCGTGCCGTCCGGGCGCTTCACCGCGCCGATGGCGATCGCGGGCCGGTCGCCGCCGTCCGGCGCCTCCTCGGCGATGACGAGCGGTACGCCGCCGGGCAGCATGACAAGCGTCTCCGCGCCGCCGTTCAGCGGCCAATCCTTCATTTCGGGAAGCGTGTAGACCTGCCTTGCGCGCCATTCCGGCTGCCCCAAAGGCACCACCCACAGGCTGTTGGACCGCTCGAAACCGACGAGTGCCTCCGCGCCGCCGGGACTAAGCACGAGCGATTCCGCATCGCGCGTCGCCTTGGCCCCGGCCACGCCTTCACGATCGAGGAGCGCGCCGCCACGGACATTTTCGATGCCGACGAGCCGGCCATCCCGCTCCACGCGGTCGAAGCTGAGGAGAAAACCCGCATCACCGACCGCATAACAACGATCCGGGCAGCGAAGCCCCGAGAGACCGCCGAACCATGGCGTCGCCGAGCGCAGCGCCACACCGCCCGCATAGCTGAGGCGCCCCTCACCCTGTCTTGCAGCGTCGCGCGCATCGAAGGGCACGGCGATGCTTTCGACGGCAAGTGGCTCAATGGCGGGCGGGGCGGCATTGCCGCAGGCGGCGATGGCGAGCGAAAGCAGGACGGGGACGCGCATGGGCAAGCGGCATAAGCGGGGCCAACGGCGAATGCAAACAGCGGCCCGCGGGCCAGGGAGACCGCGAGCCGCTGCGGGCGTCTATCCGGGGATTACCAGTAGGGGTTCACACCGTAATGCGAATAGACGCGGTGCTGATACGCACGGTCGAGCGCCGTATCCGTATTCGCCTCGTCGAACGTCGGACCGCTGCGAAGCTGGTCTTCGGTAACATCGAGACGGTAGCCATCCACATCCGTGTCGTACTTCAGCGTCGACCACGGCAGGCTGTGATACTGCTCGCCGATCCCCAGGAAGCCGCCGACGGAGACCACGGCGTCCGTTACACGGCCACCGCGTTTCTCGATCATCAGCGACTTGACCGACCCGATCCGTTCGCCGTCGCGGGCATAAACGGAGGTGCCGTCCACCTTCTCCGAAGAGATGAGGTCGTTGGTCTCGCGCGTTCTTTCGTTCTGCATGATGGGCTCTCCTCCTTTGGATGTGCCTGATCAACGGAGGCGTCCCCGGCCTGTTCCCGCCATCGGGACGAGCCGTGCACCAAAACGCGCGGTTCATCGCATCCGCCCCGTTGACGCGCGCCGCGCAGACGGCATTGTGCGCGCGAGGAGACAGGTATGCGCATCGGAATTCCGGGAGTTACGGCACGGCTGGCAATGATCGCGGTGGCGGGAGGCCTTGTCCTCGCCGGGTGCGAGAAGAAAAAGGACGCGGAAAAACCGGTCGAAAGCGAAACGGCCGCGTCGCAGCCGTCGCAGACGCCTGCGGCCACACCCGCCGCGCGGCTGCCCGAGGGCAATCCGCCGCCGCCCTCCGAACTCTCGCGCGACGTGCCAGCCATCACGCGCGGCAAGGCGCTCGCCGAAGCGAACTGCACACGCTGTCACGCGACGCAGGCGGGACAGACGAGTTCGCACGCCTCGGCACCATCATTCGCGACGCTGTTCACGAACTACCCGCCCGACTACATCGCCGAAGCTTTCGCGGAAGGCGTGTTCGTCGGCCACGGCGACATGCCGGCGTTCGAGTTCTCGCCCGAGCAGATCAACGACCTCGTCGCCTATCTCAAGACGCTCGGTCCTCCGGGCTGAGCGGATCGCAGAGCGCCGGCAGGCGGCGCGCATCGTCGACACCGTCTGCAAGGCGCTTCAGCACAACGTCGAGAAGCGCGCGGCCCGCCATCCGCGCATCGTCGTCCTGCCCTGCGTCGAACAATCCGCCGACATTGATGGCATCGAGCAGCGCCTTCGCCTCGCTGACCCGCCCGGCCAGCGCGAACGCCGCGCATGACTGGCAATTACTGCACATTCGATTTGCCGATTGGCATCTCACGGAAACGCACGGCATCGCGCCGCGAATCCGCGACTCTGGTGTCCAGCATGTTTCGAACCCGCCACCCCTTTCGGGGCGACGCCTCCTCAGGCAACCGCTGAAAGCGCCTCTTCGGACGGCAGCAGCGATTCCTTCACCCCCCAGTTGCGGCGGATCAGCGTCAGCGTTTCAGGCGTGACGTTGATCCGCATCGCGGCGATCGATTCCGTGCCGTCCTCGCGCGGCAGACCGAGCAGCTCGATATCCCAGCCCACCGACAGGATCGTGGGTACCCAGCTCGAATGCGTGACGAAGATCAGCTGCTTGATATCGCGCATCAGCGCGAACTCGATCGCGGCGACCGTGATGTTCTTGCGGCCCGTCCACTGGGCGAGCTTGTCCTTCACGTTCGGATTGGCGCACAGGCGCGTCATCTCCCACGCGGTATCGTCCGCCGGGACCGGGCTCTGCACCATGTCGGCGAAATGCTCCGCCATCAGCGTCGGCACCGAGCACGGCAGCAGGCGGATCGAGGCGACATGGTTGCCCTCCGCATCCACGTCGATGATGTAGATGGCGTCGTCTGTGTCGTATTGGTCGATTTCCTTGTCGCCGACGACCGGGATGTTCCACTTCAGCCAGTCCACGAACACGCGCTTGCGGTCCTGGTGCATCTGATCGATGAGCGCCCGATATTGCGACTTGTTCTTCGCCGTTATGAACTTGATCATAGCCCCCTCACGAAACACCGCGCCGTACAGCGCACCAGCAGTATTTCCTTCTTAACTCAAAAATATGCATGGTTACTATCCCGGTAACTACCGGGGGCGATTTATAAAGTGCTGCCCCCCCCTTTCACCAGCCCGACGCCGGCCCGCGCACGGGCAGGATCACGCAGAGTCGCGTAGCGCCAACAAGGGAGTCGCATCCCGTCAATACGGCTGCCGTTCGAGCGGTTATCAGCACCGAAGATTGACGGGCGAGCCGCTTCGCCCATTTTGAGGTGTTATCGCAATGAACCGCTATAGATTTCCGAGCCTTGCCGCGCTGAAGGGACACACTGCAGTTGCCGCTCTCCTGTTGCTCGGCTCGGCAATCGCAAACCCCGCGCTGGCTGGCGCTCAACTTAAGGCGGTCGTGAAAACCGGTGGCAGCCACGCAGGACTGGTCACCTTCGACCCGATCACGGGCGAGAATATCGTCGGCACGCATCTCAACATCGACGGTGCCAGCTACGACTTCGACGGAATCGGATCGATCACCGCCGCGCCTGACGGCACGATCCGCAGCGTCGTGAAAACCGGCGGCAGCCACGCAGGGCTGGTCACCTTCGATCCTGCCACGGGCGAGAACATCGTCGGCACGCATCTCAACATCGACGGCGCCAGCTACGACTTCGACGGAATCGGATCGATCACCTATGCCTCCGACGGCACCATCCGCGGGGTCGTGAAAACCGGCGGCAGCCACGCAGGGCTGGTCACATTCGACCCCACCACCGGCAACAACATCGTCGGCACGCACCTCAACACCGACGGCGCCAGCTACGACTTCGACGGAATCGGGTCGATGGCCTATGCCTCCGACGGCACCATCCGGGCGGTCGTGAAAACCGGCGGCAGCCACGCAGGGCTGGTCACGTTTGACGCGCTGACCGGCGAGAACATCAGCGGCGTCCACTTGAACGACCTTGGTGCGAGCCTCGACTTCAGCGACGTCGGCTCCATCCTGTTTGCGCCCGACGGCACCTTCCAGGCGCTCGTGCGCAGCGCCGGCAACT
>JAEULI010000024.1 GCA_016793845.1 Sphingosinicella sp.
AACCCTTTCCGAGAAACTTTCGGAAAGGTTATTGCTGGAAATCTTGTCAAATATTCGTCGTTTTCTGTTGACCTGACCCGGCCCCGTCACTAGTTTCCGCCCCCTCAAGCCCGCCACCCAGGCCGCTTTCCGGCTTTGGAGCGGGCGTTTGATTGCGTGTATAGGAACACGGCCATGGCCGAAGCAGCATTAAGCGACCGATCGTACGGACAACCTACCGACGAACTTTTTGTCGGGGCGCGTCTGATTCTGAAAGCCCTCGAAGAGCAGGGCGTCGAGGTCGTATTCGGCTATCCGGGCGGCGCCGTGCTGCCGATCTACGACGCGCTGTTCCAGCAGTCGGTGATCAAGCACATTCTCGTCCGCCACGAGCAGGCCGCGGTCCATGCCGCCGAGGGCTATGCGCGCTCGACCGGAAAGCCTGGTGTCGTGCTCGTCACCTCCGGCCCCGGCGCGACCAATGCCGTCACCGGCATCACCGACGCGCTGCTCGATTCCATCCCGATCGTCGTGCTCACCGGGCAGGTCGCCACGCACCTCATAGGCTCGGACGCCTTTCAGGAGTGCGACACGGTCGGCATCACGCGCCACTGCTCCAAGCACAACTATCTGGTGAAAGACCCGGAGCGGCTGGCGGACATCGTCCACGAGGCGTTCCACATCGCCACCTCGGGCCGCCCCGGCCCTGTCGTCATCGACATTCCGAAAGACGTTCAGGTCGCGCGCGCCGGCTACCGGAAGCGTTCGGCGCTGCATAACGGCTACAAGCTGCAGCTGAAGGGCGAGCTCAAGGATATCGAAGCCGCCGTCGAGATGCTGGCGAAGGCCGAGCGTCCGATCCTCTACACGGGCGGCGGCGTCATCAATTCCGGCAATGGCGCCTCGCAGCTGCTGCGCGAACTGGCGCGTGTCACCGGCGCGCCCGTCACCTCGACGCTGATGGGTCTTGGTGCCTTTCCGGCCGCCTCCCCGCAGTGGCTCGGAATGCTCGGTATGCACGGCACCTATGAAGCCAACATGGCGATGAACGAATGCGACCTGATGCTCTGCATCGGCGCGCGCTTCGACGATCGCGTGACGGGGCGCCTTGACGCCTTCTCGCCGAATTCGAAGAAGATCCACATCGATATCGATCGTTCTTCGATCAACAAGAATGTGAAGGCGGACCTCGGCATCATTGGCGATGTCGGCTACGTGCTCGAAGACCTGCTGAAGATATGGAAGGCGCGCGCCCACAAGGCCGTCGACCAGAAGGCATGGTTCGCGAAGATCGGCGAATGGCGGAAGAAGGAAAGCCTCGGCTTCAAGCAGACCGGCAAGGAAATCCTGCCGCAATACGCGATCCAGCGCCTTTACGAGGCGACGAAGGCCAAGGCGCCGATCATCTCAACCGAGGTCGGTCAGCACCAGATGTGGGCCGCGCAGCACTTCCACTTCGAATCTCCGCGCAAGTGGCTGACGTCGGGCGGACTCGGCACGATGGGCTATGGCCTTCCCGCCGCGATCGGCGCGCAGCTCGGCAATCCCCGGTCGCTCGTCATCGATATCGCCGGCGAAGCCTCGATCCTGATGAACATTCAGGAGATGTCCACCGCCATTCAGTATCGCCTGCCGGTGAAGGTGTTCGTGCTCAACAACGAATACATGGGCATGGTGCGCCAGTGGCAACAGCTCACCTATGAAAGCCGCTATGCCGAAAGCTACAGCGAAGCGCTTCCCGATTTCGTGAAGCTCGCCGAGGCCTACGGCTGGAAGGGCATCCGCATCGAAGACGTCGACGGGCTCGACGCCGGCATCGCCGAAATGATCGCCTATGACGGCCCGGTGTTCGTCGATTGCCGCGTCGCAAAGCTGGAGAACTGCTTCCCGATGATCCCGTCAGGCGCCGCTCATACGGAAATGCTTCTGAACCCGTCCGACGTGAAGGGCGAACTCGACGAAGACGCGCAGGCACTCGTCTGATGCGCGATCTCGGGCCTATCCGGCGGCACACGCTCGCCATCACCGTCGATAACGAGTCCGGCGTTCTTGCGAAGATCGTCGGCCTGTTTTCCGCGCGCGGCTACAACATCGAGAGCCTGACCGTGGCGGACATCACGGAATCGCACGATGTCAGCCGCATCACCATCGTCACTTCCGGCTCGCAGGAGGTGATCGACCAGATCGAGGCACAGCTCGACCGGCTCGTGACGGTTCACAAGGTGAGCGACCTCACCGAGCTTGGGCCGCACGTCGAGCGCGAAATGGCGCTGCTCAAGGTCGTGGGTGGCGGCGACAAGCGCCTCGAAGCCATGCGCCTTGCCGACATCTATCGTGCGCGCGTCGTCGATGCGACGATCGAGAGCTTCATTTTCGAGATCACCGGGTCCACCGAGAAGGTCAACACGTTCATCGCGCTGATGCGCGAAGTCGGCCTTGTCGAGGTCGCGCGCGGCGGCGTTGTCGCCATCTCGCGCGGCAAGGACCCGAGCTGAGTTTTTCGTCACTCCCTCCCAATCGAACAGAGAAAGTCCTGATATCATGCGCGTTTATTACGATGCCGACGCCGATGTGGGCCTGATCAAGGGCAAGAAGGTCGCGATCGTCGGTTATGGCAGCCAGGGCCACGCCCATGCACAGAACCTGCGCGACAGCGGCGTCGCCGAAGTCGCCGTGGCGCTGCGCGAAGGCTCGGCCACCGCGAAGAAGGCGGAAGGCGCCGGCTTCAAGGTGTTTTCGAATGCCGAGGCCGCCAAGTGGGCCGATGTCATCATGGTGCTGGCGCCCGACGAACATCAGGCCGCGATCTATGCGAACGACCTCGCGCCGAACATGAAGGAAGGCGCGGCGCTCGCGTTCGCGCACGGCCTCAACGTCCACTTCGGCCTCATCGAGCCGCGCGCCGATATCGACGTGTTCATGATCGCGCCGAAGGGCCCCGGCCACACGGTGCGCAGCGAATATCAGCGCGGCGGCGGCGTGCCCTGCCTCATCGCTATCGCGCAGGATGCCACCGGCAACGCGCACGATGTCGCTCTCTCCTACGCCTCCGCCGTTGGCGGCGGCCGCTCGGGCATCATCGAGACGACCTTCAAGGAAGAGTGCGAGACCGACCTCTTCGGCGAGCAGGCCGTGCTCTGCGGCGGTCTTTCGAGCCTCATCATGGCGGGTTTCGAAACGCTGGTGGAAGCCGGTTACGCGCCCGAGATGGCGTATTTCGAGTGCCTGCACGAAGTGAAGCTGATCGTCGACCTGATGTACGAAGGCGGCATCGCCAACATGCGCTACTCGATCTCCAACACCGCCGAATACGGCGACTACAAGACTGGTCCGCGCATCGTTACCGAAGAAACCAAGGCCGAGATGAAGCGCGTACTCGCCGACATCCAGCAGGGCCGCTTCGTCAAGGACTTCATCCTCGACAACCGCGCCGGGAACCCCGAGCTCAAGGCTGCGCGCAAGAACCAGAACGCGCACCAGATCGAAGAGGTCGGCGGCCGCCTGCGCGCGATGATGCCGTGGATCGGCAAGAACAAGCTCGTCGACAAGGCGGTGAACTAACGCCTGTCACGATAGCTTCGGTTGACAGGAACGGCGCGCGCGGCACAGGCTGCGGGCGCCGTTTCCCGTTTCAGGAGCCCCCGCCATGAAAGCCCAGCTTGTCGCCCTCGCCCTTATCGGACTTGCCGCCCCCGCGTTCGCCCAGGGCCAGCCGGGCGCCGAGGCCGCCGCGAAGGTCGCCGCGGGCACCTACACCGTCGATACAGACCACACGCAGATCGCGTGGGGCATCAACCATCTCGGCTTCAACGTCTATTATGGCATCTTCGGTAATCCCACGGGCACGCTGACGCTGGATCCGGCGAAGCCCGAGGCTGCCAGCGTTTCGCTGACCATCCCCGTCGACAAGGTGACGACGACCAGCGAAAAGCTGAACGCACACCTCAAGACCGCCGACTTCTTCGACACCGCGAAGTTCCCGACCGCCACCTTCAAGTCGACAGGCGTCGTCGTCGACGGCCTCAAGGCGAAAATCACCGGCGACCTCACCATCAAGGGCATCACGAAGCCCGTGGTGCTCGATGCACGCTTCACCGGCACAGGCCCCAATCCGATGAGCAAGATCGAAACCGTGGGCTTCGAGGCGCGCGCCACCATCAAGCGCAGCGACTACGGCATCACCTACGCGCTGCCCGTGCTTGGCGACGAGGTCAGCCTCCACATTACGGCCGCCTTCGAACGCCGCCCCTGACAGCAGGTGGGCGTGTCGGGCAAACTTACATAACGATTATAGCTAACGCACTGTTAACTATCGTCTATCCTGAAAAAGCTGACTCCCTCGATTCTGGCATCGTCCCTGCATCCGATCGACCGAACATGGTTTGATCAGAGGATAATGTCATGAAGTACGCTTTTGCTGTTGCCGCCATGCTCGCCTCCACCAGCGCGTCGGCCGCTGTGATTTCATCGTCGGTGGGCGGCGTTCCCGTCGGCGCCAACATCTACGAGAGTTTCGATGCCATCGGCCCCGGCGGCACGACCGCGAGCGGCATCACCGTTTCGTTCGCCGGTACGGATGCAGGCACGGCTTCGCTTCCGAATGTTGGCGGCAAGTATGCGGCGCCTTACATTTCGGGCGGCAACGGCACGCTGTTCGGCAACGCGCAGGCGGATGGCCAAGACGCCACCCAGTATCTGACGACCGGCATCGGCACCGTCACGCTCGACCTTGGTGATGATCACCAGTATTTCGGCATCCTTTGGGGTTCGGTCGATACCTACAACT
The DNA here is from genome assembly GCA_016793845.1 of Sphingosinicella sp. GTDB lineage: Bacteria > Pseudomonadota > Alphaproteobacteria > Sphingomonadales > Sphingomonadaceae > Sphingosinicella > Sphingosinicella xenopeptidilytica. The sequence continues at coordinate 4,766 of JAEULI010000024.1, forward strand.
CGCTCGCCTTCTACGCCGGCGATACGCTGCTGTTCACCTACTCGGGATCGGACGTCGCGGCGATCGCGAACGGCGATCAGGGCGCGGCCGGCACCTATTACGTGAACATCAATTCGGACACGGCCTTCAACAAGGTGGTCGCCTCCAGCTCGGGCTATGCGTTCGAGTTCGATAACGTCGCGCTGGCCTACAAGCCGATCACCGATGTGCCCGAACCGGGCGCGCTCGCGCTCTTCGGTCTCGGCGCGATCGGCCTTGTCGCCGCACGTCGCCGCAAGGCCTGAACAGCTTCGGTCTCAGGTGGAAAGGGCGGTCTTCGGGTCGCCCTTTTTCTTTGCCCCGCAGGCGATTGTCGCTTGCCTTTACAGTTCGATACCGGCGCTCCGCACCTTAACCATCGAAGCCGCTGATCCAGCGGGCTGAGGGAACGCTGGCACCACTTTTGCATTTGATCCATACGAAATGATGGAGAGGAAACCGGCAATGATCGTTCGGTATGGCATCGCAGCCCTGGCAACCCTTCTGGTGGCCGCACCCGTCGCAGCGGAACCCGTCGAAAACGGATCGGACGTCGCCGCCCTCCTCTCCGAGCTCGATGGCCGCTGCTGGGCCGTGGACATCGACGGCGCCATTCTCGATGCGGACGCCATGGCGCAGATCGAAGGCCCGGTCGATATCGAGCTCGAATGCGTGATGAGCGAGGTGAAGCCAGCCGTCGCCGGCGCCTCGCAGACAAAACCGCTTCCGGCAAACATCATCTGAAACGCAGCGGAACGCGCACAAAAAAGAAAGGCTCCCGTTTCGGGAGCCTTTCCGTTTTTTGAAGTGCTGCTCGGCTTCAGGCGGCGCGGCGGCGGCGCGCAGCGGCGATGCCAGCAAGCCCAAGTCCGAACAGACCGAGCATCGCGGGCTCCGGAACATCCGTCGACGGCGGCACGCCGGGCGTCGACGTGATGACGCCCTGGAGTACGGCATCGTTATCGAGTTTTTCCTTGGTCCAGAACGCGCTGGCGAGCGCATCTTCAATCGTGAAGCCGAGGATATCGACGTAGTAATTGATGCCGCCGATGAGGAAGGAATCCGAAGCGCCGACATTGATCGTGAAGGTCACGCGGTCGGCACAGCCGTTGATGTTGACGCCCTGATAGTTGGATTCGCCGTTGTCGCACAAACCACGCGGATCATTGTCGGTTTCGAGGTGCGCGAAGTCGAAGACCGAGACGATATCCTGCGTCTCGCCATCGATCGTGAGCGTGGTCGTCACCTTCAGCGTCGCCGATTCCAGCGAAGTACCGGTAATCGGGTTGTTGTGGTGCGTGAACGTGCCGAGGTTGAAGCCTTCGTCCTCGTTCACGCTGAACGCGGGCGGAGCGGCGCCGTCGAAATCATAACCGCTCTTGCCGAAGCCGGTGCTCGTGCCCCAACGAATCTCGTTGGTGTTGATGCCGGAAATACCGGCAACGGGATCAGTCGCCGTCCAGACACCTGACACGCTATCAATGGAAATAACGGCAGCATTGGCCGCGCCGGCCAGAAGACCGCTTGCCGCAACACCTGCCAAAAGAACCTTGAACATTACATACTCCCCTGCCCGATTTATGGATTGCTGCCCGACATGCCCGGAGGCACCGTTCAGACAGTTATTTTCGTTTTGCAAGGAATGTGCCGATCTGGAAATTTGTTTACGTTCCAGTGCCTTGTTACTGACATTGATGTTTGGTTCCGGATCGCCAATGAATATCGTTACGTTTCTGTAAAGAATCTCGACAGCGACTGCCTGAATGGCTTGCCGACATCATTTCAGGCCAAAGCTCTGGACAAATCCGGTCGCTTGTCACATAGACTGCCGCCCATGATGCGGCCCGACAGCCTCGCCCTTTCTCAGCGCGCCCTTCTCGCG
>JAEULI010000025.1 GCA_016793845.1 Sphingosinicella sp.
CTTGCTGAGCAGCTTCTGATGCGTGAGCGTTGCAGGCTGGGAACCTTGGAAGATCGCCTCAACGATGTCGGGCGCGAGCCACGCGAGCGGCGACAACCGCATCATGCGCTTGCGGCACTTGCCCCCTTCAGCCGCGATCACGCTCACCGGCTTCCCGGTCGCCAGCATCGTCTCCCTCAAGGCGAACGCTTCTGCGATGAGCTCAACGAGCTGTGGGTCAGGTGCCCGTGATGGCATGGTGCCGAGGCCCGGAACGACGAGCTTTAACTCGCTCCCCCGGCGTACACGAGTGACCGGAGCCGTGATCGCAATCACGACGTCGTGATCATCTGGAACCGAGATACCACAGGTGCGGAGCAGTTCGCGCTCACCAATCCCCATGTCGATCCTGTCCTCGTGGAGATCGATATGCCGGAGACCAAGATGTAAGAGCCTCGGAAGCAGCGCTGCGCTTGCAAGCTGCGCAGCCGTGCGTGCCGCAGCTTCCGCCTGCCGGGGATCAATACCGATCGCCATGCGCCGGACGCGGTCTGCGTCCAGCAGGAGCGCCTTGACCCGGTCCTCGACGATCGCCTCGATGTCACGCGCGCCAATGCGCCACGCCGGCTCCTCGCCCGACGGCTCGCGCGTCACATAGTAGCGATACCGCCTGCTTCCCCTCTTCGCGTGGGTCGCTGTCATGCGGCGTCCGGCGCCATCGTGCAGCAGACCGATCAGCGGTGAGCCTCCGGTGCGGCGCTCACCGGCGAACAGCCCAGGACCACGTGCCTTGAGCTTTCCTTGCACAACATCCCATGTGTTCTGGTCTATGATGGCTTCGTGCTCGCCGGGATAGGATGTGCCCTTGTGCACAACCTCACCGCCGTAGATGCGGTTCTGCAGCAGGTAGGCAAGCGGTCCAACCGTGAACGGGATGCCGCCAACGATCCGTCCATCCCGGTATGGGCGCCGCTTCGTGCGATGACTATCGCGTTCCAGTTCGTCGTCCAAGGCACGGAGCGATGGAAGGTCCGCATAGCGACGGAAGATGTGCCGAACCTGCTCGGCCTCACTTTCCTCCAGCACAACGCATTCCGCGCACCGGGTGCGCCGTCGGCAGATCAGCTCCGCGAACTTCCGGCGAAGGTCGACTACCTTGCTGGCATCTACTCGCGGATGCATCGCGGCATCGTGCCCCATGCCTTTGCGATCTTGGAAGACACAATCGACAAGATCGGGGTGCTCGATTTCGCCTTTGTCTGCATGGACCCCGGAACGCCCAAGCGGCTGCTCGTGGAATACCTTGAGCGCAACGGCATCCCGTTCGTAGATGTCGGCATGGGCATCGAGCTTATCGACGATAAGTTGACGGGGCTGGTCCGCGTCACCGCGAGCACCTCCGACAAGCGCGATCATATTCGGCAGCCGGGGCGTGTTTCCTTCAAGGACGGCGGCAAGGATAACATCTACGCCAAGAACATTCAGATTGCCGATCTGAATGCGCTCAACGCAGCCCTCGGGGTCATCCGCTGGAAGAAGCACTTCGGCTTCTACGCGGATCTCGGTCGCGAACACCACGCCAACTTCGCCGTGAACGGCAATGCCATCGTCAACGAGGACCAAGCATGAGCCGTGCAACCTACACCCACAAATTCGTCAAAGCCTTTCCCGAGCGACTGGAGGAAGGCATTCTCTATGTTTCAGTGGAGTTTGCAACGGCGGCGCACCGATGCTTTTGCGGCTGCGGGAGCGAGGTTTACACACGGCTTTCGCCGACGGACTGGTCGATGAAGTTTGACGGTCAGAACGTTTCGATCAACCCTTCTGTCGGCAACTGGAGCTTCGCCTGTCAGTCCCACTACATTCTCGCCAATGGGCGGGTGCGTTGGGCTGACAAATGGTCCCGCGAGCGGATTGACTTGGGTCGCGCCATCGACCGCGAACGCAAGGAGTGGCAATTTGGCAGTGTGACGCAATCACCGCCGGAGACCAAGGAGAAACCGCCTGGCCCTGTCTGGTTTGGCCGGTTAGTGAATTGGTTGTCAGGGAAATAGAGCGTTGCGTGGCACCAACATCATGACTGGTAGTCTTGGAAACCGGCAAAGAGGCGTCCGATTCGACGAACTAGCCGTCAGGAACCCGACATTCAGCTTTCGGCCCAGCTGCGGCGATAATGATGCGGCTGAACGACCGGCAGACATCAGCAATGTAGCTCGTTAGCCTGAACGGCAGCAATGTCGGCGAAAAAAGTCAGCTGGCCTGGCGCGAGACCGAACGGCAACTTCGCACGAGAATGCGGTCGTGCAAACGGCTCGCGCAGCTTCCCCAAATCAGCCCCCGCTTCTCACGCTGGCGTCCCGTTTCTGCTTGTGCCACCACTGCAATCGGGGGTGCATATGGGCCACGTCTTCATTTCCTATTCCCATCGGGACCAAGCGGTCGCCCGCCGGCCGGTTGATGTGCTGGAGGGTGCCGGCATAAGGTGGCGCCTGATTCTGCTTCTCAGTCTGCTCGTCATCGCCGCAAGTCCCGCGCTGGCACAAACCGATGCACCGGACGGGACGCTGCTATCGTCCGAACCCTGTCCGCCCAATCCGAACCGCTCCTACGAAGACTTCGTCCGAATGATCCGCACGGATCTCGACAGCGAGGTGGAGGCGGCGCGTGAGGAAAACCTGGTCATGCCGCCGATCAGCGACGCGCAGCTGGCGGCGGCGCTCTCGGATCGGGCGCGGGTCGAGGAGGGGCTGGCCTATCGCGGCTTCGAATGCCGGGTCATCCGCTACGCAAGCGGCGGCTTGCGGATCGCCGGCCTCTTGTGGAAGCCCATTGACACCGAAGGGAAGCGCCTGCCGCTGCTGATCGCGTTGCGCGGCGGCAACAACAAGTTCGGCCCGATGCAGCCATGGATGTACCAGGGCTGGCAGGCCATTCTGAAGGCCGGCTATGTGGTGCTTGCCACGCAGTATCGCGGTGGGCCGGGCAGCGACGGCTCTGATGGCTTTGGCAGTCGGGGCGACCTTGACGATGTCCGGAACCTGGTGCCGCTGGCGCAAGCGCTGGGCTATGTCGACACGTCTCAGACCTTCGTGTTCGGCGGCTCCCGCGGAGGGATGCAGGCCTATATGCTGGCGCGGGAGGGGTTTCCGATGCGCGCCATGGCCATCCGGGCCGGCGCAGCTAGTGTTCGCGACGCGAACCGGCCGAAGTTAATGCCGATGCGGGCTCGCATGATGATGGACTATGCCGCAGACCCGGAGGCCGCGCTCGACCGCCGCTCTGCCATCCTGTGGGCGGATGAGATCAAGGTGCCCACTATCCTGTTTCATGGCACTGCCGACTGGCGCGTGCCGGTCAAGGACGCGCTCGACGTGGCGCAGGGGCTGAACAAGGCCGGCACGCCCTTCGCACTACACATCTACGAGGACGACACCCACTCGATGACGCTGAACGCTCCGGACATGATTGCGCGGACGCTCACCTTCTTCGAACACTATCGCACCGGCACAGCCGATGACGGGGCCAAACCATCCGAAGCTGACGCAATGCCTCTGATCCACACCGACGACGAACTCGACCGGTAGGCCAACCACAACCTGCCATTCGGCTTCCGGACAAAGCCCGCCGTCGCGGGGCATCTGAAGAGACGTCGGCTATTGCGGAAGCCAATCTGCGCGGAGAATGTTCGCAACTCGGACGAAAGTTGCCAATCGCACACGTACAAGCCAGCTGAATCTAACGATCATATCAGCGATTTTGTTGTGCTGAGGCTTCGGCCCGGCGAACCAATCCCTGTGCAATCCAAACGCCGAGCGCGCGTCCGGCCTCCTCGATGCCGGACGCACCGAGGCGCTTGACCATCGTCTCGCACATATCGCCGAAGGTGCCGCCCTGTTGCAGCGTTTCGAGACCGGCGGCCTCGGAGCCCAGCATCCGGAACCGCGGGCTGAGGCCCTGCCGCCACACGACAAGCGTCCGCGCCTCGGCAAGCAGGATATCGGCGGGTATCTCTCTATCGGTTGCAATGGCGGTCCAGACCGCTCCGCAATCGGTTCGTACCCGCCGTGAACGCATGCCGGTCACGAACGAGACGCGGAGCGAGGCCCACGCCTCTTCAGTAAAGTCTTTCGAGAGCGCGGCGAAGCCGGCGGCATCGAGCGCCGGGTCGTCGGCGGCAATGAAGGCCTGCTGCATTTGCCATTCGAGCCAGGCCAGTTCCGCGACCTCCGGGTCATTTGGAAAGAGCTGAGCCAGCGTTTCATCGAAGCCGGCGCCCGCATCGTCGAGCGTCCAGCTTTGCGGCGGCTTTACAATGAGGTGATGCGCGGCTGCGGCATCGAAGCTCTCGTCGCCGATCCATGTCCATGTCTTCTCGAATGTGGAACGCAGACATTCGATCAGCCGAGCCCGATAGGCGTTCCGGTAGACAGCGAGGCCCGGGCGCAGGACCGGATCCCAATCCTCGAACGCGGTTTCACCGGGGCTCGTCACGGCGGCGTGGAACCGGCGCTGGAGATCGACCATGGTCATGCGGCGTACCGTGCTCCGTGTCCCGAAAGCCGTCGTGCGATGTCGAGTTCGCTCAGCAGCACATCGATCGGCGGAATCGCGTCGTCGCGCTCTATCATGGTGGCGACCGAGGTGAAACGCGCGCAGGCGAGTTGATAGAGCGCCCAGACATCCGCACACACCGGCGCATCGTGCGTGTCGATCAGCATGTCCTGACCCCGGCTGTGGCCCGCCAGATGAATCTGCCGCACCCGCGAGACGGGAAGCGCGTCAAGATACGCTGCGGGATCGAACCCGTGATTGACGCTGCTGACGTAGACGTTGTTGACGTCGAGCAGAAGGGCGCAGCCGGTGCGTTCGCACATCGCGGCCAGAAACTGCGCCTCGGTCATGTCGGCGTCGAAGGCGAGATAGCTGGAGGGGTTTTCGAACAACAGTGTTCGTCCCAAAGTCTCCTGGGCGTGCAGGATATTCCTGCACACAGTTTCCAGCGCCTCTTCGCTGTAGGGCAACGGCAGCAGGTCGTGCGTGTTGTGGCCGGCCACGCCGGTCCAGCAGAGATGGTCGGACACCCAGAGGGGATTCACGCGATCCGCCAGCCGCTTCAGGCGCGCGAGATATCCGGCATCGAGACCCGCCGCCGATCCGATCGACATTGATACGCCGTGCATCACCACCGGATACCGCTCGCGAACGGCATCGAGCGTGAACAGCGGGCGGCCGCCGTCCACCATGAAGTTCTCCGAGATGATCTCGACGAAATCGACCGGAACGGTCCCGGCGAGATAGTCGGCGTAGTGATCCTTGCGCAGGCCGAGGCCGAAGCCGGTGAAGGGCGGGATTTCCGTCACGATTGGCATCCTGGAACGAGGGGTGGGCGATCCGGTCGGGGGGGAGACCGGATCGCCAGGGGAGGCATCAGCCGATATCGCCGATCGTGCCGCCCTTGCTCAGGCACTGGTCGGCCTTCATCGCCTTGAAGCCGTGACCCTTGCAGCTGTTGTGTCCCTTGCATTCGTGCTGGGTGGTCTTGCAGTCGGCGCTGCCCTTGCAGCTGTTGACACCGTAGCAATGCACCGTGTCCGCGCCGGAGATGGCTGCGCCGCTGCTGCCGGCGGGCGCGGGCGCGGCCGAGGCCAGCGTCGAAAGAGTGAACAGGGCGGCAGCCGAGGCGAAACCGGCTCCTTTCAGTGCGATGGACATGAGACAAATCTCCCAATGAAGTGCGCCGGATTGGCTATCGTTCATTCGCGCGCGCGCGCCGGAAGGTTACAGCGGTGCCTTCGAATTTTATTTCTCCGCGCCTGTAACGCGCGGCGTTCCCTGCCCGAACTTCGAGTCAGGCCACTGCATGATCGGCGGCCTTTCAATTCCAATGGGAGAAGAGATGATGACCCACGAAACCATGACGCCCCTGTTCACGACACTGCTCGCGGCGGCGGTGACCGCCGGTTTGGCAAGCAGCGCGCAGGCGGAAGCGAAGAAGCCCGAGATGGAAAAATGCTACGGCGTCGCGAAGGCCGGTCAGAACGATTGTGCTGCCGGAGCCGGCACCAGCTGCGCGGGCACGTCGACCACCGACTACCAGGGCAATGCGTGGAAGCTGGTGAAGGCGGGAACCTGCCTGAAGATCAAGACGCCGAAGGGCAGCGGCTCGCTGACGCCGCAAGCATAGAGTGATGGTCGCGCTTCAGACGGGTTGGCAGCGGATTACGGCTTTGCTCTCCAGCCGGGCGGCGGAAGCGGCCGCGCTTCTGCTGGCCCGCGTCGCGCTCGCGGGAGTCTTCTGGCGATCGGGGCGCGCGAAAATCGAAGACGGCAGCTGGTTTTCGATCAGCGATGCGACCTATCATCTGTTTCGTGAGGAATATACGCGCGTCCCTCTGCCATCCGAGTTTGCGGCCATTGCTGCGGCGGCGGCCGAGCATATCTTTCCGGTGCTGCTGGTGATCGGCCTCGGTGTCCGCCTGTCCGCGCTCGGGCTGCTCGGCATGACGATGGTGATTCAGCTGTTCGTTTACCCGGAAGCGTGGTGGCCGGTGCATTCCCTGTGGGCCGCGCTGGCGCTCGTCCTCATCGCGAAGGGTGGCGGCGCGCTGTCGCTCGACGCGCTTTTCAGCCGACGCGCGCGGTGAAGGCCGACGATGCCAGCCTGTCGCGTCTGATGGCGCTGGCGCAGCGCGGTGATCGTCCTGCCTATGCCGCGCTTCTGAAGGCCTGCTCGGCCTGGCTCAGGCACTATTTCGCCCGCCGTATCGCGCCGTGCCATCTGGACGATCTTGTGCAGGAAACCCTGCTGTCGCTGCACGGCAAGCTGGCAAGTTACGATCCGTCGCGCCCGTTCCTGCCCTGGCTTGCGGCGATCGCGCGTTATCGCTGGGTCGATCATCTTCGGAAAGTCTACCGAGCGGACGAAGTGGGGCTCGACGAGGAGGTGTCCGTCGCCGGCGGTCAGGAGAGTGTCGCGGCGCGGCTCAGCCTCGACGGGCTGCTGGCGTGTCTGTCCCCCTCCCAGGCGCAGGCGATAGAGCTGGTGAGGATCGAGGGACTGTCCGTGGCCGAAGCGGCCTCGCGGTCGGGCCAGAGTGAGGCACTGGTCAAGGTCAATGTACACAGGGGGCTCAGGAAACTTAGCGCCCTGATCGAGGAAGCAGAATGACGATGGATCCCGATACCGACACGCTCATCGCTTCGCTCGTGGACGACCTGCGACCGGCGCGCGTCCTGCGCCGGCGCTACGGGCTGGCGCTGGCTGCGACCGCAGCAATTGTCACGCTTGCCATCGTCGCTGTGGTTTTCGGGTTCCGGAGCGACATCTCCGCAGGGCGCTTCGACACGCTGTTCCTGATCGCCAACGGCCTGTTCCTGATTCTGGGTGTCGCCTGCGCCGCAACTGTGATCGCGATGGGAAATCCGCAGGTCGGGAGCCGGCACTTCGGATGGCGGTGGGTGGCTGCGGCGGCCTGTTTGCTGCCTCTTTCGGCGATCATCATACTCGTGTCCGGCACCGAAGCGCCTCCACGTATGATCATGTCCGTCCACGAGATGGATTGTCTCCTCGCCGGGGTCGGCCTCGGCATGCTCACCGCCGCGGTCCTGGTGTTCTGGTTGCGGCGGGGTGCGCCGACCTCACCCGAACGTGCCGGGCTGCTCGTCGGCGTCGCGTCGGGATGCATCGGAATCTTCGCGTTCGCATTCCATTGTTCGACGGACACGATCTACCACGTCGGGCTTTGGCACAGCGCGCCCGTTCTCATCAGTGCGCTGTTCGGAAGGCTGTTGGTACCGCGGCTCGTGCGGTGGTGAGGGTTTTCCTAGGAGAGTCGGAGCCGGTCCAATCGCTACGAACAGCAGCTTCCGGACGCCGACGTTTGATCAGAAGATGTCCGGAAACAAGGCGTCAGCTGAACGCCGCGACCAGCGCGTCGACATCAGACATCGGCAGGTACATGCGGAGGCCGTTCGAGGGCAGGGGGGCGAAGCCATAAGAGGCATAGAGCCTCTTGCGCTGCTCTAGGCGCGCGGGGTTGCCGCAGTCGAGCACGTCCAGCAGGACGACGCGAATGCCGATCTCAGCGGCAGCGCCGGCGATGCGGCGGAGGCAGTCGACAAGCAGATCGCCACCAAAGCCCCGGCCCTGATATTTGCTGTCGACGCCGATCATCGAGATATAGGCGGCAGGGATGATGCCGTGGCCGGGCCGGTCCCGTTTGAACGGGTCGGGCAGCTCAGCATAGTGAACCGCGTGGGCGTTGGTCGCGTAAAATCCGATCAGGCTGCCGTCCGGGCCGGTCAGAACATAGACTCTTGTATTGCCGGCTTTCGCGAGCTTGTTCGCGGTTCGTTTGAAATAATTGTCGACCTGGTCAATGCCACACGAAAAGGCCGCTCGATCATGTCGTGACGGATCGAGCGGCTCTATGATGCATTTGGGATCCGCCTTTTCGCGGCTCACCGGCTTTCGATCGTCTCGCTGTGACGCGCGAATGCAGCGCGCAGCCTGTCGGACGGGGCTGCCGGGCGGTCGAGCGCGGCAAGGAAAGCCGCATGATCGACGGGCTGGAGCATTGTGTGCTCGTGCGCGGAAATCGTTTCCATAGCCGCCTTGTAGGCCGCGTTCATCGTGAAGACGGAATCGTCCACGCCCGCAAGCGCCGCGGCTTTCTGGATGGTTTCCTTGATGCGCGGCTTGGTCCGAAACGACATGCGCTCCGTACTCCGCTCATCGATCGCGCCGGTGATGTCGTGGCCCCGCATGGCAGTTTCCTTTCATCCGCCATGTACGCCGTACCGGCGTACATTTCAAGACATGTACGCCGTATCGGCGTACATGAAGCGACGAGGCAGGGCGTCCTGCCTTTCCCGCAAGAAGGACGCCTTGGGGGGTTAGAAGCAAGCTGCGTGATTTTCTGGATCGCACAATCGCGCCATCGCTTTGTCGACGCAGCTTTTCTGCGCAAGCCCGGCGCCCGGTTTGCGCGAGGTGCTAGATCGGCAGACGCAGCTGGTTGCGATCGACCTCCAGCGCGCCTTCGAGCCGCCGGACAACGCTTTCCGCGAGCGCGCGTGCGGCGGCCTGCCGTGCGGTTTCGCTATGCGTTGCAAGCCCGATGCGGGCGCCGAGCGGGGCGGTCAGGAGCAGCGTTGCAAGTTCGCCGGGATCGATTCGAGGCATGACCGGAAAAGAACATAGATGGAACATTCTTGCAACGGTGTCTTCCGGCCGGGCAATCGGCGGCGTAGGGAAGGGCATCAAGACCCGTCAACGTTTTTTCAAGGGACAAACCCGTGTTTGCCGCTGTTCTCATCCTGTCCTGTCTCGCCCCGCCGGTCCATGACGGGGATAGTCTGCGGTGCCAGGGCGAGCGGGTGCGGCTGGTCGGCATTGATGCTCCCGAGATGGCGGACAGTCCTCGCTGCAAGGATGCGCGGCGGTTTCGGTCGGACTGCGATCAGGGCCGTGCGGCGGCGTCGCGGGACTACCTGAGGTCACTGACCCGGGGCGCGGTGCGCTGCACGGTGACGGGGCGCGACGCCTATGGCCGCGCGCTCGCCCAGTGCGTGTCGGACGGCGTGGACCTCAATCGCGCCATGCTGCGAGCCGGGATGGCGCGCCGCTACCGGTGAGGTGGGCACGGCAACGTACGGTTTGCCGCTTTGTCGGTATCGTTCGGGCATGGGCTCCCGAAAATCCTCCCGCGCTAACGTTGTCGCATTCGGCGATCAGGCCCGCACACGTGGGCAGGCCCGTCAGCGCCATGGGGTCGCCCGGATCCTTGGGATCGGCGCGCTTGCCGGTATCGCGCTCGGCGCTGCGGTCGGGTTTCAGGACAGCGGCGACCTTGGAAAGGCCGCAGCGTTGGTCGGGGCGGTTTCGAAAGAGGTCGCGGTTTCGCAGGGGATCATGCGGGCGAACACGCCGCAGCCCGGCGCTTACTATCGTTCCTGCGCCGATGCCCGCGCGGCCGGGGTTGCGCCGCTTTACGCCGGCGAGCCGGGCTATCGCCCCGCGCTCGACCGTGACGGCGACGGCGCCGCGTGCGAGCCCTACCGGGGTCGCTGAGACCCGGCGGCATCCTTGCGTTTCAAGTTCTTTCGTACCGCACGCGCGTAGACGGCGGGACAGATGCGGGCGCGGGGGCAGGGACCACGCGCCCGCATGCGTCTCAGGCGGCGAGCCTCGCTGTTTCCGCTTCCAGTGCATCCGCCGCGACCGGCTCGGTTGTCGCTTCGGCATAATGCGACGCCGGGAACCGCATCCAGCGGGGCACCCAGCGTGCTGCGCGCGGACGGCCGTTACTGCCGCTGAGGGAGTCGCCGAGGATCGACCGCAGCACCTTGCCCGCCGCGCCGCGATTGGCGTCGGCGACGTCCTTGCCCGCCACGTCGGCAACGAGCGCGGAGAGCACGGCCTTGTCGCGGACGAGGCCGAGGAAGGCGTCGTCGGCCTGCCACCAGTCGGCCATGTCGATGCCGAGATGGACGCCGAGCGCGGCGATGACGGGATCGCCCGCCGCGAGCGTTTCGCCCATGACGACGGCGAGGATATCGAGAACGACGCCGTCGGGAAGCTCGGCAAGTCGCAGGAACAGCGCGGGAAGCTCGCGAACGCCGTAGGCACCGACAACGCCGGGGCAGTCGGCGTCAAGCCCGAGCACGTCGAGGACGGCGCGGCGTTTGCTGTCGAACGCGGTTTCTGCGGCAGAGGTCTCGACGCTCTCGGCGACGGCGTCGCCGGGCGCGCACTGGGGTTCGCGGCGGACGGACCACAGGGCGGAACCGCAGACCGCGTGCGCGAGCATCAGGCGAAGCGCGACGTCGCTGTGTGCGGTGAGCACGGCGCGGACGGCGGCATGGCGGTGGAGGTCGAGATAGGCGCGGAGCGGCTTGCTGGTCTCGGGGCGCGGCACCGCGACGGGCGCGGCATCAGTTTCGCCGTCGCGAAGGCGTTTCGCCTCGCGGCGCGTGATGTAGCCCTCGTGGAAGACGACCTCGCCGGTGCGGCGCACGTCGACGTAGACGCGCCCACCCTTGCGCTTGGCGCATTTCTCATGCTCCCAGCTCTGGAACGGCGTGTCGGGGCCGAGGGTGACGACCTCGTGCCACTCCGCCGCACGATACGCGTCGGCGCGGGCAGCGACGGCGGCGTTCTGCGCGGTCCAGAACGCGTCGGCGTCGGCGAACAGGCATGCATTTTTGAACAGGTCCTCGGTGACGGCAAGGCCGCTGGCCTCAACATCGAACAGTGCGTGCTCGACGGGAATGGCCGCGCCGCCGAGAAGCCATGCTTTCAGGCGCTCGCCGGTCGGGGCATGGCTTTGCGTGTCATCGAGAAGCGCGAGCCATGCCTGCTGCTGGCGCTTGGTGGCGAGGGTCAGGTGCCGGATGGTGGCGGTATCGATGTCGCCCTGGCGGTAGAGGCTGCGGAGGCGCGGCAGCAGGTTGCCGAGCGCGAGGACGCGGCGGACGACGCTGTCGGCGAGGCCGAACGTCGCGGCGATGTTGGCGTGCGTGCGGCCTTCGCGGGTCAGGCGCACGAAGGTTTCCCACTGGGCGACCTCGTCGGGATCGAGCCGGGCGAGGTTTTCGATGAGCGAGGCCTCGACGGCGGCGGCATCGTCGCTGTCATCGAGAATCGCGCAGGGCAGCATGGCGGCGTCCGCGTCGTCCGGGCGCTCGGCGGCGACGGCGAGCGCGGCGTGGAAGCGGCGGCGTCCGGCGACGATCTCGAAGGTGCCGCAGGCGCCTCCTGCACGAACGAGAACGGGGACGAGCACGCCGCGCGCACGGACCGAGGGGAGGATGTCGCCGACGTCGGGCGGGCGCTTGCCGTGGCGCATGTTGGCGCGGCTGACGCTGAGGCTGGCGAGCGGGATGAAGTCGAGTTTCATGGGGTGGACCTTTCAGGTTCGAACTGCGGCGAGTGCGCGCCGCGCGCCTTTCGCGCCGCGCCGCTCGGAACGGCGGGCGCGGCGGGTCAGGCCTTGGCCATGCGCGCGAGCGCGGCTTCGGCGGCGATGATCGAGCCGGTACGGCGGGCGAGGTCCGCCCACGCCGAGATCGCAACCGTGCTCGTGAAGTGGAGGTCGCGCTCGATGCGCAGTCCGAAGCGCAGGCGGATCGCGGCGATTTCGGAGAGGCTGAACGAACCGAGCTCGGGGCAGCCGAAGCCGAGATCGGCAAGGCCGAACAAAGTGTCGTTGTCGGCGTCGAGCCCGGTCGCAAGCCATGTCGCGCCGCCGCAGGGGTTGAAGAATTTGACAGCGGGCGGCGGGTCGTGGCGACGGCGTGCAGCAGCGTCGGCATTTGCGCGAAGGACGCTGCGCAAGGGTGGGGTGAGAAGTTCCATCCGTGTCTCCTTGCCGCCCGCGAAAAAGCAAGCGTGGCTCCCCGCTTGGGCGGGGACGGGCGGCAGGCGCGGGATCGGACCCGCCGGGCAGCCGCGGACCGCACCCGGAGGGCCGGAACGCACGTGGAGGAGCCGGCAGCGCCGGCTTGCGGACCGTGGCCGCGGGTCCAGAAGACCGTGCCCGCCCGGCCCCGCCGCCTGCGGGAGCCGACAGGACGTCGCCGCGCCGGCGGCGCGGCGGCCGGTGGGTGCGCGCAACCGGTGCTGCCGCTGTCAGCGCCTCGGCGCTGCGCTGCTCAGAGCGGTCCTTCGAGGCCGAGCAATGTCCGGTAGCTGCCTTCGATCATCCGGCGCGCGCTGCGAAGGACGCGCTGGATGCGCAGCCGCATGAAGCGCGAGTTGTCGCTCCAGCGCTCGTCTGCGCCCGCGCGCCCATAGAGCAGTCCGGCGATGTCGCGGTGCGAGGCGCCCGCCGCGTGTGCGTCGTGAGCACGGAGCATGGCCTCGAGGCGTGCGGCGCGGCGGAGTGGCGGCCAGAGCCGTCTGCAGGGCGCGCCGCGGACGAGACCTGCGAACCGGCGGAGCGTCAGCAGTTTGGGTGCCATGCCGTCCGCGCCGTCGACGGTGAACAGCGGCCGGATCGGCCCGGAGAAAATCGTGCCGCCGACGACATCGATCCGCAGGTGCCCGGGGCCTGCGGGGATGAGCAGGCGTTCGGCGTCAGTTTCGACAAGCACGGCGATGTTGCCGCCCAGCGCCAGCACGTCGATGCCGCCCGGGCACGGCTCGGCGTTCATGGCGACGACGTGGGGGTCGGCATCGCTCCGCCAGAAGGCAAGCGCCTGCGCGGCGGGGCGGGCGGGGTCTTCCGCGAAAATGCAGCCCCCATGCGGCGGGTGCCGCGACGCGGACGCTGTCCTCGCCTGTCGGCGACACGGCATCGGCGGCAAGGCGCCGGTAGGCAGGGTTGCGGCGCAGGAACTCCCAGGCAAAGCCCTGCGCATCCAGTCCCATCAAACCCTCTCGCGCCATGGCGGCGATCCTTACGGCTACGTTACAAGCTGCAGGAAGTGGCAAGCGCGCGCCGGCGTCGACCCTTCGATCAGAGGGTCGACGCCGGCCCCGGAGCGCCGCACTCAACCGGAATCGAGCGATGCAACAAGTCGTGTGATGGCGTCGGCAAGTCCGGTCTCGACGTCGGCGACGCCGATGCCGAGGTGCGCGGCGATAGCGTCGTACGGCCAGTCGTCGAGCGCGCGTGCGAGAATGTCGCGAAGAGGCGCGGGCAGCGCGAGAACGGCGTTTCGGTAGCGATCGTGATCCATGACGGTTCCTTGTGTGCCGCGCGGCACGCGCTGCCGGCGGCAGGCCGGAGACAGGCGGACCCGGACGGCGCGCGCACCGGGAACCGGCCGAAGCGTCAGCGGAGGACCCGACCGGGGTTGCGGGCGTGGGTCGGGGATGCCAGCGGGCCTGACAGCCGCCGAGCGCTAGCCGTGCCGCCATGGTCCGCGACAGGAGATGGAAAGACATCGTGCGACCTCAATCGCGCTCGGGTTTGTCCTCTCCGGTTCACGACAGGAAAGGATGCCGAAGAGGCATGTGAAAGTGAAATAAAGAATGGACCGTTAGGTTTGGATATCACGATAATTTCGATATCGCGACTTGCGTTTCTTCAGAACTGTGAAATCATTCGCTGAGACAGGTCTGTCATTCGAGTCGATTGTCTTTCGATCGCTCATCATAGATGGACGGACCACGTGTGCCGCTGGTGTGGAGTTCGTCATGGTGGCGACGTTCGATTTCGGCGTCTACGAGGAGGGTTTTCGCAGCGCGCGCGGCCCGGAGACGGTCGCCGTGCTGCTCACGGCCGCAGCGCACGATCTCGGGTTCGAGCAGTTCATGATCGGCCACCATGTCGATCCCGCCGCGCCGCCGCGCCATACGTTCCAGCTGTCGAACTATCATCCCGACTGGGTTGAACAGGCGATCCTGAAGCGGCACTTCGAGGTCGATCCAGTGTACATCGCGGCGATGCGGACGGCGACGGGTCTGCAATGGAGTGAAGTGCCGCGGCTGCTGCGGCTGTCGCCGCGCCAGTCCCGAATTCTCGAACGTGCGCAAGCCTATGGGCTGTGCACGGGCTATACTGTGCCGTTTAACGTTCCCGGCGAGCCGCGCGGTAGCTGTTCGTTCGGAACGCGTTCGCCCGAGCGGCTGCGCCGCAACGCGCTGCCGATCGCGGCGAGCATCGGCGGCTATGCGTTCGAGGCGATGCGCCGCCTGGTCCAGCCGGCGGAGGGCGGTCCCGCGCCGCCGCCCGCGCTCTCGCAGCGCGAGCATATCGCGCTGGTCCGGGTCGCGCAGGGCAAGACCGATATCGAAATCTCCATGATGGAAAAGATCGCGCCGAGCACGGCGCACGAGCGCGTCGAGAATGTCCGGCGTGCCTACGGTGGTGCGCAGCGGCCCTACCTCGTCGCCCGCGCACTCTATGACGGGCAGATTTCGTTTCGCGAAATCTTCGAGTCCTGAACCGCCCGACTCCGGGCGCGTCGCACACCAACCCCCTGATCAGCGGGTCGCATATTTGCTCCCCGAGAGGCGATCCTTGCCGCTTGGGAGGCAAGGTGTGTGGCGGACGGCGTGGACAGCACAATCGACGAGGCGGCCTGCCGCTGGCACGATGCGTTGCTGCGCGACGGCTACTGTATCATTCCGGACCTTGTCGGGGAGGACGCGGTCGCGGCACTTTCTGCCGATCTTGATCCCGTGTTCGAACGGACGCCCTTGTCCGAGGGCCTGTTCTACGGAAACGCGACGCGGCGCTTTCACGGGCTGCTCGCGCGCACGCCGCATGCGGCTGCGTTCGTCGGCCATCCGCTCATCCTCGCGATTGCGCGCGCTGTGCTGACGGAATGTGACGCGATCCAGCTCAACCTGACGCAGGCGGTCGAGCTGATGCCGGGCGCGCCAATGCAGCCGCCGCACCGTGACGAGGAGATGTGGCCGCTGCGCACGCCCGGCGTCGAATATCTCGTCAACGTCATGTGGCCGTTCGTACCGTACACGGCCGGGAACGGTGCGACGCTGGTCTGGCCGGGAAGCCACCGCCGCGAGCCGGAACCGTCCGAAGCGCCGGTCGCGGCTAAGATGAGGCCCGGCACAGCCTTGCTCTTCCTCGGCTCGACGCTCCATGGCGGCGGCGCGAACCGGTCACCTTACCCTCGCCGCGGCATGATCGTCAGCTACAGCCTCGGCTGGCTGAAGCCCTACGAATTGCCCTGGCTCGCCTATCCGCCGGCGGTGGCACGCACCTTTCCGAGGGAGATCGCCGCGCTTGCCGGTTATCGCGCGCACCGTCCCAATCTCGGGACCTGGGAGGGGCGCTGCCCATCCTTCCTGCTCGGGCGCGTGTCGGCGCAGCTGCCCGGCGCGTGCGATACGCTCAGACCCGAGCAGGAGGCCGCGATCCGGGCGTTCATCGACATGCAGCAGGTGTCGGCCGGGCAGGCGCCGCGCTGACGGGCTTGCCGGCGGTGGCGCATTGGGTCTAGGATTCAGGCTGACGCGGCGAATACAGGCTGGCCGCGTTGCAGGATGTCCTGCACGGCATCATGAGGTTTCGGCCTGACGGCCGGAGCATGCGCGGGCAGCTTCCAGCGGCACCGCTTTCCGTTGACCCCTGACGCAGTGCCTGCGGGCACTGCCGCGAGCCTGTCCGCGCGGGTTTTCATGAAGAATGACGGGGCGCCGCGACGCGCGCCCGATACCGATGCGCTCTACCGGCGTGAGGCAACGCGGCTTGCACGTTTCTTCCGGCGGCGCAGCGGCGCAGACGAGCCGCAGGACCTTGTGCACGATGCGTTCGTGAAACTGCTGTCGGCTACGCGCGGGCGGCCGGTGCCGGAGCGGCCTGCCGCCTATCTGCAGCGTATCGCCTGCAATCTGCTTGCCGATTCCGGTCGCCGTGCCGCTGTGCGCGGCGAGATGGTACCGCTGCAGGTGGACACCGCGGCAATGGCTTACGCTCCCGAGCAAACGCATGACATTGAGGTCGAGGACGTGCGCAGACAGTATCGCGCGGCGGTTGACGCGCTCCCGCCGCGGACACGGGAGGTGTTCCTGCTGCACCGGGTGGATGAACTCACATATCGTCAGATCGCGGAGCGGCTCGGTATCGGCATTCGCACCGTCGAGTGGCATATCGCGGAGGCCCAGGTGCGAATCGGGGAGGCTCTCGACAGGCCATGACGGATTCGTCGTCGACCGAAACGGATGCGCTGCGCCGCGCCGCGGCGCTCTGGTTCGTCCGCATGCGTGGGCCGGAGGCAGACCGGTGGCGCGCGGATTTCGAGGTATGGTTCGCTGCGCCGGAACACCGTGCGGCCTATAACCGCGCAAGCGAGGTGTTCGGTCTCGGCAAGCTGTTGCGTGATGAAGGCGGTTTCGTGGAACTGCCGCGGCGGGCGTTCGCCCGAAACGTCGTAGCCGGTGCGGCGGCGACAGGCCTGCTTGGCGCGGGCGGGTGGCTGGCGCTCGCCGGGCGCGGGCGGCAGGACGGCATCGTTGCGACACGCCGCGGCGAGATCCGCGACGTGGTGCTCACCGACGGCAGTACGGCGACGCTCGATACCGGAACCCGCCTTGCGTTCGAGATCGATACGGAGCGCCGCGTGACCTTGCTCCACGGGCGTGCGCGTTTCAGGGTTGCGTCCGACCCGCGCCGGTTCGTTGTCGTGGCGGGGACGAGCACGGTGGTGGCGCGCGGCACGGTGTTTGACGTGACGCGCGAGGACGGCGGCATCGCGGTCTCCCTCCTCGAGGGGCGGGTCGAGGTCGCCGACGCCGGCGACGTGCTTCCGCTTGCGCCCGGCGAGGGCATACGCCGCAAGACCGGGGGCGGGCTCGTTCGGGAGCGGGCGGCTTCGCGCGATGCGGAATGGCCCGCCGGCATTGCCGTGTTCGAGACGGCGCGTCTTGCCGAGGTGATCGGCGCCGCCAACCGCTACGGGCCCGAGACGCTTGTCCTGGCCGGGTCCGATCTTGCCGACCTCAAGGTTTCGGGGCGCTTTCGGGTGAACGACCCCCGCCGGCTCGCGCCGCGTCTTGCGCACATGTTCGGCCTTCGTCTGGAGGCGGAGCGCGGCGTCATCCGGCTTGCCCGTGCCTGACGCTGCGCGACGCAGTGCCGCGCGAACGGGTCTCAGGGAAGGTCTTCCGTATTCTGCGGGAATTTACAGGGAAAACTAGACATAAAACACGGAAGACACACGACGCGGCTTACGTAGAGCCTTGGAATTCTGCGCTTTCTAGGTGAAATTCCCTGCTCCAGAACCCGATCGCAAGGCCGAGCGCCCGAAATCCCATCTCGCCACCTATAGCGGCATCCTGCATGTCGATGGCTATGCCGGGTTCGAGCAGCTGACCGCTGGCCGCAAGATTACGCGACGGGCAAAAGACCCGGATGTTGACGGTGGTCATGTGTTCAGCCGCGAAGCGTTGGCGATCGAAGTCGGACAGCGTTTGCGTGACGAACATGTGGTCGAGACACTCAACCGTTTGGTTCGGCAGCGCGGAGCCTCCAAATATCTGTTTGCCGACAATGGCGCCGAATTTACCGGTCGCCTGGTCGATCTCTGGGCTTACCACTATGGTGTCCGGATCGACTTCTCCCGGCCCGGCAAACCCACCGACAATGCGTACATCGAAATATTCAACGGGTCGTTCCGGGATGAATGCCTCAATGTCCATTGGTTCGCTTCGCTGCCCGAAGCCAGACGGCTGATCGAGGCCTGGAGGCAGGACTACAACGCTAGCCGTCCTCACATGGGTCTTGGAAATTTTTCACCGGCAGAATGTCTTGCTGGATCAGGATTTTGCCGGGCCTCGGGGCCCGGCAAGTCGGAAACTAACGCTGGACCTGGACCACCGTTCCCCGGCGCTTCACCCGAGTAAATCGCGTGGAAGCCAGATACTCACGTGGAGCCTTCATGGCGTTTCCTCTCCCCGTCCCACGGCGGCGAGGAGGTCAGCGATGCGCTCGCTTAACAGCATTGCGGTCGGCGTATCGCCTTGATTGCTGGTCACAGCGACCGCTGCCCCGGTTTCCCAAACGATTGCAAGATTGGCATTCATCCCTGGCGCACCGCCAGCATGACCGCGGATATGGCGGCCTTTTGACAGGCGATCGCCGAACCCGGCCGCATATGTACCGGGCCCAGCCGGCACGCCTTCATCGAACATTTTTTTCAAGGTTGCGGGTCCGACCAACTTTCCGTCGCGCAGCGCGCTCGCAAACCTCAATAAGTCGCCATTGGTCGAATAGCCGCCGCCAGCCGGGCTTCCCTTGAAGGGCAGAGTTAACCAATTAGCCTTCCAGGAGGTAGAAAAGGCACCTTCCTTAAAATAGCCGATCGCCAACTTTGACGTCACATCTTCCTGACTGTCGAAGCCACTGGAGGTCATTTCGGCAGCCGCGAAGATATGACGTTGGATGTACTCAAAGTAACTGTAGCCGGAGACTTTTTCGACGATTCGTCCGAGCAAGACGTAACCAGCGTTGCTGTAATTCCAGTCAGTGCCCGGATCGAATTTCCTTGGCTGACGGGCAATCAGGTCGAGATAGTCGCCCGGATTTATGAACTTCTCGCGATTCTGAAAGAACTCTGGAACGAAAAAATCTCCCAAGCCGGCAGTGTGGTGCAGGAGCTGCCAAACGGTGATCCTCGCCGCAGCTGCTTGGTCAGGATATTCAGGTATCAGTTCGGCGAGCGTGGTGTCCCACGTCAACTTACCCGATTCCACAAGCTGAGCGATCGACACTGCGGTGAACATCTTGTTCATCGATCCGATATGAAATTTTGTTTGCGGGTCTGCCTTCACGCCAAACGTGCGATCAGCCAAGCCACGGCATTCATTGAAAAACACTTTAGCGCCATCCGAAATGCTCAGGCATCCTGAAAAGTCGTTCGTGCGCTCGAGCGTATCCAGCGCAGCGGTAGCGAGCCGAGCGATCTCAGCCTGCGGCGCACCGGTTTTAGGCCAAGCGGCATAAAGTGCGGGATCATCGACCGGTACAACATCGGCCATGGCCAGTTTCCCGGGCTGTTCCGAATCAGGAAGCAGTACAAGAGCAGCCCGTTGCCCGGTCCGCCGCCCCTTGATGGTCACGACGAGCATCCCGGGCGGTCCTTGTGTTCGCGCATCGACAAAGTCGACGCCACCGCTGTCGCGCGATGCGATAGCAAGCTGCTTCAGAACAGCGGCTCGCGTATCTCCCTCGATCGACTGCGAAAGGATCGTTGATGCCCACTGCTGGATGCGTTCGGGAGTGTCGGTATTAATATGTGCAATCACCTCTGCGCCGATTCCGCCCGTGACTGTATCCGGCATGGTTGTGCTGATAGAGCTGGCGCTCGCGGACGAACTGGCCGCGCCGAAAGCGAGGAATGGAGCCAAGACTGACGATACGAACAGAGCGGGTCGAATTGATAGCTTCATTGTCGAAATCCTAGTGGAGCCGCGTTGCGGTTGGTGTTGGTTTCGATAGGATAGATGCAGCTTTGAACACTTTTGGATGCAACGAATTTTGCAACGGACGCTGGCACGCACAATCGGCGCCACTGCATATCCGACGGTGCTGCTTCAAAGGTATCAAGACTACTCCTCTGCCGGCCGTTCTGTCTGCGATCGCTGGAGGTGGTTTAAGAAGCCACTGAAGTCGATGTTGGAACCACAGACAATCACGCAGACACGTTTGCCTTGAAGGCGCTCCCGTAACGGCCCCATCATTCCTGCGATCGCCGCGGCACCGCCGGGCTCAAGCGCCAGCTTGAGATTGCGGTACGCAGCCGCCATCGCCTCGCGCATCTCATCGTCGGATACGAGAACAATGTCGTCGATCGCCCGCCTGCAGATTTCGAAGCTGTAGGGAAGGACTAGGGGAGGCGCTAAGGTGTCAGCTATAGTCCGAACGACATCGAGAGACTGCGGCTTGCCGCTCTGAAACGAGCGAAACATGGTATCCGCTCCTACCGGTTCCACGGCGAACACCTCGCAATCCGGCAAGCTTTGCTTGATTGCTGCGCCGACACCAGAACAGAGACCGCCACCGCCCATCGCCACCACGACAGCATCAAGATCATTGATCTGCTCTACGATTTCTAGCCCAAGGGTTCCTGTTCCCGTCGTCGTCAAAGGCCCCTCATAAGGATGAATAAACGTGCGTTCTTCACGGTCGGCTATCTCCTGAACAGTCTTGGCCGCTTCCATCCCATCTGCGACAAAGACGATTTCAGCTCCATAACTACGACACTTTTCGACGCGCGCGGGGTTGGCGGAACGAGGCATTACCACCTTCGCGGTTGTTGACATGGCCTTGGCTACGAACGCTACGGCAGCAGCA
>JAEULI010000068.1 GCA_016793845.1 Sphingosinicella sp.
GAGTCCTGTTTCCGATCATGCCATTCACGGGGAGGACGGTACAGCTACCGCTTGCGGCGGAGGATCACGTACCACGCACCGCTGCCGCCGTGCCGCGGGTGCGCGGGACGGATCGCGGCGATGAAGGGCCTGAGCGCCGGAGTCGCGGCCCAGCGGGAAAAATTAGCGGCGATGACGCCGCGCGGGCGCCCGTCCTCTCCGGCAGGCCGGGTCTTGCCGGTGATGACGAGCAGCGTGCGCACATCATCGCGCCATGCGCGTTCCAGCGCGCCGGCAAGCGCCGCATAGGCTTCGTCCTGCGTGTGGCCGTGAAGATCGACGGTGCGCTCGGCCTCGATGCTGCCTTTGCGGATGCGGCGATCCCAGCCGCCGTCGAGCGAAGCGTCCTCGGGCGCGGCAGCGGCGCGCTGCCGGGACATATCGGGCGCCTCGACCCGTTGCGGGCGAACGTTCACGCGTGGGCGCGGCGTTTCAGGCGGCGGTGCGGCGCGCGTTTTCAGCGGGCGGACGGAGGCCGTGACCTTCGCCCAGAGAGCGGTCTCGGCGTCCGAAGGCGGTTCAGGCCGCCGGGCCACGGAGAAGCCGCGCCGCCGCCGCCTTCGGCAACAGGATGAAGGCGGCGCCTTCGCTGGAAAGCCCGCCCGCGATGGTGCGCGCGCGCTCGCCCGCACCCCAGAACAGATCGAAACGGTTCGCGCCCTTGATGGCGCCGCCGGTATCCTGCGCGACCATCAGTGCAGCGAACGGCTTCATGCTGCGATCGACATCGGTGTAGCGCGTGGAAAGCCACACGGGCGCGCCCAGCGGCACGAACATCGGATCGGCGGCGAGGCTGCGCTCCGGCGTGACCGGGGCCCCCATCGCGCCGAGCGGGCCTTCGCCGGTGAGTTCCTTGAAGAAGATGTAGCTCTTGTTCTCGTGCATGATCTTGCGGCCATCTTCTGGGTTCGCGCGCAGCCAGCGCATGATGCCCTGCATCGAGGCTTCGCCGGGGGCTAGCACGTTCATGTCGCGCAGCCGTCGCCCGATGCCGACGTATTCGCGGCCGTTCTGCCCCGCATAGCCGATGCGCATGACGCTGCCGTCGGGCAGGCGCAGGCGACCGGAGCCCTGGATCTGCAGGAAGAAGAATTCGACCTCGTCTGCCGCCCACGCGATTTCGAGGTTGCGATCGAAAAGCGCGCCGTTATCGATATCCTCGCGCGACCAGTAGAGCTGGTAGGCGCCGGTTTCGTCGATGCGGCCGGTGGCCTTCTTCATCTGGCCGGGATTCGCCGGATCAGGCTGATCGACGCGTACGAGATCGGCGGGCAGCCCGTAGATCGGCACCAGATGACCGGGGCCGCGCGTGCGCGATCCTGCGATCTCCGGCTCGTAATAGCCGGTGACGAATGCCGCGCCGGTGCCGACGCGCACGGGTGTGAAGTTCAGCTCGAAGAAGGCGCGCGGGTCCGTAGCGGCGGGCACGAGATTGCAGGCCGTTTCCCAATCCGCCGCGATCGTGAGGCCGCTGACGTCGGTGCGGCGCGTGACGGCGCGGCAGGACTTACGGAAGGCGGCGAGGGTGGCGGCGAAATCGTTGGTCCCCCAGCCCGGAATCTCCGCGAACGTGGCAGGCGCAGCGCCGAGCGCGGCGGCTGTCGCAGGCCCCGTGGGAACGGCGGGTGTGGTCGGCGCGGGTTCGGCGCCTGGCGACACCGGCCCGGTGGGCGTGGCGGTGGGACGCGGCGACGCACACGCGGCAATCGCGAGCAGCAGCAGAACGGGGAAAAAGCGATGACGCACGCGGAACTCCAGCAAACCTTGGATCAGGCGCAGGGCTAGCGGATTTCGGCCGCGACTGGAATCAGCATTCGTCGAAAGGACGCCGGAATCAGATGCCGAATCAGGCGTCTTCGTCGGTGTCGATGAGCAGCCAGTTGGGGTCTGCGGCGCCGGTGTGGCGGCTGAACGTCCAGACATCGTGCGACTGCACCGCGTCCGACAGCGAACCGCTGACGACGTTTCCGGCCTTGTCGCGCGTGACGGCGACGAGATCGGCATCGAAGCGCAGCGTCACCTCGGCCATGGCGCCGTGAAGCCGTGCGGCGACGATTTCGACCTTTTCGAGCGACACGAGCCGGTTTTCGAGCGTCAACCCCTCCGCCTCGCGCGCGGCAATCGCTTCGGCGAACTGATCGGCGATATCATCGGAAACGAGATCGCGCAGCGCCTCGGCGTCGCCCTTCCAGAAGGCTTCGAGCACCATGCGATATGCCGCCTTGGCGCCTTCGGCGAAACGCGGCGGATCGAACGTCGGGTCGGCGGCGGCGATCGCGTTCAGCGATTCCTTCAGCGCGGGCGACATGTCGGCGGGCAGCTCGAGCGGGGCGGCGGGCGGCAGATCGTAGCTGCCGGCACGCGGCGGCGTCTGCTGCTCCGCGGGGCTGCGGCGAACGACTTCGCCGGCGGGCTCTTCATGGCCGGTGCGGCGGCCAAGCACGCTCACCAGCCGAAGGGCGATGAACCCTGCGAGCATCGCCAGAACGACGATCTCGATCAGTCCGCTGCTGTCGCCCATAATTCTACCTTCAAGCGCCCCTTCAAACGCGTTTGCTTAACAGCGCCGCGCCGCACAGTCCACGCAGCTTAACCTGTTTTCGGTTAAGATAGGCTATTCCGAGCCGCATACAAGGAACAGCGCTGCCTTGCGCCGGTTCCATGTGCCTGCTAGCGAGCGCGCCGTATTCCTGTCCAACAGAATTGAGACCTGCATCATGGCCGAGAACGAAACGGGCGACGAAGGCTACATCAACGGCAACGGCGGCGAAGCCCCGGCGGAAGCGCTGCCGCAGGTGAGCATCCTGGCGCAGTACGTGAAGGACCTTTCGTTCGAGAACCCGGGCGCGCCGCAGTCGCTGCAGCAGGGTGCGGGCCAGCCGAAGATCGAGATCAACGTCAACGTCGGCGTCCGCCAGCAGGGCGACAACGTCTACGAGGTGGAGCTGAAGCTCTCCGCGAACGCCACGTTCGAAAACGGCAAGACCGCCTTCATCACCGAGCTGCTCTATGGCGGCCTTTTCGGCCTGCAGAACGTGCCCGAAGAACACCTCGAGCTGTTCCTCGTCGTCGAAGCGCCGCGCCAGCTCTTCCCGTTCGCCCGCCGCATCTTCGCGGACGCGACGCGCGACGGCGGCTTCCCGCCGCTGATGCTCGACCCGATCGATTTCGCTCAGCTCTATTTCGCGCGCCAGCAGCAGGCGGAAGCGGCGGAGCAATCCGGCGAGATCGGGCACGCCTAAGAGGCCCGGGCGAAAGGACGCGCCCATGTCGCTCGTCAAGAGCGTCGGCGTCATCGGAGGGCTGACCCTCGTCAGCCGCGTGTTCGGCTTTGCCCGCGATATGCTGCTTTCACGCCTGCTCGGCGCGGGCGCGGGCGCGGACGCCTTCTTCGTGGCGTTCAAGCTGCCCAACATCTTCCGGCGCCTGTTCGCGGAGGGCGCGTTCAGCGCGGCTTACGTGCCGATGTTCAGCAAGGAACTGCACGGACCCGGCGGCATCCGCGCGGCCGAACGCTTCTCGGCGAATGTGCTGTCCGTTTTCCTGCCGATCCTGCTGCTGTTCACGGCGCTGTTCGAGATCTTCATGCCCGGCGTCGTCTGGCTGATGGCGAGCGCCTACAAAGACGTGCCGGGCAAGTTCGAGCTGACCGTCGAGCTGACGCGAATCGCCTTTCCCTACCTGCTGCTCGTCAGCCTCGTGTCGCTGCTGTCGGGCGTGCTCAATTCGATGTCGAAGTTCGCCGCCGCCGCCGCCGCGCCGATCCTGCTCAACATCTGCCTGATCGGCGGCGTTCTGTTCTTCGGCAGCACCACCGGCGACAGCACGGAAACGGCGCGGGCGCTCGCGGTTTCGGTGAGCGTGGCGGGGATCGTGCAGTTCGTGTGGCTGCTGTGGGCCGTGCGCCGGGCGGGGCTGACGCTGCGCCTCCGCTGGCCGCGACTCGACCCAAAGGTGAAGGAACTCGGCCGCATCATCGTGCCCGCCACATTCGGCGCGGGCATCTACCAGCTGTCGCAGCTGATCGACACGTTCTTCGCGACGCGGCTTGAAGAGGGCGCGATGAGCTTCCTGAACTACGCGGACCGGCTGAACCAGCTGCCGCTCGGCGTCGTCGGCATCGCACTCGGCACCGCCATCCTGCCCGCGCTCAGCCGTCTGATCGCGCGCGCGGACGCGGACGGCGCGCAGAAGCTGCAGGGCACGGCTGTCGAGCTTTCGATGCTGCTGACGCTGCCCGCCGCCGTGGCCCTCGCCGTCGCCGCGCACCCAATCGTCGAGGCGATCTTCCTCGGCGGGCGGTTCACGGCGGAGCATGTCGCCGTCACCTCGGGCGTACTCGTGGCGCTCGTCGCCGGGCTGCCCGCCTACGTGCTCATCAAGGTGCTGACGCCGGGCTTTTTCGCACGCGGCGACACGAAGACACCGGTGAAGACCGCCGCGGCGGCGCTCACCTTCAACGTCGCCGTCATCCTTATCGTCATCGACCGCTTCGGCATCATCGGACTCGCGGCGGCGACCGCCGTTTCAAGCTGGTTCAACTGCGCGCTGCTCTACACGATCCTGCACCGGCGCGGGCACTTCACGCTGACCGGGGACGTGATCCTGCGCGTCGGCAAGCAGCTTGTCGCCGCACTCGTGATGGCCTCCGGGCTCTGGTGGGTGACGAACGCGCTCGGCGCGTCCTTCACGGGCGGCGCGCTCGCACGCGCGGGCGCACTGACGGCAGTTGTTCTGACCGGGGCGGGGCTCTATTTCGGGACGCTGTGGGCGATCGGCGGCTTCCACCACGAACACCTCGCCAAGCTCAGGCGCGGCAACGGCGCTTGACCTGTGACCCAAGCGGGGCCTAACGGCGGCGCGCTATGACACAGACTTTCGCACCCCGCGTCTTTTCCGGCATCCAGCCGACCGGCAACCTGCACCTTGGCAATTACCTCGGCGCGATCCGCAATTGGGTGGACATGCAGCACCAGCACGAATGCGTCTATTGCATCGTGGACCTGCACGCGATCACGCTGTGGCAAGACCCCGAAGCGCTTCGCAGGGGCATCCACGAGATGGCCGCCGCGCTGCTCGCGAGCGGCATCGATCCCGACCGCGCCGTGCTGTTCAACCAGAGCCAGGTGCACATGCACGCCGAGCTCTGCTGGATCCTGATGTGCACCGCGCGCATGGGCTGGATGCAGCGCATGACGCAGTTCAAGGAAAAGTCGGGCAAGGACAAGGAAGGCGCTTCCGTCGGCCTGTTCGGCTATCCCGTGCTGCAGGCCGCCGACATCCTCGGCTACAAGGCGACGCACGTGCCGGTGGGCGAAGACCAGAAGCAGCACCTCGAACTCTCCCGCGACATCGCGCAGAAGTTCAACACCGATTACGGGGTCGAACTGTTTCCGCTTCCCGAGCCCGTGATCCAGGGCCCGGCGACACGCGTGATGTCGCTGCGCGACGGCACTGCGAAAATGTCGAAATCCGACCCTTCGGACATGAGCCGCATCAACCTTGCCGACGATGCCGACGCCATCGCGCAGAAGATCAAGAAGGCGAAGACGGACCCCGAGCCGCTGCCCGGCGATATCGCGGGGCTCGAGTCGCGGCCCGAAGCGCGGAACCTCGTTTCGATCTACGCGGCGCTTGCCGGCACGAGCGCGGCAGCCGTGCTCACGGAGTTCGAGGGCAAAGGGTTCGGCGCGTTCAAGCCTGCTCTCGCCGATCTCACGGTGAGCGTGCTGGCGCCGATCGCCGCGCGTTTCCGCGAACTTTGTGCCGATCCCGGCCATCTCGACGCCGTGCTCGCGAAGGGCGCGGCGCGCGCCGACGCCATCGCGGCGCCGGTGCTCGCGGAGGTGAAACGGACGGTTGGGTTTCTCGGCTGAGGGCTTTGAAAATTCAGGGATCGTTCAGCCGCGCACATGCACTATATAGGTATGGCGTGGGTGCGAACGAGAAAGCCCGTAGGTGAATAACATGAAACTGCCGAAGATCCTGTTGTCGCTGGGGCTGCTGGCGCTGGTTGCCGCCTGCACGACGCCCTTCACTGCCGATGTTTCCCGCTTCCAACGCCTGCCGGCGCCGTCGGGCGAGAGCTTCACGATCGAGGCGCGCGACGCCGAGCGATCGGGCGGGCTCGAGTTCGCGCAATATGCGTCGTACGTCGAGAACAGGCTGGTCCAGCAGGGCTATCAGCGCGCCGCTTCGCCCGAAGCGGCAACGCTCGTCGTCAAGCTCGATTACGGCGTCAACGACGGCCGCGAGAAGGTCGATACCCGCTATACCGGTTTCGGCGCGGGCTACGGCGGCTGGGGCGGCTGGGGCTGGCCCTATTACAGCCGCTATCGCTATCATCCCTATTACTGGGGCTCGTTCTACGATCCGTTCTGGGGTCCGGGCTTCGGCGGCGGCACGGAAGTTTACAGCTACACCGTCTACCGCTCGTTCCTGGACATGGACATCGTCCGCAAGAACGGCGCGCCGGTGTTCGAGGGCCGCGCCGAGGCGACGACACGCTCGTCCGACCTCACCAAGCTGGTGCCCAACCTCGTCGAGGCGATGTTCTCGGGCTTCCCGGGCAACTCCGGGCAGACCGTGCGCGTGAAGATCGACCAGAAGAAGAGCGCCTACTGAGCGTTCGCGCTGCGACAGGGTTCACCCTATCGCAGCGCCTCGCACCCAAAACCGGTTCCCACTCTTGCCCGCGATGTTCTAAGAACAGCGCGTGGGTATATTCGACATCTTCCGCCGCCAGACGGTGAACCCCGTCACTGCCGCCAGCACCGATACGGGCGGCACCAGTCTCATCGGGCGGCTCGCGGCGATTCCGCGCTGGATGCTGCTGATCCTCGGCGCGTTCTTCGCGGCGATCCTCTACTGGGGCGTCCTTGGCAGCCTGCTGTCGGACACGCGCGCCGATCTTACCGTACGCCCCGACACGACGGTGCTGCCGCCGGGCGGAAGCGTTGCGGTCGCGACGGCCGCGATGCTGCTCGATCGGGCGCTGGACAAGGGCTGGACACCGAACGACAGCCTGCTGCGCCCCACGGGTCTGCTCGAAGACATGCCCGCCTTCCAGCGCGGGCAGCATTCGGCGATCAGCGCATTCGTCACCAGCTTCGACCAGGGCGTGGGCGGCGACCCCGAACTCAGCGAAGCGGCGGACGCGCTCAAGACGCCGCCGGAGCGCGGCTGGCTGCACGGCGACTTCCCCTTCATCGGCGGTTCCGCCGAAGGCCGCTACCGCGACGCGGTGGATGCGCTTGCGCGTTACAATCGCGCGGTTGCCGAAAGCGAGGCGCCGGGCGAGGGCGATGCGCGCGAACTCCGGCTCGCGCTGCTCAGCCTTCACGCCGCGCTTGGCGAAGAGGCCG
Source organism: Sphingosinicella sp. (assembly GCA_016793845.1). GTDB lineage: Bacteria > Pseudomonadota > Alphaproteobacteria > Sphingomonadales > Sphingomonadaceae > Sphingosinicella > Sphingosinicella xenopeptidilytica. Next base: position 7,404 of record JAEULI010000068.1, read on the forward strand.
GTGCGGTCGACCGCATGATCGACGACAGCCGCGTGGGCAGCGCCGACGCGCAGTTCAACGAGGTGCGCGGCGCCGCCTATGCCGCCGCCATGCTGATGCGCGGACTGCGCGAGGATTTCGGCACCACGATCGGCCAGCGCCAGCTCGCCGCGACGTGGGCCGAAACGACGGAGGCACTGGATGCCGTTTCCGGGAAACGCCCGACGTTCGGCGTCGGGCGACAGGATCTCGTCGAGCAGGGCTATTTCCTGATGCGCGCGCGCGAATCGCTGCGCACGCTTGCAGCAGGCCTCGCGCGATGACGATGCCCAACTACCTCGTCGTCGTCGACGATACCGACGAATCGGCGCTCGCCATGCGCTATGCCGCACTCCGCGCGAAGATGACCGGCGGCAACATCATGCTCGCGCATGTCGTACCCAAGCCCGAATTCCTGCTTTCCGGCGGGCTCCAGGACATGATCGCCGCCGAGGCGCAGGAAGCCGCCGAAGCGCTGCTGAGCCGCAAGGCCGACGAGGTGATGGCGCTTTCGGGCCAGCGCGCCGCGCTCATCATCCGCGAGGGCAAGGCCGTGGACGAAGTCAGCCAGATGCTCACCGAGAACAATGTTCACGCGCTGATCCTGGGCGCTGCCGCAAAGGGCGCGCCGGGGCCGCTCGTCAGCCACTTCTCGGGCGAGCGCGCGGGCAACCTTCCGTGCGTGGTGGTGATCGTGCCCGGTGGGCTCGATCCGGACGCGATCGACCGTCTGGCTTGATCCGGCGGCCAAGGCACGCCACATGGGACGGGTATCAGGACCGGACACCCTCCCAAGGACTCCCACCCCCAAGGACGCCCGCTATGTTCATCGAAACCCAGGCCACACCCAACCCCGCGACCGTGAAGTTTCTTCCCGGCCGCGCCGTGATGCCTTCGGGAACCATCGATTTCGGTTCGCCCGAAGCCGCCGAAGCCTCGCCGCTCGCAAGCGCTCTCTTCACGCTCGGTGATGTTTCCGGCGTGTTCCTGGGCAGCGACTTCATCTCGGTGACGCGCGCCGAGGGCAGCAGCGAATGGCGCGAGCTGAAGCCGCAGGTGCTCGGCATCATCGTCGATCATTTCGCGAGCGGCGCGCCGCTGCTGAACGAAGCCGCCGCTGCCGAAGCCGAAATCGAGGACGATCCCGAAACGGCGGACATCGTCGCGCAGATCAAGGATCTGCTGGAAACGCGCATCCGCCCCGCAGTCGCGAACGATGGCGGCGACATCATCTACAAGGGCTTCCGCGAAGGCGTCGTCTACCTGCAGATGCAGGGCGCCTGCTCGGGCTGCCCGTCTTCAACGGCGACGCTGAAGAACGGCATCGAAAACCTTCTGAAATATTATGTGCCTGAAGTAACGGACGTCCGCGCCGTCTGACGGATGCGGCCGCGATAAAACAGGGAGTCCCCATGACCGATCATCTGCTGAGCGACCGCGACCTCGACCTTATCCTCCGCAGCGCGAGGACGCACAACGACTGGTCCGACCGTGCGGTCAGCGACGTGCAGCTGCGCGCCATCTACGACCTGATGCGCATGGGCCCGACGTCGGCGAACTGCAGCCCCGCGCGAATTGTGTTCGCGAAGAGCCAGGAGGCGCGCGAAAAGCTCGCCGCCTGTGCATCGGGTACCAACGGAGCGAAGATCCTGCAGGCGCCGGTGACCGCGATCATCGGCATGGACATGAAGTTCTACGACCAGCTGCCCAAGCTGTTCCCGCATACCGATGCGCGCGCCTGGTTCACGAGCAACGAGGCACTCGTTCGCGAAACCGCGTTCCGCAATTCGTCGCTGCAGGGCGCCTATTTTATTATCGCGGCGCGCGCGATCGGGCTCAACTGCGGGCCCATGTCGGGCTTCGACAAGGCGAAGGTCGATGCGGCCTTCTTTGCGGGTACCGACATCGAGACGAACTTCATCTGCTCGATCGGCTACGGCACCGAGAAGAACCTGTTCCCGCGCAGCCCGCGCCTGTCATTCGAAGAGGCCGCGTCCATCATCTGATGCTGCTCGCGATCGAAACCGGCACCGCCGCCTGTTCGGTCGCGATGATCGACGGGACAACCATCGTTGCAGCGCGGCACGAGATCATCGGCCGCGGCCATGCCGAGCGGCTCGTCCCGCTTGTCGAGGCTGTGCTCGCCGAGGCGGGCGAGCGCCCGCGCGCCATCGCCGTTGACGTGGGGCCGGGCAGCTTCACCGGGCTTCGCGTCGGCATCGCCGCGGCGCGGGGTTTCGGGCTTGTCTGGGCTGTGCCGGTTCATGGCTATTCATCGACGGTGCTGGTCGCAGCGAGCGTGCTTGCCGCACACGATGCCGTGCCTCTCACTGTCGCGATGGACGCCGGGCGCGGCGAGGTGTTCGTGCAGACCTTCGATCGGGAGCTGAAACCGACTGCGCCCGCCGCCGCACGGCCGGTCGCCGCCGCGGTCACGACATACGAAGGTGCTCTGGCGGGGACGGGTGCGCCGTTGCTGAGAGCCGCCGGCAGCACGGCGATGATCCTCTCCGAGACACCGCCCGACGCACGCGATGTGAGGCTGCTGCCGGCCGAACTCCGCAGCTTGCCGCCGACGCCGCTCTACGTACGCGCGCCCGACGCGAAGCTGCCCGCATGAGTCACTACCGTGCCGTGACGATCGACGATGTGCCCGCGCTCGCGGCGCTGATGTCGCGCGCGTTCGATCCGCAGTACGGCGAGGGCTGGAACGGCAGCCAGCTGCTCGGCACGCTCGCAATGTCCGGCACGCGCGCCGAAATGGCGGTTGCGGACGGCGTACCCGCCGGTTTCGCGCTGACGCGTTTTGCCGCCGAGGATTGCGAGCTTCTGCTGATCGCGGTTGACCCCTTGCGCAGCGGGCGGGGTATCGGAACAGAATTGCTGAAAAGATCAATTGATCTTGCGAAACACGCGCAGGTCCAGCGCATGTTTCTGGAAGTCCGCACCGGCAACAGTGCTGCACGCGGGCTTTATGAACGCCATGGATTTATCTGTGTCGGACAGAGAAAAGATTATTATGTGGGTGAGAATCATTTGCGCTTTGACGCAATGACCATGGCGCTAGCGCTTTAGATATTCCGTATTCTCGCAAACCGCGTTAAATCTTGCGAAAAACATCCAAACGCTACATAAAACCAGACACCAACAACAAAATGGTCGGGGTCATCGGGTCTTATGAACGAACATAGCGATAATCATCAGGAGCTGCTTGCGTTGACGGCGGACATCGTGTCGTCGCACGTGGCAAACAATACGGTGGCGGTTTCGGACCTGCCGAACCTGATTGAAAACATCTATTCGACACTGGCGAAGCTTGGCGGGGTGGTGGAACCTGCGAAGCCGAAGCAGGAGCCTGCGGTTTCTGTTCGCGCGTCGATAAAGCCGGACTACATCATCTGTCTTGAGGACGGCAAGAAGCTGAAAATGCTGAAGCGCCACCTCATGACGCACTACAACATGACCCCGGACGAGTATCGCGCGAAGTGGAATCTTCCCGCCGACTATCCGATGGTCGCCCCCAACTATGCGCTGCAGCGCCAGGCGCTCGCCAAGAAAATCGGCCTTGGCACCAAGCGCACCGGCAAGCGCAAGTAGCCCCGCGCGGCAACGTCAAATGAACAGGGACGGACTTGTCCGTCCCTGTTTCCGTGCCTAAACTCCCATCATGACAAAAATCGATATCGAAGCCATTTGCGCTGAGCGCGGTCTGCGCATCACCGAGCAGCGGCGCGTGATCGCGCGGGTGCTTTCCGATGCCGAGGACCATCCCGATGTCGAGGAGCTGTACCGGCGGGCATCGGCGATCGATTCCGGCATTTCCATCGCTACCGTCTATCGCACCGTGCGCCTCTTCGAGGAGGCGGGCATCCTTGAACGTCACGACTTCCGCGACGGCCGCTCGCGCTATGAGCCGACGCCCGAGGAGCATCACGATCATCTGATCGACGTGGAGACCGGCACGGTCATCGAGTTCCACGACGATGCGCTCGAAGAGCTGCAGCGTCTCATTGCCGAACGTCTCGGCTTCGAACTCGTCGATCATCGGCTGGAACTCTACGGTCGCCCGATCAAGACGAAGCCGGCCAACTGAAATCCGGACCCAACGTGTCTGATCCCCGTTCCTATTTCGTGAAGACGTTCGGCTGCCAGATGAACGTCTACGACAGCGAGCGCATGGCCGAACTGCTGGAGGCGGAAGGCCACACGCCGGCCGCATCGGCGGAGGACGCCGACATTGTCGTACTCAACACCTGCCACATCCGCGAACGTGCAAGCGAGAAGGTCTATTCGGAAATCGGCCGCCTGAAACACCGCGACGGGCCGAAGCCGATCGTGGCGGTCGCCGGCTGCGTGGCACAGGCCGAAGGCGCCGAGATCGTACGGCGCGCGCCTGCCGTCGACGTGGTCGTGGGGCCGCAGGCCTACCACCGGCTGCCGGACCTGATCGCGCGGGCGAAGGAACGCCCCGTGGAGACCGACCTGCCGACGCTGGAAAAGTTCGAAGCGCTCGGCAAGCGCCGCAAGGCCGCGCCGTCCTCGTTCCTGACGATCCAGGAGGGCTGCGACAAGTTCTGTACCTATTGCGTCGTGCCCTACACGCGCGGAGCCGAAGTTTCGCGGCCGGCCGCGGCGATTCTGGAAGAAGCGCAGCGGCTTGCAGGCGAGGGCGCGCGCGAGATCGTGCTGCTCGGCCAGAACGTCAACGCCTACCGGCATGACCGCACCGATTTCGCGGCGCTCATCGCCGAGGTTGCGGCGATCGAGGGGATCGCGCGCATCCGCTACACGACGAGCCATCCCGCCGACATGACAGACGCGCTGATCGACGCGCACCGCACGACACCCAAGCTGATGCCCTATCTGCACCTTCCCGTGCAGTCCGGCTCCAACCGCGTGCTGAAGGCGATGAACCGCTCGCACACGGCCGAGACGTATCTTGCCATCATCGAAAAGCTGCGCGCCGCGCGGGCGGACATGGCGATCTCGGGCGATTTCATCGTCGGCTTCCCCGGCGAGACCGAAGCCGAGTTCGAGGAGACGCTGGCGATCATCCGCGCGGCGAACTACGCGCAGGCCTATTCGTTCAAATATTCGGCGCGCCCCGGCACCCCTGCGGCGGAGATGGACGGACAGATTGACGAGGACGTGAAATCGGATCGTCTGCACCGGCTGCAGGCGCTGGTGCAGGAACAGCAGCTGGCATTCAACCGCGCCGCTCTCGGCCGCACCATGCCCATCCTCCTGGAACGCCCCGGCAAGCGCGACGGGCAGCTGATCGGCAAGACGCCGTGGCTGCAATCCGTATATGTCGATGCAGCCGGCACACACATCGGAGACATTGTGACGGTGGAGATCGAGGGCGCCTTCGCGAACAGTCTTGCAGGACGCATCGCATTCGCCGAAGCTGCCTGACGATGGCAAAAAAATCCGCTCCGCTTTCCCCGCCCGCCGCCAACGACCGTGTCCGACTCGAACTGGATTTCGACCGCGCCGAGCTGCTCGGCGCGCTGTTCGGCCAATACGACCAGAACCTGATCTCCATCGAGAACCGGCTCGGCGTCTACATCGCTGCGCGCGGCAACCGGCTTTCGATCGAGGGCGAGGCGCACGCGGCGGCGCGGGCGCGTGACGTGCTCACGGGCCTCTACAACCGCCTCGCGCTCGGGCAGGGCGTCGATATCGGCGATGTGGAAGGGGCGCTCGCGCTGTCGCAGGACCCTTCGCTCGAAGGCCTCGTCCGTGCCGAGGACGGCGGCGCCTCGCCGGTCATCATCCGCACACGGCGCAAGACCATCGTGCCGCGTTCGCCGACGCAGCTCCGCTACATGGAGGCGCTCGCCCGGCAGGACATCATCTTCGCACTCGGCCCGGCGGGTACCGGCAAGACCTATGTGGCGGTGGCGCAGGCGGTGAGTCGGCTGATCGCTGGCTCAGTCGACCGGCTGATCCTGTCGCGACCGGCGGTAGAGGCGGGCGAACGGCTCGGCTTCCTGCCCGGCGACATGCGCGAGAAGGTCGATCCCTACCTCCGTCCGCTCTACGACGCGCTCTACGACATGCTGCCCTCCGAACAGGTGGAGCGGCGCATCGCCAGCGGCGAGATCGAGATCGCGCCCATCGCCTTCATGCGCGGACGCACGCTCGCCAACGCCTTCGTCATCCTCGACGAGGCGCAGAACACCACGCCCGAGCAGATGAAGATGTTCCTGACCCGCCTCGGCGAGAACGGCCGCATGGCGGTGACCGGCGACCCGACGCAGATCGACCTGCCGCGCGGCACGGAGTCCGGACTCGACGTCGCCCGCAACCTGCTGCAG
>JAEULI010000029.1 GCA_016793845.1 Sphingosinicella sp.
AGCACGACGACCGCGAGCAGGATGACCGCCCACATGGCGAGGCTCTTGCCCCAGGGTCCGGTCGGTCGCTTCTTGTTCTCGTCCATCGGGTTCGTATTCCTGAAAAGGGTTCGGTTCTAAGATAGGCACGCAGCCGTTAACGACAACCGCTATTGCGGCCTATTCGGTGGATGTGCGCATTTTTCGCGGCGGCTCGGCTCGGAAGCGCCACAACGGTCCGCCCTCCACGAGCACGCCCCCTAGCGTACCCCCCTGCCCGGCAAGCAGGCGCTGGAGCGCCGGACCGTCCGGCTCGATACCCCGCATCTCGCGAAACGCCCTGAGCACGAGCCGCCGGACCAGTTCGGCCGGAAGCCCCCGCGTATCAAGCGCGATAGCCTCCCCCGAGACACTCGCCCGCCCGTCCCAGGCCTCGTCCGCCGTCCATTGAAGCGCCGCCTCAGCCTCCGCAAGATGCGCGGCCGTCGCAACCGCACCCCCTGCGTCCACCCCTCCCCCGGCAAGCAACGCCCGCGCACCGGTTCGGTCGTATGCGTCACTCCGGTTGCTCGGATCATCGACAGCCACGATACCCGCTGCTTCCACCAGCCCGACAAGCTCGGCCTTCCGCGCGCCAAGCAGCGGGCGCAGCAGAGTGACAGCATGGCCCTCCACAGGCCGCCGCGCCCGGATTCCCGCCATGCCGCCAAGCCCGCTGCCGCGCGACAGGCGCATCAGCAGCGTCTCGGCCTGATCGTCGGCATGGTGCGCGGTCATCAGCCAGCGTACATCATTGGCGTCGCACCAGCCCGCCATCGCCGCATAGCGCACACCACGCGCCGCCGCCTGCACGCTCGCCGTCCGCGGGACATCGACGGCAAGCATGACGTGCGCCACGCCGAGCCCCGCGGCGACGGCAGCGACATGGCGCGCTTCCGCCGCGGCCTCGGGCCGGAGTCGATGATCGACCGTAAGCGCCACAGCGTCGAAACCGGCGCGGTGCGCGAGGAGCAGCAGTGCAAGGCTGTCCGGCCCGCCCGAGACGGCGAGCGCGACCTTACCGCACAGGTCCGGCGCCAGCGCCTCGACCGCCGCGCGGAAGCGCTCCGGCGTCAGGCCGGGATCAGCCGCAGCGGGCTGCCGAGCGGGCATCCACGAGCTGCGTGCGGAGCGACTGCGAGAGCTTCTTGCCGTAGCTCTCCTCAAGCTGATCGAAGGCCTCGCACGCCTTCTGCGGACTGGGCGGCGAGAAGGCCATCAACGACTTGCCAAGCCAGAGCAGGCTTTCCGGCGCGCGCTCACCCTCGGGCCGCTTCTGGTAGTTTTCGAGCAGCGTGCGCGCTGCCTGCACGGGCTGGTTCTGCGCGAAATAGGTGCGGCCCAGCCAATACTGCGCGTTGCTGGCACGGGCGTGCTTCGGGTTCTTCGTGATGAAGGCGGAGAGCGCCTTCTCGGCCGCCGGATAGTTCTTGGCGGTCACGAGGCCGTATGCAGCATTGTATTCCTGCTCTGGTGTCAGCGGTGTGGCTGCGGCCTGCTGAGGCGGTGTGGTCGCGGGCGCCGTCGGCGCACCGGGGGGCGGGAACACGCCTGCGGTCCCCGCCGCGGGCGGCGGCGCGCCGCCCTCCAGCGTCGTCAGGCGGAACTCGGCGTCGGTCTTGAACTTTTCGAGCGCGGCTTCGAGCTGACGCACCTTGAAGCTGTTTTCCTCGATCTGCCCGGTCATCGTGGTGAGCTGGCTTTCGAGCGAATCGACGCGGCGCGAGAGGTCGCTCAGCGGATTGGAGGCAGGCACGCCCGGCGCTGTCACCGGCGCGGCAGGCGCCTGAATTTCCGCCTCGAAATAGTCTTTGGAGCCACCCGGAAACACTTTGCGCTGCACCGCGCGCATTTCGCTTTCCAGCTTCTTTACCCGGCCTTCCACCTGCTGGGCGGTCTGCTGCGCGGCGGCGGGCACCGCAGGGAGCAACAGCGGCAGGGTCAAAAGGAGCAAAGGTTTGAATTTCATCATGGCTTTCCCGACAATTGATAGACGCAGGGCCGAGCCTAGCAGCCCGTCCCTTGCCTGAAACTGAAGCGCATCACTCTGGACGCGGCTGCGCCCGCGCTGCGAGACCCGCCGCCGTCAGCGGCACATCGCGAACCGTCTGTGTCGCGGCGCCGAGCGGCGGAATCGCCGTGCCGCCCACGGTGAGGTCGAGCGCGCCGGCGCGGCCCGTCCAGAGCAGCAGATCCTGACGATCCGCGGGAACCTCATAACGGTCGCCCGCCGCCATCACGCCCTGGAACACGGAGCGGCCGGAGCCGGTCTCGTAAATCTTCACCCACGCATCCTCGCGCGCGGTGACGACGATCGCACCGCCCGTCGGTATTGCAGGCGCGGGCGTCGCCGCAGCAGCCGTCGCGGCGTCCGTCGCAGGCACTTCCGCCACGCCAGGTGACGAAGCCTGCGGTGCCGGCGGCGTATCCACCGCAACGGTCGCGCCGTCATCCGATCCCGCCGGCGCTTCCGCCACAGCAGGCGTCTCGTCGCCGCCGAACCAGCCAAGGCCCCACGCGGCGACGGCAAGTATGACAACGCCGAGCAGCACGATACCGAGCAGCGCCGCGGCGCGCGTCGGTACGCGCACATCCTCGATCGGCTCGTGATCCATCGTGGGGATCACCCGGTCGGGCTTCGTCGTTTCGCGGCGAAACTGCTCCGCCGTCGTATCCGGATCGAGGCCGAGTATGCGCGCGTAAGATTTCACAAAACCGATCGTGTAGGGAAGCGCCGGCAACGTATCGTGCTTGCCCTCTTCGATCGCGGTCAGGTGTCGCAGCGGCACGCGGGTCTGATGGGCAATGTCGGCCAACTCCCGGCCGAGTTCCAGCCGTCGCGCACTCAGCACCTCGCCGATATGACGCGCGCCGCCGAGATTGATACCGTCCTGCGTTTCCAGCTCGTCGCTCACCCAAAACCCTCCGAACAGACGCCAACTCGCCCAATTGCCACGTTCGCGCGCAGCTTCGCCAGTGTCAACGCGCTTCGTCGCGGCGCGGCCTCAGCCAGCGGCGATGCCGCGGCTCGATGCGTATTCCGTCAGCGCCGTGCGGATGTTGATGCCCCGGCGCAGCCAGCCCTCCATCTCGTGCTGGAGCGGCGCGAGCGCCAGCGACCGGATCATCGCCTTCATCGGGCCGATCCCCGCCGGTGTGATCGACAGGCGCTCGATGCCGATGCCGAGCAGCGCCAGCGCATCAAGCGGGCGCCCGCCCATCTCGCCGCACACCGTAACCGGACGCCGCGCGGCACGCGCCTGATCCGATACGCGCTTCAGGAAGCGCAGCAGCGATACCGAAAGCCAGTCGTAGCGATCGGCGAGCTTGGGATTGGCGCGATCCGCCGCGAACAGGAACTGGGTGAGATCGTTGGTACCGACCGACAGGAAATCGAGACGCGGCAGCAGGAGATCGAGCGACTCCGCGAGCGCAGGCACTTCGAGCATACAGCCGAATTCGATCTTCTTCGGCACGGGATGGCCGCGCGCAACCATGCGCGAGAGCTGCGCCTCCACGAGCGCGCGCGCCTCATCGAACTCCCATGGCTCCGAAACCATCGGAAACATCAGTCGCAGCGTTCGACCGGCGGCAGCGTCGATGAGCGCGCGCGCCTGCACCTTCATCAGCCCTTCGCGTTCCAGCGCGAGGCGAAGCGCGCGCCAGCCGAGCGCGGGGTTTTCCTCCACGGTGTCGCCCATCATGTAGGGCACCGCCTTGTCGCCGCCGATATCGACGGTGCGGAATGTCACGGGACGATCGCCCGCCGCATCGAGCACGGACTTGTAGAGCCGCGTCTGCCGTTCGCGGCGCGGCAGCGTCGCCGAAACGAGGACCTGGAACTCCGTGCGGAACAGGCCGATCCCATCCGCATTCGTGATGTCGAGAGCTTCGAGATCCGAACTCAGGCCCGCGTTCATCATCAGCGTGATGCGCGCGCCGTCCACGGTTTCGGCGGGGAGATCGCGAAGTTTCGCATACTCCGCCTGCCGCCGCGCCTTCAGCGCGACCTGCTCCTCGAACTGGTGGACGACAGGCTCGCTCGGCCGCACGAACAGCGCGCCGCGCTGCGCATCGAGCAGCAGCGGATCGCCTTCGAAGATCGTGGTGCGCAGATCTTTCACACGGCCAAGCACCGGAATGCCCATCGCGCGCGCGATGATGGTGACGTGCGCCGTGAGCGACCCTTCCTCCAGCACCACGCCGCGCAGGAAGCGCTTGTCGTATTCCAGAAGCTCGGCGGGCCCGAGGTTGCGGGCGATCAGGATCATGTCCTGCTGCAGGCCCCGCTTCGCGGCGGTATCCATCTGCCCGGAAACGATGCGCAGAAGGCGGTTCGAGAGATCATCCAGGTCGTGCAGGCGCTCCTGGAAGAACGGGTCCTTCGTGGCGCGCATCCGCGTGCGCGTCTTCATCTGCACGCGCTCGATCGCCGCCTCGGCGGTAAGGCCGGTATCGATCGCCTCGTTGATGCGCCGCGACCAGCCCTCGTCGTAGGCGAACATCTTGTAGGTTTCGAGGATCTCGTCATGATCGCCGGGCGCAGCAAAATCTGCCTGGCCCATCATGTTGTCGATCTGCTCGCGCATCATCTGGAACGCGGCGTAGACGCGCGCGCGTTCGGCTTCGATATCGTCGGCGACCGTATGCTCGACGATGACGCGCGGCTGGTGGAACACCGCCTGCCCGCGCCCGACGCCTTCCACCAGCTTCAGCCCGGTCATGCGCGCCGGCCGGCTTTCGCGTTCGCGCGCCTGCTGCACGGTCTGGTCATCAACAAGCCCGGCTGACGCGATCAGCTCCGCCAGCACCATCGCGGTCGTCTGCAGCGCCTCGATCTCGATATCCGCATATTCTCGCGGATCGACGTGCTGCACGGCGAGCACACCGATGGCGGTTTCCTGCCGGATGATCGGCACGCCCGCGAAGCTGTGGAAGCTCTCTTCCCCCGTTTCCGGCTTGTACGCGAAATCCGGGTGCGCCTTCGCTTCAGCGAGATTGAGCGCCTCGCGCGTCTTCGCGATCGTGCCGACAAGGCCTTCGCCCACGGCAAGCCGCGTAACGTGCACGGCGGACTGGGCAAGGCCGCGCGTCGCGAAGAGTTCGAGCACGCCGTCGCGCAGCAGGTAGACCGAGCAGACTTCGGACGAAAGCGCACCCGCGACGATATCGACGACGCGGTTCAGCTTCGCCTGCGCGCCAGCCTTGGTAGCCATGACATCGTGAAGCCGCCGCAGAATCTCGCGCGCGGCGCTGGTTGCCGAGACGTTCCTCTCGGCGTTCATGCAGCCTGAACGCCGCGGCGGGCGAGCGCCGCCGCCGCTTCGCTGACCAGTTCGTCGATGATCGCCTGCACAGGCTCCTCGCGCTTCACCATGCCAACCGACTGGCCGGCCATCATCGAGCCGTTCTCGATATCGCCGTCTACCACAGCGCGGCGCAGCGCGCCCGCCCAGTAATGCTCGATCTGAAGCTGCGCCGCGTTCATATCGACCGTACCGGCGTCCAGAAGCCCGGCAACCTCGCGCTGCTTGGCGGTGAACGCCTCGGTTCCATTGTTCTTGAGCGCACGCACGGGGATCACCGGCAGGCGCGGATCGATTTGCACACTCGCCACGGCGTCTCGCGCCGCAGCGCGGATGAACGCCTGCTTGAACTTCGGATGCGCGACGCTTTCGGTGGCGCACACAAAGCGCGTGCCGAGCTGCACACCCGCCGCGCCCATTTCAAGGAATGCCGCGATCGCTTCGCCGTGGCCGATACCGCCCGCGATGAACACCGGCACGTCGGTAATGTGTGGCAGGATTTCCTGCGCAAGCACGGTCGTGGAAACCGGGCCGATATGGCCGCCCGCCTCGGTGCCTTCGATGACGAGCGCATCGACACCCGAGCGCACCAGCTTCTTCGCGAAGGCGAGCGCCGGGGCGAAACAGATGAGCTTCGCGCCCGCAGCCTTCACCGCCTCGATCGCCGGGCCTGAAGGAATCCCGCCCGCAAGCGCGATATGGCCGACCTTTTCCTCGGCGCAGACCTGGATGAGTTCCAGCAGCGCCGGGTGCATGGTGATGAGGTTGACGCCGAAGGGCTTCGACGTCAGCGCGCGCGTCGCCACGATCTCCTCGCGCAGCCGCGCCGGATCCATCGCGCCGCACGCGATCATGCCGAAACCGCCCGCGTTCGAGATTGCGGAAACGAGATTCCGCTCGGAAACCCAGGTCATCGCACCGGCCATGATCGCATAGCGTGTGCCAAGGAAGGCACAGCCGCGCGCCATCAGCGCATCGAGGCGATCACGGCCGCCGCTCACGCAGCGGCCCCGGCAGGCTCGGACGTATCGTCCAGCCCATAGGCCGTATGAAGGACGCGCACGGCAAGCTCGGTGTATTCCTCGGCGATCAGCACCGAGATCTTGATCTCGGACGTGGTGATCGCCTTGATGTTGATGCCGCGGTCGCCGAGCGCCTTGAACATGGTGAGCGCGACGCCCGCGTGGCTCTTCATGCCGACACCGACGACGGAGACCTTGCAGACGTTGTCGACGGCTTCAAGCTCGCCGTAGCCGAT
>JAEULI010000108.1 GCA_016793845.1 Sphingosinicella sp.
GAATGTTGATGACACACTCAAAAAAGGCGCTGGGAAGCGCACGCTGCCGCTTTCTGCTGTCCGCGATGGCGGCCGTCCTGCCGTCGGGTCAGGCGCTCGCGCAGGTCGCGGATGATGGCACGCAGCTCACCGAGATCGTCGTCACCGCCGAGAAGCGCGAACGCTCGCTCGACCGTACGCCGATCGCGATCACGACCTACACCGCCGATCAGATCGAGGCGCAGGGTCTCGTGGATCTTCGCGACCTGATGGCGCGCACGCCCAACGTCATCGTCAGCCAGTCGCCGCTCGGCGGCGGCGCGCCGTTCATCCGCGGTGTCGGCCCCAATGCCTACGGCCTCGGCGTCGATCCGAACGTCTCCATCTATGTGGACGGCCTTCTCCAGCCGCGCGCCACGGCATTCCTCGCCGACTTCCTCGATGTCGGCCGCGTCGAGGTGTTGCGCGGTCCGCAGGGCACGCTCTATGGGCGCAACGCCACGTCGGGCGCGATGAACATCATCTCGCAGGAGGCCTCGCCCGAGTTCGGGCTGCGCGCCGACGTCGAATTCGGCAACTACGACAATCGCCGGTTCCGTGCCGCCGTGAACGTGCCGCTCGCGACGGATGTCGCGACACTGCGCGTCGCCGGTACGCTCCACGAGCAGGACAGCTACCGCGAGAACACGCTGCAGGACGTGCGACGCAAGCAGAAGGATCTGCAGGCCATACGCGGCGCGCTGACGCTGACACCCAGCGAAGACGTCACCATCACGCTGGCCGCCGACTATCTGCTCGACAAGGCGCAGGGCGAGCTTCCCATGAAGCTTGTCTCCATGGGTCCTCTGCTCGCCTCGTTCGCGCCGCTGTTCGGCGTCGAGTTGCCCGAAGATGATTTCGAGGTTCATCAGGATCTGTCGCAGGACATGACGATCGGACGGCTGGAGCACTACGGCTTTTCGGGCACGCTCGATTGGGACATCGGCGATCTGACGCTGACCTCGATCACCGGCTACCGGAAACTGAACAGCGCGGTTCGCTACGACGCCGACATCACGGAAATCCCGTTCCTGTTCAACCTGAACCGCGAAGTCGTCGACCAGTTCTCGGAAGAGGTGCGGCTGGGCAACGGCTCGGGCAGCAATTTCGAATGGCTGGTCGGCGCCTTCTATTTCACGCAGGACGGCTCCGGCAGCTTCGACACCGGCATTCCGCTTCTCGGTGACCTGCTCGCCACCAACACGGCGACGATCAAGACCAAGGCCTTCGCGCTGTTCGGGCAGGCCTCGTACATGCTGACGCCGCAACTGCGGGCAACCGCCGGCGCGCGCTACAGCTGGGAGCGCAAGCGCCACACGCTCGTGCAGTCGGGCGTCACCGCGCCGCTGGCGAACGGTTCGGAATCCTGGAATTCGTTCACGCCGCGCATCGGTCTCGATTATTTCATCGACGACAACACGATGCTCTATGCGTCGATATCCAAGGGCTTCAAGAGCGGCGGGTTCAATTCCTCGACCGATCAGCCGCCGTTCGATCCCGAAACGCTGTGGTCCTATGAAGCCGGCCTCAAGGGTTCCGCTTTCGACAAGCGCCTGCGCTTCGCGCTTTCGGGCTTCTATTACGACTACAGCGACCTGCAGGTCACCGTGTTCGTCGAAGCCTCGGGCGGCAGCGGCAGGACGGTCACGTCGAACGCTGCTTCGGCGCGCCTTTACGGCTTCGAGGCCGAGCTGACGGCGCTTCCGGTCGAAAACCTGCTGATCAACGCGAGCCTCGCGGCGGTGAAATCGGAGTACCGGGATTTCGTGACCCGCGATCCGAACTTCCCGGGCCTCGGTCCGCAGGATCTTTCCGGCAACAACCTCGCCTTCTCGCCGCGCATGACCGCGAACTTCGGCATCCAGTACGGCATCCCGCTCGGCGGCGGCACGAAGCTGACGCCGCGCTTCGAGGTGCTCTATCAGGGCAAGACCAATTACGATCCATTCAACTACGCGATCACCACGCAGGGCGGCTATGCGACCATGGACGGGCGCCTCACGCTCGATCTGCCGATGAACGATCTCTACATCGCCGCGTACGTCAAGAATCTCGCCGACAAGCATTACCTGCTCGCGGCATCCTCCACCGAGACGCTGGGTCTCATCCACATCTTCGGCGCGCCGCGCCAGATCGGTGTGCAGGCGGGAATTCGCTTCTAGTCCCAGACCCTAGACTCAACATGCCGGGCGGTCTGGCGTTCGCCCAGATTGTCCGGCATCATTTTTTTGTCATTCCGTTCGAATCCATGGAAGCCCCATCCTTGCGATCTCCTGAAAGCATCGCGCACGCTCCGGTCGTCGCGCCCGCCGCGTGGGGCACGCTCGCGCTGCTCAGCCTCGTCAACGCCGTGAACTACACGGACAGGATGGCGCTCGCCGTCCTCGTCGAGCCCATCAAGCAGGATCTCGCGCTCAGCGACACGCAGATCGGGCTCCTCACCGGCGTCGCCTTCGCGCTCTTCTATTCGCTGCTCGGCGTGCCGATCGCGCGGTATGCGGACCGGGCCAACCGTACCCGGCTGATCTCGGTGACGCTGACCTTCTGGAGCGTGATGGCCGCGCTCGGCGGTGCCGCCCAGAATTTCTTCCACCTCTTCCTCTCGCGGATCGGCGTCGGCGCCGGCGAGGCGGGCTGCATCCCGGCCTCGCATTCGCTGATCGCCGATCTCTTTCCGCGCGAACGCCGCCCCCTCGCGCTCAGCCTGTTCAACATCGGCGCGATGGTCGGCATTATGGCGGGTCTCGGCGCCGCCGGATGGCTCGCAGCACACTACGGCTGGCGCCTGACGCTGGTGCTCACAGCGCTGCCGGGGCTGCTTCTCGTCCCCTTCGTGTTCATGCTGCGCGAACCGCCGCGCGGCACGCTTGACGGCGCCGACGCGCCTGCGCCGCTCGCGCTGCGGGCCGCCATCCGTACGCTCTTCGGCCGCCGCAGCTTCCCGCCGCTCGCGCTCGCCACCGCACTCATCTCGTTCGCAGCGATCGGCATCGCGCAGTGGACACCCGCCTTCATGATGCGCAGCCATGCCATGAACCTCGAGGAGGTCGGCGCCGCCTATTCGCTCGCGAACGGTATCGCGTCGATCCTCGGGCTGCTGCTCGGCGGCTGGCTGCTCGACCGCTATCGACACCGTGATCCCCGCTGGAGCCTGTGGATCAGCGCCGGCGCCATCGCGCTCACCTGCCCGCTGACGATCGCGGCACTGCTGATCGATGGGATGATGCCGATGATCGTACTGCTCACGCTTTCTGCGCTTATCGGCAATATTCCCGCCGGTCCGCTCGTCGCCAGCATTCAGAGCGTCACGCATCCGCGCGCCCGCGCGCTCGCCTCGGCGGTGACGGCGCTGGGCGTCAGCCTGCTCGCGTTTGGCGTCGGACCGCTTGCCGTCGGCGCCGCCAGCGATGCGCTGACCGCCATGCAGGGCGCCGATGCGCTGCGCTATGCGCTCGTCGCGATTTCGTTCACCTATCTTGGCGGGATCGGCCTGATGATCTGGGCGGCCGCGCATCTTCGCGCCGATCTTGCGAAGGCCGCCGCCGACTGATCTGGCTGCCTCAGGACAGGCGACGCGACCGTTTCGGCGGATAGCCGAAATGCGCCTTGAAAGCGGTTGTGAAGCTGCTGGCGTGCTCGTAGCCGACCGTCTCCGCGATCAGCCCGATCGGCATGTCGGTATCGTTCAGCAGATCCTGCGCACGGCCCATTCGCACCGCGCGGCAATAGTCGAACAGCGTCGTGCCGAAGAGCTGCTTGAAGCCGCGCTTCAGCTTGTAGTCGTTGATCGCAAGCTCGCGCGATAGCCGGGCGATGGTCGGCGGATCGGCGAACTGCGCGGTCATGATCTCGCGTGCATGGTGCAACCGTTCGATATCGCGCGCGGAGAGCTTTTGCGGGTCGGCCACGGCTTCGGGACCGGTCAGGCCGTCGAACACGAGGCCTGCCAGTTCCAGCGTCTTCGCCTCGGTATGAATGCGCCGCAGCCCGTTGCGATAGGGCGCCTGCGCGAGTTCGCGAAACGTGCGGATCATCGCCGGCGACAGAGATATCGTATGCAGCCAAGGCTCACGCGCACCGCCTTCGATGAAGGCGCGGATCGCCCCCGGCGCGGCAATGCTCTCGTTGCGGAACATCGTGTCGAGGAAGTCGCGGCCGCAGTGCAGCGTGATCGCCGTCTGCCGCACGCCGCCATAAGAGCTGACCGCGATATCCGCCCCGTCCGCCTGCACGGCGACGGTGCAATGCGGCCTGTCCAGATCGACCTCGCCGAACCGGCTGGACCGCCAGGTGCGCCGTCCTTCCAGGATCACGCTGATGGTGACGAATTCGTCCATCTCCATCGCAAGGCTGGAGTCGGTGAAATAGACGAGATCGGTCAGCGTCAGGTTGAGACCGTCCGACAGCGGCACGAACGCCCACTGCCCTTCGCCAAGCTCGTGATGCACCTTGAAGGTCCGGCCGAAGTCCGCACCGAAGGGCGAAGGATCACAAGGCGCTCCGTGGTCGGAGCTTTGAAAGCCATACGCGCGCTCCAGCGTGCTCAGCGCCGTGCTGGTCTGTTCCTCGAACCCGCCTGTCGTTTCACTGCCGAGCAAACGCGCCTCCATCCGACATCCCAACCTATCGCGCTTTACTAATATGATCAACCTTGTTGATTGACATTGCCAGAATGATCATAGTTGTCGCCATGATAACGCAGATTCGTCGACATCCGATCATCGCCTTCCAGATTCTCGCGCTGCTGATCGCGACTGCCGCCATTCAGGGCGCAATCGCCGATCCAGCTCTGATCCCCGATCTCATCGCATGGGAAGCGCGCACAGCGTCCTATCCCACGATCATCGAGCCCTGGCAGTTCGCGCTCGATGCGGACCGGCCGCGCGCGCTTCTGATCGCGCTTTTCGCCGCGGCCCCCACCCTTGCCGCGATCATCGTCTGCGCCGTGGATGGCCGGAACGGCCTCCGCTATTTCGCCACGCGCCTGCTTCCCGCGCAGGCGCCCCTGCGCCGGGCGGCTCTGCTCTATTCGGTTCTCCTCGCGATCATCGCGGCGGGCGCCGTTCTCCTGCACGGCATCGCAGCGGTCGCCGGAAACGATGCGCTCGCGGCCTTTGGGTCATCCGCCGTTGCCGTCACGGCATCGGCCCTTATCTTCGCGCTCACGGATATCGGCGGAGTCTCGGAAGAACTCGGCTGGCGCGGCTTCGTGCAGCCAAAGCTGACGGGTGGGTGTCGATCGGCTGCCGCCGCGGCATTGCTCGTCGGGCTGCTGTGGTGGAGCTGGCACCTGCCGCGCGATCTCGCGCTCATCTATCCGAACATGGAGCTCACCGACTTCCTGCGCCACGAACTCGTCTTCGCCGTCACGCTCGTCTGCATTTCGGTCGTTTGCGCGGCCGCCTGCAATCTTGTCGGCGGCGTGATCTGGCCGGCGGTTCTGATCCACGGCGGCGCCAACGTCTGGTCGACGATCGGCGGAGCCGCCCTCGGAGACAGCTGGAGTTATGCGAACGCAGGCGTCCACGCCGCGCTCGCGGCAATCTGCCTTATCGGCTTCGGCCCGAACCTCGGCGCTCGGCGACCACGGGCAGAATGATGCTGGAGGGATACCGGCTGTCGTGGAGAACGCTGTTCAGCGCTGTCACGCCCTCTGCCTCGCTGAAATTGTCACCGCCGGTGTTGAGGTTGCGCGCGAAGCGGGGATGGCTGCTGCTGGTGACGAGCACGCCGATCCGGTGGCCCGGCGCGAAATAATTGCTCGTCGCTTCCATGTCGACGCGCAGCCGGTAGACGCTGCCCTGCCGCATCGGCGGCGCGCGGCGGCTCAGCCCGTCGCGGTAGCGCATGCGCGCGGCCCCCTCCAGCACGTTGAACATGCGGCCATCGGGGTAGATGTCGACCAGCTTGACGATGAAATCCGTATCCAGCGCGGACGAGCGGACGTGCAGGTCGGCGAACACCTCGCCCGTCACCTCCACGCCGCGCGCAAGCCGCTCCCCGGCGAACAGCAGCACGTCCTTACGCGCCAGCAGCGGCCGCTGGTCGAGCGCACCGTCGAGGCTCTTCTCCCCGCCCGTGCAGCAGGTCCCGCCGAGCGACGGCGCCGGATTCATCGGGTCGTATCGATAGCTGTCCGCGGGCTCGTTCCGGGATGGCTGCCGCACCGATAGCCCGCCGCCCGCGCGCAGGTAATAGCGCGTCTCCGTCATGCCCGCGACCGGCCAGCCGCTCTCCGCGCGCCACGCCCCTCGCCCCATCACATAGTTCAAGACATGCGGCATCGCCGCGACGTCGTTCCCGGCGCCCTTCAGCCAGTGGTCGAACCACGCCAGATAGAGCGCGCGGAAGTTCAGCCGCGCATCGCCGACGTCGCGCTCGCCCACCATCGTCTGCGCCTCGGCGCTCTCGAACGCGCAGTGCGTGCCCGGCGCCATGATCAGATACTGGCCCTGCCGCGCGCGCTTGCTCACGCTGTTCGTCCTGAACAGTTCGAACAGCCGCAGTGTCGATGTCGGGGTGAGGTCGTACCAGCTGTTGATATGCAGTGTCGGCACGTCGAAACGATCCATCGACGTGATGCCGCCCTGCCCGCGCCAATATTCGCTTTCCGGCGGCTCGGAGAGCCAGCGGTCGAACGCGCTCGGCGGCGCCGATGCGCGCGCCATCATGTCGCGAACCGGCAAGGTATCGAGCGCCTTCATCAGATCGATCGCGGGCGGGCTCGGCACGGGGCTGTAGAGCGAAGCCGCGTCCGATGCGAACCACGCGGCGCGGTCCGCCCACGGCGGCGGCGTGTAGTTCAGCGTCGATCCCCAGCTCCGGTTCCAGGCGAAGGCGGCGGCGAGTTCGGTGATGCCCTGCCGCATGAAGCCGAAGTTGGTCACGTTGCCGCCGGCAAAGGCGCTGCCCGATTGCATGATCCCCGTCGCATGCGCGGGATGCCGCGTGGCGGCGAGCAGGTACTGAACCTCTCCCACGTAAGAACATCCGAACGTGCCGATCTTGCCCGCCGACCAGTCCTGCCGCGCGAGCCAGTCGACCGTGTCGTAGCCGTCCTCGCGCTCCTGCGCCGAATAGGGGAAGAAGCGCCCGGCGGATTCGAACTTGCCGCGCAGGTCCTGCACGGCAACGGCGTAGCCGTGCCCGGCGAAGAACTCCGCGACCGCCTTCTGCCGCTGTTTCCCATAGGGCGTCCGGATCAGGATCACCGGCAGCCGCTTCGTCTCCCCGTCCGGGAAATAAAGATCGGTGGAAAGCGGCACGCCGTCGCGCATCGCGATCTGGCGGCCACGTTCAAAACGCACCGCGAAATCGGCTATCGGGGTTTGGGCCTCGACAAGCGCCCGGACACGCGGGTCTTCGGCGTGGGGGGCGGCGCCCGCGATCAGCAGCGCGATTGCCAACGCGATTACGGCACGCTTCACGAGAGGCTCGCGGCGATCCGGTCGCGCCGCCCGGCCATGACGACGACAGCGCCGCCCGCCAGCGCCCATCCGAGCAGCAATATCCATTCCACGGGAACGGCGCCGCCCGCGTCGCTCAAGGGCGCCAGCAGCGCCGACACCGCCATCACCGCCGATCCGGCGATGCCGACCGCGACCGTCACCATGCCGCCCGGCACACGGTAGGCCTCCCGCCCCTCGCCGCCGCGACGTCGCAGAATTGGAACGGCGGCGCAGCAGAGCACGAAGGTGACGGCAAGGCACATCGACGACATGGTGATGATCGGCACGATGACCCCGTTGCCGAGGAACAGCCCGGCAAAGTTCAGCAGCCCCACGGCGAGCACCGCAATGCCCGGCGTTCCGAAACGCGGATGCGCCCGTGCCATGGCGGCGGGCAGGAAGCCTTCGCGCGACAGCGCCAGAAGCATGCGGGCCGCCATCAGCATCACCCCGTTCCAGGTCTTCAGGATCGATGCCGCCGCCGCCACGAGGATCGCCGCCGCGAGCGCGGAGCCCGCCGGCAGGCGCCTGATCGCCTCGGCCATCGCGAGCTGGCGCCCCGCGCTTTCGGGCCACGGCGCCGCCATCGCCGTGGTGATCACGATGGCGATGTAGAAGGCCGTCGCGGCGACAATGACGATGGGGATGAGCCGCGCCACCGTCTGGATGCCGACGCCCGGCGCGCGCTCCTCGACCGCCTGCGGGATTGCCGGAAACCCGTAGAGGAAGAAGGCGCACGAGGCGAACACCCAGAAGATGCCGTCCCATCGCGGCCCTCCGCCCGCCACGCCGAACAGCGGCATGATGTTCACCGCCGATCCGAAAGCGACGATCCACAGCATCACGAAGCCGGTGGCGGCGATGAACGCGTAGGTGATCGCGCTGTGGAACGCGACCGACAGCGCCGTGCCACGATAGTTGAGCATCGTCAGCAGCAGCGTGCCGCCGATCCCGATCAGCACGTCCGCCAGCGTCACCGTGCTTCCGAGCACCGTGTACAGCACCGTGTCCTCAAGCGAGGGCACGAGGATGCGCACCGCCCACGCCAGCGCCACGGCCTCGAAGATCGTCACCCCCACCAGGAACAGCGTGATGAACCAGCCCACCAGGAAGCCGGTCCGCCGGCCATAGACGTGGTGGCAGTAGACGAACTCGCTGCCGGCGCGCGGAAGCTGCGCCGCGAGCTCGCCGTAGCAGGCGCCGACGATGGCCATCACCGCGCCGCCCAGAACGAAGCCGATCACCGCGCCGCCGGGTCCCGCCCGCGCGTACATCTCGCCGAGCGAGACGATCCACGCCGCGCCGATGATGCAGCCGAAGCCGAGCGCGAAATACTGAAGCGGGCCGACGGTGCGGCGGAGACCCGCGGCCTCAGCCATCGATGCGTTCCATCATCGCCACGAAATTGCCGCCGAGGATGCCGGCGATCTCCTCGTCGCCGTAACCGCGCGCGACGAGCCCCGCGCACAGCTTCGGCAGGTCGCGGAAATCCCGGAAATCGTCGAGGCGGGGATCGACGCTGACCTTGTCCTCGGGGCGGAAGCCGAGATCGCCCGCCATCGGGCCGAGCGTTCGCCGCAGGATGTCCGCCGGCGCCTGGATCGGCCAGTCGGTGCCGATGCCGACATGGCGCCAGCCGATGAGGTCCACGACATGATCGATGTGATCGAGCACGTTCTTCAACGTCACGCGCGGCGCGGGCGAGAGGAAGAACGGCACCATGCAGACGCCGACGATGCCGCCCGTATCGGCGATGGCCTTCATCGCGTCGTCGCTCTTGTTGCGTACATGCGGATGCAGCGCCGCCGCCGCCGTGTGGTTGGCCGATACCGGCGCACGCGACGTCCGGCAGGCATCCATCGTCGTCTGCGGACCGCAGTGCGACGTGTCGATGGCGATGCCGAGATCGTTGCAGCGCCGCACGACGTCGAGCCCGTACATGCTGAGCCCGGCATCGACCCGCTCGGTGCATCCGCAGCCGACATAATCCATGCGGTTGTAGGTCAGCATCAGCGCACGAAGTCCCATCTCCCGCGCCGCGTCGAGACGCCGGATGTCGGAGGGAATTCCCCCCATCGGCTGGCAGAACAGGTAATAGCCGAAAGCGCCGTCCGCCTTGGCCGCGCGCATCGACCGGGCATCGTCCACCAGCCGCAGCCACGGCAGCGCGCCGCTGCAATAGCGGTCGATCTGGCCCGCGATCTCGGCGAGCCCCGGCGCGCTGAGATCGGTGACGCTGAGTGAACCGATGGTGAGCCCGGACTGGCTCCACCAGCGGCGCAGCACGTCGCTCTCGCCGCTCAGCGCCAGTTCGTGGGTCAGGAACATCGCCTCGGTCAGCGCGTCCATGTCGCTGCGCGCGCGCAGCGGGTCGAGATGGCCGGCGTCGATCTCGGCGTAGATGGTCTCGCCGCCGATGCCCGGGTGCACCATGTCCACCACCAGCGTCTCGGCCATCAGCCGCTCGACGCGCGCATCCGGCGTCTCGTTTTCGGCGCGCCGGGCACCCTGCATCGTTCTCCACCCCTTCCCGGACGACTATGTCCTCAGGGACTAGCAGGTCGCCGGAAAGCTGACTTAGGCGAGGCGGAGAAGGAGTTAGCGACCCCGGAGTATCAGGATGCGGCCGCCAGATCGAGCAGCGCGCGGCCGATGCAAAGGTCCTGCAGCGCGATGCCGGAGCTGTCGAAAACCGTGATCGCATCGCCGTCCGGCCGCCCGACGCTCCGCCCGGCGAGCACGTCGCCAATCGCCGTGAGCGCCGCCCGCCCGCCGGCCACCTCGTCCGCGATATGCTGGAACTCGCCGATGCGCACCGACTGTTCGGGCAGGTCGCAGAACAGCGCCGCGCGCATCAGCAGCGCCGGCGGCAGTTCCTGCTTGCCGCGCGCGTCGGAGCCCATGCTGGCGACATGCGTTCCGGGGCGCACCCATTCGGCGTCGAACAGCGGCGCCCGCGCCGGCGTGGCGGTCACGATGATATCGGCCTCCATGCACGCCGTCCGGGCGTCGCAGGCCTCCGCGTCCAGCCCGAGATCGCGTGCCAGCTGGCCGGCGAACGCCTCCCCGCGCCCGGCATCGCGCGCCACCACGAGGATGTGCTCGATCGGCCGCACCCTCCGGATCGCAGCACATTCAAACGCCGCCTGATGCCCCGCGCCGAAGATCGCGAGCGTCCGCGCGTCCGGCCGCGCCAGAACCTCGGCGGCGGCGGCATCGGCCGCGGCGGTGCGGTAGGCATTGACCTTGCCCGCCTCGATCGCGGCACCGATCCGCCCGCGTTCCTGATCGAACAGCAGGATCAGCGAATTGTGGCGTGGCAGCCCGCGCTCGGCGTTCCCGGGCCAGTAGGAGCCGACCTTCAGCCCGGCGATGTCGGCGGTCGCGCCGGACTTAACCGAGAAGCTGTTCGCCGCATCGCTGCCGTGCGCGATCACCGCCGGGAACACCGTCGCGCCGCCCGCCGCTGCGATCAGCGCCTCGCGCGCCGCCGCGAGTGCGAGTTCGTGATTTATGAGCGCCGCCGACCGCGCTTCATCGATGAAGATCACGTCCCCTCTCCTACCAGCCGGCCGCAAGATCGTCCGCGAGCACGCGCGCTGCGAGCGCCACGATCTCGCCCCCGGCGGCGGGGCTCGCCTGCGCCGGGTCGGACCCCATGCGCCCGTCGGGGTAACGCGCGCGGAAATCGGCGGCTTCGCGCACCGGCCCGCTTGGCGCGATCTGCGGCGCATAGGAAGCCGTGCGCACTTCGCCCGGATAGGCCCACTGCGTCACCGCGATCTCCGAAGGCGTCGCGTGCGAACCATGGCCCTGCGGATAAAGGCGCGCGCAAAGCGCCTGCACGCCTGGCAGCTCCCACCAGTTGCGCAGGCGCAGCGCATAGCCCCGCGCCCGCCCGGCAAAGCTCGCCTCCGCGTAGATCTCGGAGAAGGCGGCCTCGATGCTCGCGATATTACCGCCGTGTCCGTTCAAAAAATAGATGCGCTGAAAGCCCTGCACGGCGAGCGAGCGCGCCCAGTCGCCGATCGCGGCGATGAACGTCGAAGGACGCAGCGAGATCGATCCGGGAAAGCCGAGATGATGCTGCGCCATGCCGATATTGAAGGTCGGCCCCACGAGGATGTCGTGCGTCTTCTGTGCCTCGTGCGCGATGATCTCGGGGCACAGCCAGTCGGTGCCGAGCAGCCCGGTCGGCCCGTGCTGCTCGTTGGAGCCGATCGGGATCACGATGGACCGGTCCGCCGCCAGCCGTGCCTCGATTTCGGCCCATGTCGAAAGGTGTAGCAGCATCGTGATCTCCGAAACGCATCGAGGGTTCGGCACGCACAAAGCATTCGCGGCGCGAACACGCAATCGTCAGCGATCGCCGCGCCCCGAATTCATGCCCCCAGGCCTCAGAACGTGCGCGCGATGGACATGCCGATAGACTGCAAGGGCCTCATACGACAGCAATAATCAATCTGACAATGTCAGATATGAAAATTGATATTCTCTCAAAAACACCACGAAAGCCATGGTTTTATGTCTTTTTGCGCACAATCGCGCAGACAGGCTTGCTCCACTTTGGTCTCTCCAATATGTTATTCTGACAATACCAGATGACCGAATGCGGTGAATTGGAGAAGAATGTCATGAGTGGACTGCGGAACGGTGCCTTTCGGATCATCCTCGGAATCAGCCTGATGTCGACAGCCTCGGCGGCGATCGCGGGGGGGCCGAAGCCCTCGCCGGACCTCTCGCCGGCGCGCTGGCCCGCCGCCGAATACGATCTCAACGCCCGCCGCACCTTCTCCGCCGAAGCCCTCACCGCCGCCGATCGTCAGCCGGCAGTCGCCGCCGGCACGAAGGGCATGGTCGTCGGCACCAGCGAGGCGCTCGCGATCCACGCTGGCGTGAAGACGCTTGAGGCGGGCGGATCGGCAATGGACGCGGCGATCACCACCTCGCTTGCCCAGATCACGCTCAACACCGGCGCGATCATCAGCTTCGGCGGTTTCACCACGCTCGTCTACTACGAGAAGAAGACCGGCCGCACCTACACGATGAACGCCGGCTTCAACACGGTGCGCGGCGAGAAGGACCCGCTCAGCATCCCGCCCACCGAGCGTTCCGCGCCCGCCGAGGTGCTGATCAACGATTATCCGTACAGCGGCCGCGCCGTGCTCGTGCCCGGCTTCATGGCCGGCATGGAAGCGGCCCACCAGCGCTTCGGCAAGCTGCCGTTCGGTTCGCTGTTCACGCCGTCGATCTATTGGGCCGAAAACGGCTTTCCCGTCGGCGTCATCCTCAGCAGCATGATGCAGGGCCGCCAGAAGGTGCTGATGGAGCGGGCGGACACGCGCGCGATCTTCACCGGCGCGGACGGCAAGCTCCTCGCGCCCGGCCAGACGCTGCGCCAGCCCGCTCTCGCCGAAACCCTGAAGGGCGTGGCGCGGGGCGGCGCGCGCTACATGTACCAGGGGCCTTGGGCGAAGCGTTTCGTCGAGACCGTCCGCGCCGACGGCGGGCAGATCACGCTCGCCGACATGAAGCGCTACAAGCCCGTCTGGGAAGAGCCGACGCGCGTTCCGTTCAACGGCTACGAGGTCGTCACCATGGGCCGGTCGAGCGCGGGCGGCACCAGCATCGCCGGCGCGTTCAACCTGCTGTCCGCGGCGGACCTCGCCGCGAAGGGGCCGTATGGCGCGTCCGCCGAAACGCTCGCCGACATGATGAAGATCGCGCATTATTCGGGTGCCGCCGCCAAGGTCACGTCGTTGCCCGCGGACCGCGTCAAGGCCATTTACGGCGACTTCGACGTGTCGAAGGGCGCGCTGCTCGATCCCGCCGCGGCGAAATCGGCATGGGCGGCCATCGCCGGGGATACCACCGGCGCGACAGCAGGCCTGCCCTCGCCGAAGACGCCGGGCCACTCCGCCGCCGTGGTCGCCGTCGATGCCGAAGGCAACGTCGCCGCGCTCGTCCACACCATCAACACGTCCGTCTGGGGCGGCAGCGCCGTGTTCGTGGGCGGCGTCTCCGTGTCCGACGCCGGCTGGCACCAGAAATGGGGTGTCGCGGCGGCGGGTCCGGGCAAGCGGCTGCCTGAGCCCACGGCGCCCGTGATCGTCTTCAAGGACGGCAAGCCCGTGTTCGCCACCAGCACGATCGGCGGCGGCCTGCACGAGAAGACGACGCAGGCGCTCTACCGCATGCTTGCCGAGGGCGCGCCGATCGAACAGGCGATCGCCAGCCCCATGTTCTATCGTCCGCGGAACGAAATGCAGGGCAGCGGCGCGGCGCAGCAGCTTGTCAGCAAGGGCGAGTTCGACGCCGCCGTGCTGGACGGCGTCCGCGCGCGCGGTATCCCGGTGAACGAGATCGATCTCTACGCGAGCGGCCTTGCGCGCGGCTACATGGTCGGCGTCGCGCTCGATCCGGCCACGGGCGCCATGAAAGGCGCCTACGACATGTTCATCCCGACGGGCATGGCCGAGGGCCGCTAGGCCAAGTTAGGCGATGCGGAGAAGGACTTAGCGGGGCGGGAGAATCCCCCGCGCGGCGCTGGCCAGCGCGCCGCCCCCGACTAGAAATGGGCGCGAGCGACGGGCGCCATTTCCGGGGGAGCAAGGCAGGCATGGAAACGCGAGGGGATGCGATACGCAGTCGCGTCGAGGCGCTGTACCACGCCTGTCTCGCGCCGGGCTTCGGCCGGATCACCGATGCCGCCGATCCCGCCGCGTCGCCCGCTGGCGACAGCATCGCCTTCACCGCCATCACGGTCCAGAGCCTGACGGGCGGCGAGCAGCAGCGCATCGCGCTCGTCGATGCGGCTGGCGGCGTCCCGGTGTTCATCAGCGCCGGCCCGGACGACTCGCTGCCGCGCTGGTCGCCGGACAGCAACGCGATCGCCTTCCTTTCGGGCAGCGCCGAAGGCACCGGGCTTTCCATCCTCCGCCGCGACGGCAAGGGCGGCTGGCGGGCCGAGTCCGTGGGAGACCTGGGCGGCAACGTGGAGGATCATCGCTGGTCGCCGGACGGCCGCCGGATTCTTCTCACCGTCGCGGGGCACGGCGCCGATCTCGCGGGCATGAAGGGCGGCGTCGCCACGCCGCGCCGCGAGGGCAACCGAGCCTCCTGGGAGCCCCTTGTCGACGAAGGCGGCGAAGACTGGCTCTGGCGCGCCGCCTGGGTCCTCGACCTCGCCACCGGCGAACGACGCAGCGTCTCACTCGCCTCGCTCACGGTATGGGAAGCCGTCTGGTGCGGCAACAATGCCGTGGCCGCCATCGTGTCTCCCGCCCCGCAGGAAGGCGCCTGGTACAGCGCCCGCCTCGTACGCATTAGTCTGGGCGACGGCACCGTCCAGACCCTCCACGTTCCCGGCGACCAGATCGGACTGCCCGCCGCATCGCCCTCCGGCAACCGCGTCGCAGCCGTGGAAGCCCTGTGCAGCGACCGGGGTCTCGTTGCCGGCGTACCCGTCGTCATCGACACCACGACAGGCGCCAGCCGCCACCTTGGCGCCAACGGCATCGCTGTCACCTGCATCGCGTGGGTGGCGGAGGATCGGCTCATGGTCGCGGGCCACCGGGGCTTCGAAACCGTGGTCGCGCGCATCGATCTCGCGGGCGAGACCACGACCGAGCTCTGGTCCAGCCGGGCGCTGAGCTGCGGGGTCTGGTATCCCGTGGTCTCGGCGATAAGCCCGGAGCGCTTTGCGCTCATCCTCGAAGGCCACGGCACGGCACCGACGCTCGCGGTTGGTCACGGTGACACGCTCCGAACGGTCGCGACCTTCAGCCATCCGGGCACACTCCACGCCGCCGCCCATGCAGGCGCGGCAGAAGAGGTCGTCTGGCAGGGCGAGGACGGCGTCACGCTGGAAGGCTGGCTCATTCGTCCAGCCGAGGGAAACGCCCCCTTCCCGCTCATCATGGACATCCACGGCGGCCCCGTCTGGGCGCATCGCCCGCGCTGGTGCGGGCGCGGACGCACGACGCCGCTGCTGCCTGCCGAAGGCTATGCCGTCTTCCGCCCCAACCCACGCGGCAGCGGCGGCCGGGAACAGGATTTCACGCGGGCGCTCGTCGGCGACGTCGGCGGCATCGATGCGCGGGATTGCCTTGCCGGACTCGAGGCGCTGGTTGCGCAGCGCCTTGCCGATCCCACACGCATCGGCGTCACCGGCGGCAGCTACGGCGGCTATCTGACAAGCCGCCTCATCACCCTCGACACGCGCTTCGCCGCCGCCGTCGCCGTCGCCCCGATCACCGACTGGTACAGCCAGCACCGCACCTCGCAGATTCCGCATTTCGACCGGCTGTTCCTCGGCGGCAACCCCTCCGCAGAGGGCGGCGCCTACCACGACCGCTCGCCTGTCATGGCCGCGCACCGCGCGCGAACGCCCACGCTCTTCGTCGCCGGCGCACACGACCGCAACACACCGCCAACACAGGCGCTCGAGTTCTGCCGGTCGCTGCGCGAAGCCGGCGTCGAGGCGGCGATGCTGACCTATCCGGAGGAAGGGCACGGCATCCGCCACCTCCCCGCCGCGATCGACCTCGCGGCGCGCACCGCCATCTGGTTCGATCGTCACATGCCGGCGCGCACATGACCGGGATGCGCATCGCTCCGCTGCTACTGGTGCTCATTGGCTTCGCCGCGCCCTCCAGCGGGGACGAGGGCTTCTGGCCTTACAATCACCTGCCCGCGAAGCTCGGGCAGACAGAGTGGATCGAACGGCTTCGCGGCGCCTCGGTGCGGATCGGCGGCGGCTGCTCGGGAAGCTTCGTATCGGATGCGGGGCTGGTGCTCACCAACCAGCACTGCGTGCGGTCCTGCCTTGCCCAGCTTTCATCGCCCGGCAAGGACCTCATCGCGCCCGGCTATCGCGGCGGAGAAATCCGCTGCCCGACGATGGAAATTCGGCAGCTGGTTTCCATCACCGATATCAGCGCACGCATGAAGGATGCGATCGCGGGTCTCTCCGGCACCGCACTCCGCACACGTCTCGATGCCGAACGCGCGACGATCCTGGCCGAACAGCCGCAAAGCCCGGATCGGAACTGCGAGATCGTGCCTCTCCATCAGGACGCGCTCAACGAACTCTACTGTTATCGTCGTTTCGACGATGTGCGCCTCGTGTTCGCACCGGAGGCCGACATTGCCTTCTTCGGCGGCGACCCCGATAACTACAACTTCCCGCGCTATGCGCTCGATATCGCCTTCCTGCGTGTCTACGCCGATGGCCGTCCCTATCGCCCGGAACAAATTCTCCGGCCCGCACGCACGAGCGTTCGTGAGGGCGACAACGTCTATCTCTCGGGTCATCCGTCATCCACAAGTCGTGGCCAACCAATGGCCGTGCTCGACTTCGACCGCAGCGTCGCCCTGCCGGACAGCATCGCGTTCCTCTCGGAGAAGCGTGGGCTGCTCACAGCCTACGCCGCGCGCGGAGCTAACCAGATGCAGGCCGCGGCAACGCCCCTATTTCGTACGGAAAATCATCTGAAGGTTATGAAGGGTCGCCTTCAGGCCCTGAACGACGAGGCCTTCTGGGCAGGCAAACGGGATACCGAAGAACAGCTGCGCGCACGCATCGCCGCCGATCCTTCGCTCGACCCGGAGACGCATTTCGCATGGGACGCCATCGCAAACGCGGTTGCGATGCGGCGTATCCTTCACGACCGCCTCGTACTTCTGGAAGAAGCGCGTAGCTTCCAGTCCGAACTCTTCCAGTATGCGCGCACCTTGCTCCGCGCCGAAGCCGAGCGCACGCGGCCCTCGGCTGAACGGCTGCCGGAGTATGCCGACGCCAATCTCGCGCAGATCGAACGCACGCTAGCCGCGCCCGCGCCGATCGATCCCGGCCTTGAAGTCGAGTTGCTTGCGTGGTCGCTGTCGACGCTACGCGCGTCGCTTACGCCCGACGATCCGCTCGTCCGCGCGCTGCTGGGGCGCGAAAGTCCCCGTGCCGTCGCCGAGAGGCTGATCGCCGGCTCGTCGCTGGCGCATGCTGCCATTCGTCAGAACCTCTATCGGCAGGGCATTGGCGCCGCGGACGATCCGATGATCGCCTTCGCGCGCATCGTGGACGCAGAGGCACGCGCCGTCCGCAAACGCTACGAAGCGGAGGTCGAAGCGCCCATGCTGTTGCACGGCGCCCGCATCGCCCGCGCACGCTTCGCGCTCGATGGCTTCGACATCTACCCCGACGCGACCGGCACGCTGCGCCTGTCGTTCGGGAAGGCAGTCGGCTGGACGATGCCTTCCGGCACGTCCGTTCCATACCGCACCGATTTCGCAGGACTGGCGCGGCGCGCCACCGGCGCACCGCCGTTCGCGCTGCCGCCGACATGGGTGCGCGCGATGCGCGATCTCGATCCCGCCACACCCTTCAATTTCGTGTCCACAAGCGACACTGTTGGCGGCAGCTCCGGCTCTCCCGTCGTCAATGCCAAGGGCGAACTCGTCGGCGTTCATTTCGACGGCAACATCCATGCCACCGGCCGCGAATACGGCGACAACCCCGGTCTTGATCGTGCCGTCGCCGTCGATGTCGCCGCGATCCGCGCCGCGCTTCGTCTCGTCTACCGCGAGCCCGCGCTGCTCGCCGAATTCGAAACCGGCCACCGCTGAGCCCTTCCCTCGCTGGAGACCCGCATGATCACCCGTCACGATGTTTCGACCTATTTCAGCAACGCCGTCGTCCACGGCCAGACCGTCTATCTCGCCGGCCAGATCGCTGACGACCGCGACGCCGATATCAGGGGTCAGACCACGCAGATTCTGAACCGTATCGACGCGCTCCTCTCGGTCACGGGGTCGAGGAAGGAACGGCTGCTTTCCATCACGGTCTATCTGAAGGATTTCGCCGATTACGCTGATTTCAACGGCGTCTACGGCGCGTGGATCGGCGAAGCGAAACCGGCACGCGCGACGGTCCGCGCAGACCTACTCGACCCGCATCTCAAGATCGAGATCGCGGCCATCGCGACCAAAACGGAGGCATGACCGTGGAGCCGCTGATATGGGACAATGTGTGGCCGGTGGACCTCCCCGGCGAGCTTGAGCTCGGCAACACATGGGAGTCGCTCGATCGCTTCCAGCATGCCGGATTCCACGTGCAATCGATCACGCTCGCGGGCGACAATCACAATAGCGCGCAAGCATTGAAACTCGTCGCCTGGGCGCGACGGGAAATCCGGATGCGGGCCGACCGGCTGCTTCTGGTCGAAACCATGGAGGATATCGCGCAGGCGCGGCAGAGCGGACGCCTCGCCGTCCTGCTGCACTTCGAAGGCACGCGCTGCTTCGAACGCAATCCCGATCTCGTCGAGGCGTTCTTCCGTCTCGGCGTGCGTCACACCATCATTGCCTTCAATATGGCAAACTCGGCAGGTGGTGGCTGTGCCGATCCCGAGGACCAGGGCCTAACCTCCTATGGACGAAAGCTGATCCGAGAGATGGAGCGGGTCGGCATGGTGGTCGATCTCAGCCACACTGGTCGGCGCACGTCGCTGGATATCATCGAGATGGCCGAGAAGCCGGTGCTGTTCACGCATTCGAACGTCGATGCCCTGCACCCAGCCTTCCGCAATCTCACCGACGAGCAGATTCGCGGCTGCGCGCGAACGGGCGGCGTGATCGGCGTCTCGGGCTCCAGCGAATATCTGGGCGATCCCGCCTGTGCCACGGCCACGCTGTTCCGTCATCTCGATCACATGGTCCAGATGGTGGGCGCGCGGCACGTCGGTCTCGGGCTCGACTGCGTGTTCGAAACGGAATGGCTGAACGGCTGGGCACGCGGCCGGCCGGAGGAATGGCCGATGACCGCCGATCCGGCATGGCCCGGCTTCACCTATGTGAAACCCGAACAGCTCGGCGAGCTGAGGGAAACCATGGCGCGTTCCGGCTATTCCGAGGCGGACACGGCGGCCATCCTCGGCGGTAATCTGCTGCGCATCTACAGCGAGGCATGGGCATGACACGGAACGTCCTCGTCACCGGCGCGGGCGACGGCCTCGGCCGCGTCATCGCCGAGCGTTTCCTCGCGCTCGGCGACCGCGTTTTCGCCTGCGACATCTCCGCCGACTCTCTGGGGGGACTCCCGAGCGCGCACGTCCGCGCGCTCGATGTCGGCGATCACGGCGCCGTCGGCGCCTATGTCGCGGAGGTCCTCGATATCGTGCCCGCGATCGATCTTTTCGTCAGCAATGTGGGCGTCGCCGGCCCCATCGCGGCGGTAGAGGATATCGATCCCGAGAGCTGGACGGCGACGATGAACGTCAATGTCGGCGGGACATTGGCATTCATTCGCGGGCTCCTTCCCGCGATGAAGCTGCAGCGGCGTGGTGCGATCGTGGCGATCTCGACGATCTCGACCAAGACGCTTCCCGTGCACCGCGCGCCCTACATTGTCTCCAAAGCCGCGCTGGAGGCCCTGATCCTGGCGGTGGCGCGCGAGGCCGCGCCGTTCGGCATCGGCTGCAACGCCATCCGGCCCGGCATGATGAACAATGCGCGGATGGACCGCGTGATCGCCGCCATGGCCGCGCGCACGGGTCAGACGCCCGCCGAGGCGGAGGCGGAGCAGCTGCGCTTCGTCGGCATGAAATCGCGCATCGGGATGGACGAGGTTGCCGACATGGTCGTCCACCTCGCCTCGCCCGCCGGCCGCCACATCACCGGCCAGATGATCGCTGTCGACGGAGGTCTCGAATGGGAAATGTAACCACAGCGCAGAGCACGCTCGGCGCGCTGATGCACGAGCTGATGGCGGTCGCGCGTTCAGGCGACGCAGCGCGCTGCCACGAACCGATGGCGGGGACGACCCGGCAGGTGGAAGGCCTGCGCTCCGAAGGCCGTTTCGGCGATCTCTCGATCGTCATCGACGAGCCGGTGGCGTTCGGCGGGACAGGCCTTGCGCCGAACCCAGCCGAGGTTGCGCTCGCTGCGCTCGGCGCCAGTATCGAGGTCACGCTGCGCTGCTATGCCGAGTATCATGGCATTCCTGTGGACAGCATCTCCGTCGATCTCGCCGGCGCGCTCGACAATCGCGGCTTCTTCGGCGCCGATCCTACCATCAGGCCGGGCTTTCCCCGCATCGACGTGCGTATCAACGTCGGAACCGCCGCCCCGGCGGCGGATGTCGCGCGCCTGATCGCGGAGGTGGAACGCTGCTGCCCCGTACTCGACCTCTTTCGAAACGCCACACACATCGACATTGCTGGATGATATTAGGTTTCGTGGACCAAGCTCAATCGAATGACTCGCGATTACTTCAAGACTGCTCTTTAGGAGACAGTCTTAATTCAAACGCTTCGGCGTATCAGATGAAGGATGGGCGTTGATCGGGCAACAGTTCTCCAATTCCCGACCGCTGACAAAGCTCCCCTGATCCGGCGGCCGATGATTTGGAGGCACCAATACCGAGCGCTTCATAAGTTTCAAGAACGTAGCCCGAGTGCCCGTTCCACGATTTCTGTCGCGCCTGTCACATCGGGATAGCAGAGACCGGGATTTTCACGGAATTGCCGCATAAAGGCCTGCTCCGCTTCAAGCCATTTCAGGCTGCCCTCGATCGTTTCGTCAAGCTGGCCCCGCGGGATCACGACGACGCCGTTGTCGTCTGCGAGGATGGCGTCTCCGGGATTGACGGCGACACCGCCGCAACTCACCGGCACATTGAACTCGCCACCCATGCCGCGGTACTTCGTCGTCACCGGACTGATGCTTCGCGCCCAGATCGGGAGACCGGCTTCCCGCGCATCGTCCATGTCGTTCACCGCACCATCAACGATGACACCTTCAAGGCCTGTTGCCGCAGCAGCATGGATCGTGGCGCCGCCCCAGTTGCAGGTGCGCTGGTCCTGGCCTCGATCGATGATGAGCACATCGCCGGGCCGCGTGAACTTGAGCGCGTAGTGCGCCATCACCGAGTCCGGCACGGTGATGCGGACAGTAACGGCCGTTCCCGCGATCTTGCTGCCGGGAATGCGCGGCAGCATCCCCGGATCCATGAAGCCTGCCTCGAGATGGTGGCCGACCGTACCTGTATCGAGTTTCTGCAAAGCCGCGCGCTGCGCAGGGTCGATCTGCTCGGGCATCGGGTTGACGACATAAAGCCGCCGTTCGGGAAGCATCGCCATAACCACCTCGTTCTTTCAGACGCCGGAATTGCGCATATTCATGGCGGGGAGCGGATCTGAAAGCCGCTCCCCGCCTGCTCGCTTAGAACCTGTAACGAACCTCGATGCCGTAGGTGCGCGGCTCACCCCATACGGCTTGATCCAGACCACCGAACACACGGGCATATGTGCGGTAGTCCTTTTTGGTGAGGTTCTTGCCCCACAGCGCCACCGTCAGCCCACCGACATCGTAACCGATACGTGCATCGACGAGCGCATAGCCGTCTTCATGGTATTTCGGCAGGGCTTCAGCCTGAAGGTACATATCGCCCATGTAGTTGACGCTCCCGACCAGGAACGCCTCACCCGCACCCACCGGGAAGCGATATTCCGCCTGCCCGCCGAGCATCCAATCCGGCGTGAACTCGATACGGTTGCCCGCGTAGGAGACGGAGACGCTGGAGCCGATCGTCGAATAATCGAAACGCGTGTACTTCGCGTCGAGATAGGTAGCGTTCGCCGACAGGTTGAGGCCCTCGATGGGGCTCAGCGAGGCTTCGAACTCCACGCCTTCGATCCGCGCCTTGCCGGCGTTGGTGATTTGAACCGAGGGTGTCGTGCTCGCGCCCGTCGCCACGAACTGCGCCACCTGCTTGTCGGAATAATCCATGCGGAAGACCGAAGCGCTGTAGCGCAGCAGACGATCGAAGAGATTGCCCTTGATACCGGCTTCGTAGTTCACGACCGACTCCGGCCCGAACACGAGATCGTTGCCGACGAGGTTTGCCGCGCCGATCGTGTCGAGATTGAAGCCGCCTGACTTGAAGCCCTTCGATGCCGTGGCGTAAAGCGTCAGCGCGTCGCTCGGCTTGTATGTCGCGCTCGCCGTCCACGAGACATTCTCGTCTTTCCGGTGCAAATCGTCGAAATCGTAGCTTAGCACCGGGCCGCGAATCTGGAGATAGGCACCCGTCTTCTTCTCGTGCGTGTAGCGCAGGCCGCCCGTTAGCGTGAGTTCCGGCGTCACATCATAGTCGACGTTCAGATATGCCGCATAGCTGTTCGTGATCGCCTTCCCCTCGTTGAAAGCGCCGCTCGTGAGCGAGCCACCAATGTAGATTTCTCTCAGCATCTTCCCGCGCTGATGATAGTAATAGAGGCCACCCACATAGCGCAGCGGGCCGGTCCCAGGTGACGTGATGCGCAGTTCCTGGCTTGCCATCTGCACGAAATCGGTGAGCGGATCGGAATTGAACATGTTGATCGGAAGCTGATCGATATCGCTCGACACAGTGACGTTGATCTTCCGGTATGCCGAGATCGACGTCAGCACCATGTCGTTTGCGAGCGTGTATTCAGCGGTAAGATCGGTCCCCCACATATCGCGCTTGTCGTCATTGGGGCGGTCGCTGTTCGCTTCAAAACGGTTGCCAGTGTAATATGGCGCTGCGGCCCCCGCCGACGAATTCATCTGCGTCTGCAGCACGGTTCTACGGTCACGCGTGACGTCGCCATTCAGTTTCAGTTTCAGAGCATCGGTCGGCTCGAACACGAGCTGGAGGCGCGCGCCGCGGCGGTTCTCGTCGTTGACGTAACTATCGTCGTAGAGGTTGTGGATATAGCCATCGCGATCGAAAGTCGCGACGGTCAGCTTCGCGAACAGATTCTCGGCGAGTGGGCCTGAAATACTCGCCTGTGTGCGCATTGCATCGTAGTTGCCGTAGCTCGCGTAGACGGTGCCCTCGACGGTATCCGTCGGCTCCTTGGTGACGATATTGATCACGCCGCCGATCGTGTTCTTGCCGAAAAGCGTCCCCTGCGGCCCGCGCAGTACCTCGATCTGTGAAATCTCCGCGAGATCTGCATTATAGCCTGAGGTACGCGGAATATAGACGCCGTCGAGATACATGCCGACACCCGCCTCAATACCGATGTTGCGGGAATCACCCCCAACGCCGCGGATCGTGAGCTGCGCGGACAGGCTGCCACGTTCGGTGAACTGCACACCCGGCATCAGGTGCGCTATGTCGCGAAAGCTGTTCACACCGGCGGTTTCGAGTGCCGCGCTATCAAACGCCGTCACCGACAGCGGAATATCCTGAAGGCTTTCCGCACGCCGTCGCGCCGTAACGACAATCTCGCCGCTCGTGACGACGTCGTCACCAGCCGGAACGGGCTCCGCAGCGAATGCGGTAGCGATTGGCGCCAACATGATCATCACACCAAGCGAACTTGCTGAATTCAGAATGGATTTGGTCATTTTCTTACCCCCCTCGACGGTTCGAGTTTTTTGGACATGTTCCATCAATCGGTATTCTCTACCGTTTTAATTGAAAAACTGTTTTTACCGATCGTAAGTGATCACGATTTCTTATAGGCAGGCATCAGCACGGACCTTCCGCCGAGCCCGAACCAGGTCGCCCGCGCGAGCAGCGCCATGACGGCTGTCGATGCGAACATGGCGGGTCCGACAACAAGGCTCATCGCGCTGCGCAAATCGCCAGCATCGGTCGCCATTCCCGTGGAAAGCGCACCAACAAGCGTGGGGCCGAGACCAAGGCCGATGACGTTGATTACCAGCACGTAAAGCCCGGACACTTGAGCCCGCGCGTCCTGCGGCGTCGCCAGCTGCAGGAACGCCGGAACCACACCCATTGGCATCGACACCGCGAAGTGCAGCCCGGCCGCGACCAGCAGCAGTCCATACGGACCCTGCGGCACGGAAAGCAGCAAGGCGAAGGGCAGGCCGATAAGCGTGGCAAGTGCAGCCACACGCACGTG
Organism: Sphingosinicella sp.; assembly: GCA_016793845.1. GTDB lineage: Bacteria > Pseudomonadota > Alphaproteobacteria > Sphingomonadales > Sphingomonadaceae > Sphingosinicella > Sphingosinicella xenopeptidilytica. The sequence continues at coordinate 24,362 of JAEULI010000108.1, forward strand.
AGCATTCGCAGCACCGCGGTGCACGAGAGCGTCCGCCAGCCAGCCTCCCGCAAGGAGCCCAACGGGGCTCGCGAGCAGAACGGTGAAGCCGTAGCGCGCGCCGACCTCATCGGTGGACCAGCCGAACTCGCGGCCGAGAACGGCGGGCATCCACGAGACAAGCGCGTAGCTTGTCATGATGACCCCAGACATGCCCAGGAAAAGCGGCACATAAAGCGCGGCGCGTGCCTTCACGGCCGCGACCATACCGAGCTTCTGCTCGCCCCGCACGCTGGCCTCTCCCGCCTCTCCCGGAACACGTTCCGGTTCCTTGATGAGCGCGATGAGCGCCACGAACAATGCACCGGGCGCAGCGATGGCAACGAAGGTTTGCTGCCACGGGCGAAGATCGGCAACGAAAGGTAGACCCGCACCACCACCATCCGAAAAGTAACGATAGACATAGCCAGTTATGACGAGCGCCAGACCCGCCCCGATGACACCGCCAACCTGAAACAGGCTGATCGCGCGCCCAAGCTGCTCTTTCGGGAACCGATCGTGGACGATCGAGTAGCTTGCGGGCGCCAGCGCCGCCTCCCCTGCACCCACACCGATCCGCGCGAGCAGGAGCTGCACGAAATTAGAGGAGAGGCCGCAAGCTGCGGTGGCGGCGGACCAAAGCGCAACGCCGAGCATGATGGTGCCCTTGCGCGTCCAGCGATCGGCGAGCCATCCGAGCGGGAGCCCCATGACGGCGAAGAACAGGCCGAACGCGATGCCCTGCAGCAACCCGATTTCGGCATCGCTGATCCCGAGATCGGCACGAATAGGATCGACGAGCAACGACAGGGCGATGCGATCGACAAAGGACAGGATCAGCGCCGCCATCAACAGCAGCACCACCAGCCAATCTCTGATCCGTCCCTTTTGCACGCCCGTCATTCCCTCCCGTGCCATCCCTTTCGGGGTGACGTTATCAAAGCAGCATTTGCTCCGCCTGAGCTGCCTTTGCCTCGCCATAGGCTGCGCGCACTGCGGATGGAGACACCCGCCCTGCGCGCAGGTCCGCCGCGATTGCCGCGACATCACGCGTCTCGGCCGGCCCAAAGCCGCCGCCGCCGGGCGTCTCGACGCGCACCGATTGCCCTGGCGCTAGTACGAGACGCGGCTGGTTCGCGGGGATTTCCTGCTCTGCAGCCGTGCCCCTGTCGCGAATGATGTGCGCCACGGCGCCCTTCCCGCCGCCGAACACGCCGTCGGCGGGAATGATCGTACCTTCGCTGGAGGCGTAGCAGAACGTCTCGTCGTCGAGTGCGCGAATCTGCCGGGCAATGCCCATACCACCGCGCCACTCGCCTGCGCCACCGCTGTCGGTGATCAGGCTGTATTCGTCGACCACCAACGGGTACTCGTTTTCCAGCGCCTCGGCCGGCAGGTTCGAGGAATTCGTGATGTGGACGTGTGTACCGTCGGCGCCGTCGTGCCCGAAGCGCGCACCTGCACCGCCACCGATCGTCTCGACATAGACGTAGGTGCCCGCGCGTCTGCGACTGCGCCCGGAAAAGACCATCGCCGGCATGGCGTCGTTGCTCGACGCCATCACCCGCTCACGCGGCAGGAAGTGGGAGAACGCGCCGATGATGGACGCGGAAACCCTCTGCGCGGTGTTGGAGCGCATACCGACCGCTGCCGGGAAGGTGGGGTTGGTGATCGTACCCTCGGGCAGCTTGATGCTGATGGCGTCGAACATGCCCTCGTTCGCCATCAGTTCCGGGTCGAGCATCGTCTTCACGACATAGTAGACGCTCGCGCGCATGGCGCTTTCAGGCATATTGTAGCTGCCGCGGCACTGCGGGCCGGAACCCGCGAAATCGACCGTGAGGTTATCGCCGTCCACGATCAGCGTCGCCTTGATCGCCACCGGATCTCCGCCGAACCCATCGTCGTCGAGATAGGCTGTATGGCTTCCCGTACCATCCTTCAGCGCGGCAACGCGGTTGCGCAGCCGACGGGCCGTGTAGGAGAGAATATCTTCGATCGACTGCTGCACGGCATCGATGCCGAGCTGGCGGACAAGCTCCAGCATCAACTGCGCGCCGCGGTCGTTCGCCGCGATCTGCACCTTGAGGTCGGCGATACGATCTGCTGGTTCGCGGCTGTTTTCCGCCAGCAGCGTCATCATCCCCATGTCGAGTTCGCCTTCGCGGACGATGCGGACGAGCGGGATGCGGATACCTTCCTCGAACACCGTTCGCGCAGTGGGCGATATGGAGCCCGGGTAGGTGCCGCCGACATCGGAATGGTGGCCGATGTTCGCTGCGAAGAAGCGGCAGACGCCGCCCCAGAAGATCGGCGTGACGATGGTGATATCCGGCGCATGGGTGCCGCCGGCGAGGTAGGAGTCGTTGCAGATGAAGGCGTCGCCCTCACGCACGTTCTCGATGCCATACTTGCCCAGCACGGTCTCGACACCCCCTGAAAGCGAGCCGAGGTGCATCGGGATATGCGCCGCCTGCGCGATCAGCCGCCCCTTGCGGTCGAACATCGCCACGGAGCAATCCTTCCGCTCCTTGATGTTCGGCGAGAATGATGCGCGTACGAGGCGGTTGCCCATGTCCTCGGTGATCGAAAGCAGGCGGTTCGAGAAGACCTCCATCGCGATCGGGTCGAAAAGCTGGCCGTCGGCCTTTGTGATCTGAGCGTCCATGTTTGCCACTTTCGCGCCTCCTACTCGAACACCGACACGATGAGATTCCCGACCGGATCGACCGTGACGGTCTGCCCTGGACGCACGATGAGCGTGGAGCTCATTTCCTCGATGATCGCAGGCCCCGCGAAGGTCCGGCCGATGGGAAGCTGTCCCCGGCGGTAGATCGAGGTTTCGATCCAACCCTGCTCGCCGAAGTATACCGGCCTGCGCCCCTTCACCGCATCCACACCCGGCACCGGGATCGGCGGTGCGATGGGGACGCGCGACACGCGCCCGATCGCCTGCACGCGACAGTTCACGATCTCGACCGGCCGGTCGGAGACGTCGTAGCCATACTCCTGCACATGCTGGCGGCGAAAACGGGCGATCAAGTCCTCAAGACCATCAGCGTGGACACCGTCCAGCGGCACCGAAACCTCGAAGTTCTGACCGTCGTAGCGGGCATCCACTATGATCCGCAGCACCGTGTCGGCTTCGGGAACGCCTTCGCGACTGAGCCATGCGGCAGCTTCTGCCTCCATTTCGGTGAGCACCTCGCACGCCCGCGACCATGCCGCCGGCGTGGCGATGCTGAGTTCGCTGCGCACGAAATCCATGTTGATGTCGGAAAGCAGGATGCCACGCGCGCACAGCGTTCCCGGCTCCTGCGGCACGAGCACGGTACGAATGCCGCAATCCTGCGCCAGATCGCAGGCATGAAGCGGCCCCGCCCCGCCATAGGCGAAGAGCGCGAAATCGCGCACGTCGTGTCCACGCTCGGTGGAGACCGAGCGGATTGCCCGGCTCATGTTGGCGTTCGCAATGCGAAGGATCCCGTAAGCCGCCTCCTCGACCGAAAGGCCGAGCGGCCGAGCGATCTGCTCCTCGATCGCCTTGCGCGCTGCCGCTGCGTCCACAGGCAGGCGGCCTTCCAGAAGTGCGACCGGATCGAGCCGCCCGAGCACGATGTTGGCGTCCGTGATCGTCGGCTCCGTGCCGCCGCGCCCGTAAGCGACCGGCCCCGGTGCCGCCCCGGCACTGCGCGGCCCGACCTTGAGCGCGCCCGCGTCGTCGATCGCCGCGATGCTGCCGCCGCCCGCGCCGATCACATGGATGTCGATCATCGGCGTTTTCACCGGATAGTCGGCAACCAGTCGGTCAGAAGCGAACAGCGGCTTGCCGCCAACGATGACCGAAACGTCCGTCGACGTGCCGCCCACGTCGAAAGTGACGAGATTGGGGAAGTTCGCGACCTGGCCGATCTCCGCGGCGCCGATCACGCCCGCGGCCGGACCCGAAACGCAGGTGCGCACCGGAATCTCGCGTACCGTCGGCACCGACATCAGGCCGCCGTTCGAATGCACCGTGTTGAGCTCGCCCGTGATGCCGAGATCGGAAACGCGGCCGAGCAGGCGCTCGAGGTACGTCCCCATGCGCGGGCCCATGTAGGCATTGAGCACGGTGGTCGACATACGCTCGAACTCCCGGAACTCGGGGAGAACACTCGACGAAAGGCTGACGTAGGCGTCGGGCAGGATGGCGCGGACGATCTCGGCAGCGCGGCGCTCGTGATCGGGCCGGCGATAGCTGTGCAGGAAGCAGATGACGACCGCGCCCACGCCCGCCTCACCGAGCTTCCGGGCCGCTTCCGCGACCTGCTCCTCGTTCAGGGGCACTTCCACTGTTCCATCGGACAGGACGCGCTCGTCGACCTCCAGCCGCAGTTCGCGGGTGACGAGCGGTGTCGGGCGGCTGATCGAATAGTCGTAGAGGTGCGGGCGCGTTTGCCGCCCGATCTCCAGCGTGTCGCGGAAACCACGGGTCGTGATGAGGCCGGTCAGCGCACCCTTGCGCTCGATCACCATGTTCGTTGCCACCGTCGTGCCATGGCCGAGGTGACGAATCTGCGCCGGATCGATGCTGTGAACGTCGATGAGGGCCGCCAGACCCGTTTCGATCGCTTCGGACGGATCATGCGGCGTGGAGGGCACCTTGAAATAGTGAACCGACCCGCCGTCCTCGTCCAGCATGGTGAAATCGGTAAAGGTTCCGCCGACATCGAACCCGATACGATACATTCAAAATCCCTCTTCCAGACGACCGGACCCGAGAACGGGTACCCCTCGTTTCATCTTCGGGGTAACGCGGCGGCGGCGCGAACGGCCAACGCGATTTTCCGATGAAATCCGATCAGCAATTGCAATAGGCGCAGAAAACCGGGGCTTTCGAACCACGCCAGCAACGCCTGATCGAAATCCATCGGAAGAAACGATGACCGGCCTGTGCTGCTCCGGCTGGATGTTCGCGGGCAGGCGGCTACCATGCGCGCGAAGACATTGTACCGAACGGAATGCCCGCATGAACACGCGCTTTCTTGAAACCTTCCTTTGGCTGGCGCGGCTGAAGAGCTTCAGCCGGACAGCCGAAAAGCTCCATGCGAGCCAGCCTGCCGTTTCGGGACGGATCGTCGCGCTCGAGGAACTGCTCGGCGTCACGCTCTACGAGCGCCATGTCAAAGGCTTCGAACTGACGCCGGCGGGTCGGCGTATCCTCGATCGTTGCGAGCAGATCGTGCAGCTTTCAAGAGAGCTGAAATCGGTGGCGTCGGAAGACAATGTCCTCGGGCGCCCGCTGCGGATCGGCGCGTCCGACGCGATCAGTCTCAGCTGGATGCCCGATCTCGTCTCCATGTTGACGACGACGTTCGCTGATTACCAGTTCGACATGATCACCGACAGCGCGCCCAATCTCAGCCGTATGCTGATGAACGACGAGATCGACATTGCGCTCATTGCAAACGGCATCGACGAGCCCCGCATCGTCAACGCCCCGCTTTGCAACTATCGCATCGAATGGCTCGCAAACCCGCGCAAGTTCAAAATCGACAAGCCCATGAACATCGAGCAGCTTTGCGGGCTGCCCATGATCATGCCGCCGCCCTC
>JAEULI010000034.1 GCA_016793845.1 Sphingosinicella sp.
GCGCCAGCGCGCGCGAAATCTCGACCTTGCGCGCCATGTGGAACAGCCGCCGCGCCACGTCCTGATGCCGAACGAGCGGTACGCCGCCCTGCCGGCGCTCATGTGCGTAGCTGTGGGCGAGTTCATAGGCAGCGCGTGCGCAACCCGCGAACGTCGCACCCATCAGCGCATTCGCTTCGCTGTGGATCGCATAGACGCCCTTCAGATAATCCTCGGGCGCCACCAGCAGATGGTCGATGTCGAGCGTCACGTCGTTGAAGAAGATCTCGCCCTGCGGCAGCGCGCGCTGGCCCATCTTCTCAAGCGGCTTGCCCTTCGAAACGCCCGGCGCATCAAGCGGCACGATGACAACGGCACCGCGCGCAGGATCGTAGCCGGAGCCGGTCTCGGCCGCGCAGTAAAGGATGCAGAGGTCCGCCACCGGTCCGTTCGAAACCCAAGCCGATTTCTGACCGTTGATCACGATCTTGCCATCCGAGATGCGTGCAACGCAGTTCGGCCGGTTCGGCTTCCCCGCAGCGTGAGCGGCGTGCCCGCCGGGGTCGATCGAATCGCTCCCCCGGTCGGGCTCCGTGATGCCCCAGCTCCCGATCAGCGACTCAGGGTAGGTGCGGGCCACGAAATCATTGCCGAATTTCGCCGCCATGTAATGCGGCAGCAGGCCGGCGCCTGCGGAGATGGCGAGACCGGAATCGCCCCAGCCGAGCTCTTCGAAGAGGATCGCGAACACATGCGGCATCTCTTCGGCGGAGAAGGACGCCAGCGTTTCCATGTTGATGCCAAGCTCGGCGTAGGCGCGGCGGAATTCCCAGTAGCGCGAGGCCTTGTCCACCACCGCGTCCGCGCTCAGCCGGTCGAGTTCGGTGCCGATCGGCCGCATCACCTTTTCGGCGAAGCTATGCAGCGACTTTTGGAGTTCGGCGGCAATCTCCGGAAGCGGGGGCTCCGCACCAAGCTGACCCAGTTTCACGTGCGGGTTCGAATCCCACTGCGCGAAGGGGAGCGGTCCACCGCCAAGGGCGATATCGTGATCGACGACGGCAAGCTGATGGTTCACGATCTTCCTCCAAGGTCGGGCTGGACTGATCTTGTGTCATCCATTCCCGATGCTGCGATCAAAACATGAAGCCGGACATCATTGAATGTCGTCTCGCGCCAAGCTTTTGACTTTAACTGCCATGCCGCGCATCATGCACCACGGGAGGCAACCATGAAGATCGAACTGCTCGGCTCGATGCGAATGCCGAACCAAAGCGTCCGGATCATGCGCGCGGCGCTGGACGAGGCTGGGGTCAATCCACTGCCCTTGCTCGCCGAGGCCGGCATTGCTGTGGCAGAAGCCGACGACCCGCAGGGCGAGGTTTCCGGACTTCAGGAACTGCGCTTTCAGGAGATCTTTGCCACCGCAACGCGCGACATCCCCGGCCTGTGGTTCCACACCGGAATGCGCTACCGCCTGATGACCTACGGCCCGCTCGGGCTCGCCGTGCTTTCGGCCGGAACCGTACACGATGGACTGAAGGTGCTGGTGGCGTTTCAGGCGCTCACCTACTCGCTGCTGCAATACCGGCTCTACGAGGAAAACGGCGCGCTTGCCGGCATGGAGGCGGACGACAGTAACGTCGCGCCCGACCTTCGCGAATTCTGTCTGGTGCGCGCGCTCGGATCGGCGACGACTTTCCTCAAGGACATGCGACAGCCGTTTCCGCTCGCCCGCATCGAGTCGTCCGTCCCGCCGCGCAGCGACGGCATCGACTATGCAGCGGAACTCGGCGTGCCTGTCGTGTTCGGCACACCCGTGACACGCTGGGTGTTCCAGCCCGGCGCCGCAGACCTCGCACTGCCGATGGCGAGTCCGCTTCTCGAACAGACCTACCAGCAGCTCTGTGCGCGGCTCATCGACGAGGCGCAGGTCAGCGACGACATGGTTGGACGGCTCTATTCGCTGCTCGTGCGGTCGAGCCGGGGCTTCCCGTCCGCTTCGGAGGCCGCCGCGCAGCTCGCCGTTTCGGAACGCACGCTGCACCGGCGCCTTGCCAAGCAGAACCTCGGTTTCGGGGACGTGCTCGATCAGGTCCGCGAGCAGCGCGCCTGCTACCTCCTCGACCGCTCGCACCTGTCGGTCGAAGCCATCGGCGAAATGCTCGGTTTTGCTGAAACCGCCAGCTTCTCCCGCGCCTTCAAGCGATGGACCGGCGTCTCACCGATCAAGTTTCGACAGCGACCCCGTTAACGCGGCGCAGAAGCGGCGGACATATTGCAACGGCGATAAGAGCAAGCATCGCAGCCGAACCGATCATCATCCCTTTGTTTCCGAAGGCATCGAGCAGCGCGCCGACACCGAATGCGCCGATGCCGCCGCTGAGTGTCGTAAGCGGGATCGAAGCAGCGGTCAGCTCGGGCGCGGCATCGATCAGCACGATGTAGAGGTAGCACGACAGGAATGCCCATCCCGCCTGCAACACGGAAATATAGACGATGAACTGCCAAACCTCGTAGCGGGTCATCGTCAGCAGCGCGACCACGACAATCTGGATCACGATCGACGCCATGATCGGCAGCATCAATCCCGCGCGCCGGTCCAGCACAAACGCACCGATCGGGCCGAGCGCGCTGCCGAACACCGAAATGCCGATCGCTTTCGAAATCTGGTGCGCGTCCAGCCCCGCACCGCTGCTGCCGAGAAGGCCGAAGAAAGCAAACACGCCGGACTGGAAGGCGCCATAGGGCAGGAACGCGAGGAGGAACGGCACGCCACCAGTTCCCATCTCCGCCTCCTCAACGCTCTCCGGAGGCCACCCCTTCGGCAGCAGCTGCAAGAAGCCGAGGCACAGCGCTGTGCTGCCGGCCATCAGCCCGTAGAGCCCCCCGGTGCCGACCGCTTCGGCGATCGGCTCCGCGAGCAGAAAGACCGCTGCCTGCGTCAGCAGCTGGCACAAGGTGACGATGGCGATGATGCGCCCGGGCGACCGCGTATTGGCGACGAACGCGAGGTGGATGCCCGAAATGATGCCCGCACCGATCCCGCAGAGCAGCCGCGCCGTGCCCATGAGGTCCAGCGTATCGACGAATGCACACGCCGCGTTCGCGCCCGCCATGACGACAAGTGCGCCCGCGGCAAGCGGCCGCCAGTTCCAGCGTTTCTGCCAATACAGCGCCGAGGCCGCCCCACACGCGAAACCGCCGAGCTCGAGCGCGGCAACAAGGCCGAGATCGGCCTCGCTCCATCCGAACGCCTCGCGCCAGACATCGACGAGCAGCGGCGTCACCATTGTCGGGATCGTTGCGACCACGAACATGGCGACCACGAAGGCGATGCTGGCGGGCGCCGAAAACATCCGGCGTCCGGACGGGAGCGCTTGCCCGCTCACCAGTAGCGCATCGGTGTTCGGGTCAGCAGTTCGGCGCCGTCTTCGGTCACGATCAGATTCTGTTCGAACCCGGCCATGCCGACGCCCGGATGCCGCAGGAACGCCTCGGCGGCAACGACCATGCCGGGTTTGAGAGGTTCGTCGTATCGCATCAGCCCGCCTTCGTCCGGTCCCGGATCACCCACCGGGATGATATGATGGACGAAGAACGTGCCGAGCCCATGCCCGAACAGCGGCACATGCTGGCGATGTTCGTGATAGCCGACCGTTCGTGCGATGTGTTCACCGATGATGCCGAGTTCGCGCGCCGTCGCGCCGGGGCGGATCGCGTCCACGATGCCGTCCACGATCTGCGCCGCGCCTTCCAGCACGGCGCGTTGTTCCGTGCTCGGCTTGCCGCCGCAAATCGCCGTTCGGCCGGGATCCATCCAATAGCCCTGAAAGATCGGGCCATAGACCCAGGCACGCACCATGTCGCCCTTCGCGGGCAGGCTCGTGTCGTAGCCGTAGAAATCGTTGCCGAGCAGGAAATGCTCGCTGCGCGGGCCGTGCGTCGCATCGATGCGGTGATAGCCGCCGCCTGCACGGACGACGATCGCAGCCGCGCGCGCCGCCGCCTCGGCGCCGCTGTTTCCGGCGACAAGCGCCTCCATGGCGGCGGACAATGCGTCCGTGACGATGGCACCGCCTGTCCGGTACGCTTCCAGTTCGCGCGGGCTTTTGACCTGCTGCGGCCCGATCAGAAGCTCTTCATCCGCGCTCCATTCGATCTGGGGAGACAGGCGGCGAAGCAGACGGTCGTAAACGCCCGGCAGAATATCGTCACCAACGACCGTCACGCGGCCCTCAATCCCTTCCGCCCGCAAATGCCGTGCGATCCCGCCGATCAAATCCGTCTCGTGAACGACAAGGCGGCCGTATACGAGCCGCGAAGTGTCCGTCTCGTCGCGGGGCTGGCCAATGTGCAGTTCCGGCTCCGTACCTGCGCGGAACACCACGGCGGCGAACGTGTATCCCGCCCCGAACGTCTCGTCGGCGGGATCCTGCCCCGTCCCCGTCGCCATGTAGTTCGTGAGCCAGTAGACATTTCCCGCCCGGTCGTACGTTCCTGCCGACCGCTGCCAAACGATGACGATTTCGTGCCCCCGCTCGGCCATTGCATCGTAAACGCGGCCCCAACGCGCCTCATACTCCTCGCGCGGGAAATACATGGCTGCCGGTGCCGCGTTCATGGATCAGCCCTTGATGCGGACGGTGAGGCCGATGGTACGCGGCGTCACGTACGTCACGTTTTCGTACACGCCCGGGATCGTGCTCACCGCTCCCGATCCGACCGCGAGGACGCCGCGTCTGTTGAACGCGTTGCGGACGAACAGGCTGACATCGATCATCGATCCTTCCGCCCCGATGTCGAAGTTCGCGATGTCGTAGGCCGGGCGGAAACGCCCGGAGCTGACCACACCGTCGATCGCGAACGGTATCTTGCCGACATGCTGCCAACTGCCGCGCACATACGCCTCCCACGCATCCGTCACCGGATAGCGCAGTTCGGAGGAAAGCGCGAACTTCCAGCGCGGCGTCTCCGGCGTGCGGTCGCCTTCAGCGTAACCCGCGGCAGCACCGAAATCGACGGGCACATCGGTGAACTTCGCGTCGGCGTAGCTCACCTGGCCGCTCAGCGTCACGAAGGTCGATGGCCGCACATTCACTTCAAGCTCCGCGCCGTCGATGCGGGCGTCTCCGGCATTCGCGAAGAAGGTCGAACCGCAGGGATCGGGAATCGCGAGCTGAATACCCTTCTGCTTGATGCGATAGGCGGCGCCGTTCACGGTCAGCACACGGTCCAGCGCGTCGACCTTCGCGCCGACCTCGTAGTTCCACACCGAATCCGGGCTGAAGACCTGGCCGACCGAGCTGGCAAGATCGCAGCCGAGTGCCGCGGGCACGGCCGCGTTGGCGCCGCCCGCGCGGAAACCGCGCGAGACCGTGGCATAAAGCGTGGCATTGTCGCTCGGCTTGTAATTCACCGTGAAGCGCGGGCTTGCGCTCGTCTTTTTGGCGGTGACGCCCGGCGTGTCGGGGCCGCAAAGGATGCCCGGAATCACCTCCGTGCACGTCGCCGAAAGCGTATTCTTCAGCCGGTAAACACGCACGCCCGCGATCAGTTCGAGCTGCTCGGTCGCCTGGAAATTCACCTCCGCAAAACCGGCGATCTGCTGGTCCGATGTCTTCTGCATATAGTCGTAGTTGATCGGGCCCACCGGGCCGTCGGCGGGACCGAAGTAGGCGTCGAGAAGATCGCTGAACGCCTGCCCTTCGAAGATCTGCCCGAGCGACTGATCGGTGTGGCTGAAATAAACACCCGCGATCCAGTTGAAGGGACCGCTGTTCGAGGATGTGAGGCGCAATTCCTGCACATAGGTATCCGCCTTCGCGGGCGTCAGGCTCGCGAACGGCGCGAATTCGCCGAAGATGTTGTAGCCGAGCGCCGTGTAATCGAGCGTCGCATCCGATGTCTTGTGGAGATAGGAGCTCGACGACACGAGTTCGACGCCGCCCAGATCCTTCTCGATGGTGAGGTTCGCGACCAGCAGATCGGTGCGCGACGGTTCGGCACCGACCGCGCTCGCCCGCCCGAAGCCCGCAAGATTGGTCTGCGTCGCGATCGGATTGTCGGCATCGATGCGCTGGAAATAAAGGCTCGGCGTGATGACGAGATCGTCGCCCGCCTCCAGCCGAACCGCGCCGCGCAGGCTGAAGATCTCCGCGTCGTTGGCATTCTTCTCCACGAGCGCATCCGCTGATTCCGGCGACGTGAGCCCCGCGAGCGTCGCATCATAGCGATCGATGTAGCCCGCGATCTTCTCGTACGTGCCGGTGAGGCGCAGCGCGGCATTCGGCGCGAGCGGAAGATTGACCGCCGCTTTTGCGCCGTAACCCTCGCCGCCGCCCTTCACGCTGTTCACGAAGGCTTCGCCGTGCGCGTCGAAACCCGAAGCATCGGGCTGGTTTGTGATGTAGCGCACCGTGCCGCCGGTCGAGCTCGATCCGAACAACGTGCCCTGCGGGCCGCGCAGCACCTCGATGCGCTGCATGTCGAACAGATCGATGTTTGGCGTGCCGCTGTAGGCATCGGTGCGGAAATCGAAAGGCGTGTCGTTGATGTAGACAGCGACCGCGGGCGCAAGGCCGAGATCGGTGGTGAGACCGCGTAGGCCGATGTTGGATTCGCCAGGGCCGACAGGCGTGAAGGTCAGGCTCGGCGTGTTGCGCACGAGGCTTTCGGTATCGCGGATCGCAAGCCGCTGCAGCGTATCGGCGCTGAACGCCGTCACCGCCTGCGGTACGTCCTGCAATCGGCTTTCGCGGCGCTGCGCGGTAACGACGATGTCACCCTCGTCATAGGCAGGCTGAGGCGCTGCCTCCTGCCCCATAGCCGGTGCCGCAAAGGCCGTACCCGAAAGCAACGCGATCAGAATCATTCGCCGAGACATCAAACACCCCTCCTTTTTCTGGTTTATTCCTGCGCCCGGTTCGCATTCCGGCCGCCATGCTTGTTGAACCACTGCACGATGAATCCCTGCTCCTCGATCCACTGCGACGGACGCGAAGGGATATGAAACGCGCCGGGAAGCAGCAGCAGCGCCGCGGGCACCCCGCGCAGTTTCAGTGCATGATAAAGCTGCACGCCCTCGCTCATCGGCGTGCGACAATCCGCATCGCCGTGGATGATGAGCGCCGGTGTGGTGATATTCCCCGCGAGTGACAGCGGAGATCGCGCCCACCATGCGGAGATGTCCTCCCACGGCATCGTGCTGAACATCCGCCGCGTGTAACTGCTGCAAAGGTCCTGCGTCAGCGCGTGGCTGATCCAGTTGATCACGGGCGAATGCACGGCGGCGGCGGCAAAGCGATCGGTCTTGCCGATGGTCCACGCCGTAAGCGCGCCTCCGGCACTAAGACCCGTGACGAACAGGCGCGAGGGATCGACCTCGATCTCGCCCAGCACAGCATCGAGCGATGCCAGCAGATCATCGAGTTCAGCGCCCGGAAACTGCCACGGCTTTTCGTAGAAGCCGAGATCCGTGCCGAGGCTGCCCCGATAGTTCGGCAGCAACACCGCATAACCCTCGGCAGCGTAACGCTGAAAGCGGAACGAAAACTGTGCCCCATAAGCGAGGTCGGGGCCGCCGTGGATGTTGAGAATGAGCGGAACGGGGCCGCCCTCATGCTGCGGCGGCAGAACCAGCCAGCCATCCACGGGTGTGCCATCGCCGGAGATGCAGGAGATCGACTGCGTGTGGCCCAGCGTGATGGCGGAAAGCCAGTCGTCGTTGAAACGCGCAATAGTGGTGATGTCGCCATCACGCGCCACCATCGCCAGAATACCCGGATCATCCGGCGTAGCGAGGACCACGACGGCACCTTCCGTCCCCGCATCGAATTCGGCGTTGCCGCTGATGCAGGGTTCGGCATCCAGACCCTCACCGGGCGCAAGACCAGTTGCGATTTCCTCGACAGCACCTGCGAGCGTAACGTGGCCGAGGTGCTGGCGCCCAGCGCGCACGTAGGAGAACCAGAGGCCGTCCCCTGCGCCGTTCCATGCGTGCGCGCCAATATCCTGCCCAACGTCGGCAAGCAGGCGCTGTTCGGATCCATCTCTGCGCATCACGTGGAGCGTCGTCACATGATGAAAACGGCCGCGATCGTCGAAACCGCGCCATGCGATCCATTCGCCGCAGGGCGAGACTCGGGGGTCGAAATCGGGGCCTGCACGGTCGATGAGCGGCGTTACGTCGCCCGACGTACGATTCAGACGGTAGAGCCCGGCATCTTCGGAGCGGATGTTGGCCGAGAAATAAATATCCGCACCGTCCCCAGACCATGCGAGCCCGCGCGGCAGCAGCGACGGCCGGTTCTCCCCAAACGTTCGCTGCGTGAGCGCACCGGTCGTGAGATCGAGTTCGTACAGATGCTCGGGTGCGGACAATACGCCCACCCCGTCCAGACGCCAGAACGCATCCTCCACATAAAGCGCGCCGGAAGAGGTGCTGGGAACGGTCATGGCGAGCGCGAGCGTACGCCCGTCAGGCGAGAGCGCGATCCCTGAGGGAACCGCGGGCAGCACCGCGACGTTGCGGCACGCACCGTCTCTCTCCGCCACGCGCACGAGCGCGCCATCGCCGTCGCTTCGTACCACCGCGACGATCGCCCCGTCCGGTCTCCAGCACGCGAACAGCACATCGTCGCCGACATCGAAATCAGCCACCTTGCCCGTTTCGCGGGCGACAACCTGAAGGCGCCTGACGAGCCTGTCCGCGCCCTTGTCCGCACGTTCGAGCAGGCAAAGGATGAACTGGCCGTCAGGAGACAGCCGTGGCGCGCGCGGCACCGTGATGCGGTAGAGATCCTCTTCCGCGAGCAGGTGGACGGGGCCTGATGCGCCAGGTCCATCGCGCGAATGATGCCGGATTGCCCGATCGGCGTTTCCGTGCATCAGGCAGCGATTGCCGAGATGCGGCCGAGCCCGTTCTTCTTCACTTCATCCGCGTAAACGAAGCCGGGTTCGGTGTGATAGCTGAGCAGCGCGATGATACGATGCTTGCCGCCCGCCACCTCGGTCACACGGTGCAATGCCTTGCGCCCCCGGAAAAGAAGCAACGTGCCCGCTTCAACCTTCTGGAGTCGCGTGCGCGACGAATTGCCGTCGAGAATGGCGTGGATATCCTCCACCGGCGCCGTATCGACCTCGGGCGCATATTCGAAAGCCCCGCCGGTTTCAGCAGCCTGCAGCAACAGCGACACGACGAAATCGTTGTCGTCGAAATGCCAGCCGTGCTGGTCGCCCTCTCCCATGTACGTGACGTTCACGTTGATGAGCGGGTCGACGGTCACGTGCAGGCGTTCAATGCCCAATGCTTCCTGTGCCAGCGTCATGAGCTCGGGCGAGCGATAGAGCGTGCACAGGGTTCCGCCATCATCCAGGAGATCGGAGCCGAGAATCCACATCGAATAGGGCGACGCGCGCTTCAGCAGCGCTTCGTCCGCAACCTTCGCAAGGGGACCTTGCGGGTTGAAGCCGAGCCGCTGATCGCGACGATAGGCGCGGTCGAATCTGGCCGATGCCTCGGCCACCATGTCAGCGAGCGCCTCGGGCGTCACGAACGCCGGAAAGGCGGCGGCGCCGTCCTTGTCCAGCTGCCGTGCGGCGTTCGCCACGATCTCGGCACGGCGCGTTTTATCCGACAGCGGATAGAGTGCGGTATTCACGATCGACATGGATGCTCCCGAAACCTCCGCCGGCCACCCCGGCGCCTCGATCATCAGAATTGCATCCGGCCGCATCGCAAAACAGCAGAGATTTGCGGTGACAGCATCTTAAAAAGTGATGGAAGCTCTCGAGCTCAGCGCCCAGCCTTGCGGTTGATGTAGAGCGCGCCGGCCACGGAGATCGCCACGCAGGCAACACAAAACGCTGCGACGGTGCCGAGGCCAAGGTATTGAAGAAAAAGGCCTCCCACGGCCGGACCGACGACAAGTCCACCCCCGGTGATCGCCGGTGTGAGTGTGACGATACGGCCGCTGCGATCTGCGGAGGCCAGCAGGCCGAACTGAAACGCATATTGAAAAGGCCATGCAAAAGCGAACAGGCTGATCGCGATCGCAAACCCGACCGGCCCCAAAGGGAGCCCAAGCCCGGCAATGCCGCAAACCAGGATCACCGTGCCGATGAAGAGCCCTGCCCGCCGCGACAACCGGTCCGCGACCGCGCCGGCCGCAAGCGAGCCCGCAAGACCGCCGAACGCCGACGCGGAAAGCGCGAACGCCACCGATCCCGCATCGAAGCCCTTGCCGACACCGATCCGCTCAAGGAACGGCCAGAGAGATGCCATGCCGATAAAGTAGATGAGAACGAAGCCGAGCGCCCCGATCGCAAGCCGGTTGCCCGGAACGCGCAGCACGCTCTCCGATACCGGCCCCGCTTGCTGGGCCGTGCCGATCACCGGCGCGAGCCAGAACCCCGGCACGGCAACGAGAGAGAGCGCCACGAACAGCCACTGCCACCCGAACGTCGCGGCGATCCAGCCGAAGCTGCCGAGCCCGATGATGCCGAGGATCGATTGCCCCGCGAAATAGAGGCTCACCGCCCGCTCCGGCCACACCGAACGCCCCATCGCCGCATAGCAGATCCCGGCAACGACACCCTCGCCCAGCCCGGAAAACACGCGCGTTGCGGCAATATAAGCGTAGGACCCGTCAAGCATCGTGAGCAGATTTCCGGCGATCATCACGCCAAGCCCGCACCGCGCCGCGACGGACCACGACAGTCG
>JAEULI010000154.1 GCA_016793845.1 Sphingosinicella sp.
TCTGCGCTGAAACAGCGTCCAGAGAACTGCAAGCGCGATACCGGCCGCCATACCGATCACCGCGCCGAGCATCGCCTGATGCCGGACGATGCCGAATCCCGTGCCCGCGAAAAGCCCGAGCGCGATGAGCAGTCCCGCGGGCGTACCCTGGTTTCGCCCATGCCGTTCAGCCTGCATTTCTCATTCCTTCGCTATCTGCGGACCCGTTTTTTGCACCATCTGTCCCGCCCTGAAACAGGCTGGACAGGCCATGCCGCCAACGAAACAGGGAAAGCTCTTTTAAATCAGCCAGTTGGAAGATGGCATCAGCCTTGCTGGTGATGGTGCAGGAACAGGATAGGCGGGGGTTATCTCCAATGCAATTGCTTGCCATACACGATCGCGGTTCGCTCGAGGATGCCTCGAGCCTGATCGCCAAGTTCGGTGACGACGCTGTCGTCGAAGCCGCAACCATCGCCGATCGCTACCGCGATTCCGGCAATCTCAACCTTTTCTGCCGCTGGCGGCAGGTCGAGCGCGCGATCATGCTGCTCCAGCTTGAGGATGTCGTCGGCGAAGTGCACTGATCCATCGACGAGCCGATAGACCAAAGCGGAAAGTCGACAAGATTCCCCTACCGGCGCGGGGCCGGCTTCGGCTAGACCCGTGCAATGTATCGAGCGCTGATCGGCACCAGCATTGCGGCTATTGCGCTCTTCCTGTCGTCGCCGGCGGCGGCGCAGCAGCCTGCGCCCCCGGCATCGGGAGAAACGCCCGCCGATCCCGCGGACGCCGACGACCAGAGAACCAACCCCCGCGTCCCGCTCCCGGAGCTTCCCGAGATCGAGGACGAATGGAAAGACCTCTTCGCGGAAGAGGCCGCCGACGCCGACGTCGCGCTGGAAGCACAGGAAGCGCCCGTCGATCTCCGCTATGATTTCGAGCTGGGGCCGATCAGCCGCCTCAAGGTCGCCGACGCGTTCAAATCGCTTTCGGCGCTTTATGCGGGGCGCAGCAAGACCGTGCCTTCGCTCGCCGAGCTTCAGCGACGCGGGCGCGCGGATACCGAACTGCTCACACGCCTGCTCCGCGCAGAAGGCTATTACGACCCCGAGATCGCCATCGAGGTCGATCCCGCCGCCCGCGACGGCCGCGTCCAGGTCACCGCCGCAGTCGACACGGGGCCACGCTACGCGCTTGGCGAAATCCAGATCAACGTGGACGACGAGGCCGAGCGCGCGCTCGTCGAGCAGAAACTCGACCTCAAGGAAAAGCAGCCGCTCGTCGCCAACGATTTCAACGCGGCGCTGGACCGGCTCCGCCTCGGCCTCGGCGAAAGCGGCGTCCCGTTCGCGGACGTCGACAACCCCGACATCGTCGTCGATCACGACACGCGCACGGCAAGCTATGCACTGAACGTGAAGCTCGGCGACAACTCCCGCTTCGGGCAAATTCATGTCGATGGCGACCCGCTGTTCAGCGCCAAGCACATCGGCCGCCTCGCCCGTTTCAAGCCGGGCGACCCGTATGACACGCGCGAGATCGAGGACCTTCGCCGCGCGCTCATCGCCACGGGACTTGTCAGCACGGTGAGCATCACACCGGAGCGCGGGCCGCCGCAGGCCGACGGCACGACACCCGTGAACCTCGTCGTCGCACTCACCCCTGCCCCGCAGCGCACGCTTGCCGGGCAGGTCGGTTACAGCACGACCGACGGTTTCCGGGTCGAAGCGAGCTGGCAGCACCGGAACCTCATTCGCCCGCAGGGGCAGGTCACGTTCCGCGGCGTGCTCGGCACGCAGGAGCAGCGCCTGTCCGCCGATCTCCGCCGCTCGAACTGGAAGCAGCGCGACCGCACGCTCGCCGCGCGCGTCGAGGCCAGCGTCGAGGACCGCGAGGCCTATTACGCCCGCACGCTGGGCCTCGGCGCGTTCATCGAGCGCGAGACCAACCTCATCTGGCAGAAGGCGTGGACATACCGGATCGGCGGCGAGCTGCAGGCCTCCGAAGAGCGTGACCGCAGCCTGCGCATCGCGCCGGGCTACGCGCCGCTTCGCACCTTCATCATCGCCGCCGCGCCCGTGCAGGTGGCGTATGACGGCACCGACGATCTTCTCGATCCCAAGCACGGCTACCGCCTCACCGGCTGGGTGAGTCCCGAGGCTTCGTTCCAGGACGGCTTCTTCGGCTACACGCGCGCGCAGGTGGATGGCTCGGCCTACCTGCCGATGATGGAAGACAATCTCGTGTTCGCGGGCCGCGCGCGGTTCGGCACCATCTTCGGCGCCACGCGCTCGCGCATCGCGCCGTCGCGGCGTTTCTACGCGGGCGGCGGCGGCTCGGTGCGCGGTTACGGCTATCAGGACGTCGGCCCGCAGGACGAAGACGGCGATCCGCTCGGCGGCCGCAGCCTGATGGAGTTCAGCCTCGAAGCACGCTACCGCTTCGGCAACTTCGGCGTCGTGCCGTTCATCGACGCGGGCCAGATCGACACTCGCCCCTATCCACGCTTCCGCGACCTGCAGTTCGGCGCCGGCATCGGCGCGCGCTACTACACGAACTTCGGCCCGGTCCGAATCGACATCGCGACCCCACTCAACCGGCAGAGGGGCGATTCGCGCATCGCCGTCTACGTCTCCATCGGGCAGGCCTTCTGATGGAGGGGCGCGACGGCATCATCGAAGAGATCGAGGACGAGGTGCTGAGCCGCCCGTTCTGGACCTATGCGATGCGCGGCTTCCTGTGGCTTTCCGCCATCGTCGTCGGCCTCGCGCTGCTCATCGCCACCGCGCTCACCGTGCTCGACACGGACCGGGGCCGCGTCTGGCTCGTCGCGCGCGTCATGGGCTTCACGCCCGAATCGGGGCTGCGCATCGGCATCGACCGGATCGACGGCTCGCTCTACGGCGCCGCCGTCGTCCATGGTCTCACCCTGTCGGACCCGCAGGGCCGTTTCCTCGAAGCGCCCCGCGTCGAGCTCGATTGGCGGCCGCAGGCGGTGTTCAGCCGCCGGCTCCACATCGTGAAGCTCGTCGTGCCAGAGGCGCGGCTGCTCAAGGTGCCCAAGCTGATCCCGAGCAAGGAGGAAAAGCCGATCCTCCCGAACTATGACATCTATGTCGGCCGTTTCGAGATCGGCGACCTGACGCTCGAACCGCCCGTGCTCGGCAAGCAGCACCACATCACCGCAGATGGCGGCGCCGATATCGCGAGCGGCCGCCTGCTCGCCGCGCTGCGCGCCAGTTCGCGCACCGGCGGCGACGCGCTCGTCGCGCGCATCGATGCGCGGCCCGACGACAAGGTGTTCGACATCGAAGGCAAGCTCCTCGCCCCGGCGGGTGGTGTCGTCGGCGGCATCCTCGGGCTCGATCAGCCGCTCGTCGCCACCATCGAAGGCGAAGGCAGCTGGGAGAAGTGGCGCGGCACGGCGGTTGGCACGCTCGGCGACAGCCCGCTCATGAACCTCGCGCTCAGCGCCGACGATGGCCGCTTCGCGCTGAAGGGCACCGCCTCCCCCGGCCTTGCGATCGGCGGCATCGTCCGCAAGTTCGGATCGCCCTCGATCGAGGTGGATGCCGCCGCGACCATCGCCGAGCGCGTCATCGAAGGCCGCGCCTCGATTGTCTCGCCTTCGGTCGGGCTTGAACTCGACGGCACGGTGGACCTCGCCGAATCCCGCTTCCGTACGCTGTCGGTGGGCGCGTCGGTGCGCCAGCCGAAGGCGCTGATCTCGACGATGACGGCGGACGACATGCGCCTCGCGATGACGCTCGACGGCTCCTTCTCGCGCCCCCTCGTCGATTATCGCCTGTCCGCCAACTGGCTCGCCATCGGCACCACGCGCCTCGACCGTGTCGAGGTGACGGGCAAGGGCGAACTCCCGAGAGACAAGCTCGCCGTTCCGATCGAGGCGCGCGCGCTTCGCGTCACCGGGCTCGGCGAACTTATCGAGGATCTCGCGACCAACCCGCGCATCACCGGCGTCATCGCGCTCGACGGCCCGTACATCACCGGCAAGGGCCTCAAGCTTTCGAGCGACCGCGTCACCGCGATTGCCGACCTCAACATCGAAACACGCACGGGCCGCTACAGCGTGAACGCCGACGGGTCGGTGCCGCGCTACGTCATCCCCGGCCTCGGCATGGCCGACATCAAGGCGAAGCTGCTGTTCGCACCTGATACGCGGGCCCAGAACCGCCTGCGGATCAGCGGCAAGGCCGACGCCGCGATGAAGCGGCTCGACAACGGCCTGCTGACCTTCCTCTTCCAGGGCAATCCGCGTGTCGTCGCCGATATCGTCCGCACGCCCGACGGCCTCGTCACCTTCACGAACGCCGTGCTCACCTCGCCCGACATGCGCGTCACCGGGCGCGGCACCTATGCGATGGACCAGCGCATCCGTTTCAACGGCAATGCCGTCTCGCAGCGGTACGGCCCGATGGACGTCGAACTCGGCGGCCTCGTGACGCGCCCCGAAGCGCGGATCCGAGTCAAAAGCTACGCGGCGGGCATCGAGCTTCGCGACATCCGCGCGACCTTCACGCCGCAGGGTGAAAATTACGCCTTCACCGCGCTTGCCGACACGGTCGCAGGCCCGGCGCGCGCGCGCGGCCGCATCCTCACCGGCGCGCCGCAGGCGGTATACGATATCGAGGCTGCCGAGATCGCCGGGCTCACCGCGTCTGGCCCGCTCCGCGCCGTTGACGGCGCCCCAGCGGTCTCCGGCGTGCTCGACGTGCGCGGCACCGGCATCTCGGGCAAAATCCGTCTGTCGCCCGAAGACGGCGTGCAGCGCATCGACGCCAATCTCGGTGCGCGCGCCGCACGGCTCGATTTCGGCGGCGGCACCACCATCCGGCGCGGCTGGGTAGACGGCAACATCGTGCTCAGGGAGGCCGGCGCCGAAATCTCGGGCCGCTTCGATATCGAAGGCCTGAAGCAGTCGGCGCTGCTGCTGAAAACGCTGAAGGGCACGCTCGAAATGCAGGCGGGCGAAGGCACCGCCGCGCTGATCGCCACCGGCGAACGCGGCGCCCCCTTCACGTTCGATCTTGCCGCGAGCTTCGATCCGGAAAGCATCATCGTCACCAGCCAGGGCACGATCGCACGGCAGAAGTTCGCGCTCGCCGCCCCCGCGCGCCTCGATCGCAAGGAAGAGGGCTGGCACCTCGCGCCCGTCGTGCTCAACCTGCCCTCCGGCACCGCGCGGATCAGCGGCACGTTCGGCGATTCGATCAGCCTCACCACCGATCTCAACGCCGCTGGGCTCGGCCTGCTTCAGCTCGCGCTGCCGGGCATGAACTTCTCGGGGACCGCGAGCGGGCGCATCGACATGATCTTCCCCTCGGGCGGCCTGCCGCGCGGCACCGCGAAGCTGCGCGTCACCGATTTCACGCGCGCGACAGAGGCCTTCTCGAAGCCCGTCGATCTCGCCGTCGTCGCGCAGCTCGAAGCGAACAAGGCGGTGATGCGCGCCGCCTTCCTCGATAACGGCCAGCGGCTCGGCATCCTGCAGGGCCGTCTCCTGTCGATCCCGGGCAGCATCGACGATCCCTGGCTCGACCGTCTGATGAAAGCGCCGATCACAGGCCAGCTCCGCTGGCGCGGCCCGGCTGAAATGCTGTGGCCTTTGACCGGCGTCGGCGCGCTCAGCGTGCGCGGCAATATCGCGGTGGCGCTGGAAATCAGCGGCGAACTCGGCGACCCCTCGCTCACCGGCATCGTACGCTCGCGCACGTCGCGAATCGAAAGCGCGATCACCGGCACGGTTGTCGATAACATCCGCCTCGACGGGCGCTTCACCGGCTCCCGCCTCGAACTCACCGAGTTTTCGGGCGCCACCGGCAACGGCTCCATCTCCGGCAGCGGCGGCATCGACCTTTCGTTCGCACGCGGCTTCCCGATCGAGATCGCCATGGTGCTGAAATCGGCGCTGATCCTCAATCGCGACGACCTCCGCGCCACCGCGAGCGGCCCCTTGCGGATCAGCAACAGCCCGGAAGGCGCCATCATTTCGGGCAACGTTAATATCGACCGCGCGCGCTTCAATATCGGGCAGACCGCGCAGACCGAAGTGCCGGTTCTGCGCGTGCGCGAGAAGAACACCGAACTCTTGCGTGCCGACCCGGTGGTCGTGGAGGGCGCGGCGGAACCCACCGTCTGGCAGCTCGACGTGAAGGCACGCGGCAACAACGAGATCATGGTGCGCGGCATGGGCCTCGATTCGGAATGGTCGGCGGACCTCGACATCAAGGGGTCAGCGACCGCGCCCCGCATCGGCGGCGTCGCCGAACTCGTGCGCGGCGACTACGAATTCGCGGGCAAGACCTTCCGCCTCACACGCGGCGAGCTGCGCTTCACCGGCACCTATCCACCCGATCCGGTGGTGGACATCGCGGCCGAGGCGCGCGTGGAGGGCCTCACCGCCACCATCACCATTCGCGGCACCGGCCAGCGCCCCGAGATCGCCTTCTCGTCCGTACCTGCGCTGCCGCAGGACGAAGTGCTCTCGCGCGTGCTGTTCGGCACCTCGATCTCGAACCTCTCCGCGCCCGAGGCGCTGCAGCTTGCAGGCGCTGTCGCTTCGCTGCAGGGCGGCGGTGGCGGTATCAACCCGATCAACGCCGTGCGCCGCGCGGTCGGGCTCGATCGGCTGC
Organism: Sphingosinicella sp.; assembly: GCA_016793845.1. GTDB lineage: Bacteria > Pseudomonadota > Alphaproteobacteria > Sphingomonadales > Sphingomonadaceae > Sphingosinicella > Sphingosinicella xenopeptidilytica. The sequence goes on from JAEULI010000154.1 coordinate 6,636, forward strand.
GCATCATGGAGGCGAACCAGCTCACCGGTCAGAAGACCGCTGTCGCGGCGGGCGAGTACCTGACCGACCGCGTTTATGTGGAGGTCGCCACCGATGCGCAGGGCTACACCGCGACGCAGCTCGAGATCGAGCTGACGCGCGCGCTTTCGATCCTCTCGTCAGTCGCGACGCTTGGCGGCACCAGCGTTAACCTGCGCTGGTCGAAGGATTATTAGGTTCGCGGAAAAGCGCGGAAAAGCGAGAAAACTGGGGCGACCGACGGGGATCGAACCCGCAACCTCCGGTACCACAAACCGGCGCTCTAACCGATTGAGCTACGGTCGCCACACGCGATGAGGATGCGCACATACGGGCGCCCCGGCCTGCCGTCAAGCGAGGCACATGCACCTGCTGAATTTTTAGGCAAGATGCCCGGAAGTCGTGCAGCATTCGACAAAGTGACTGCCCTGAAAATGCGCTTCCCTGCGCTTTGCCGCGCTGCGGCATCTGGCACGGATCATGCGTTACGCGAAGGCAATACCCCATCCGGGGCAGATCGAATTCGTTCAAGGGGTAAAGCCAGGTGAAAAAGATCGAGGCGATCATCAAGCCCTTCAAGCTTGATGAGGTGAAGGAAGCGCTGCACGAAGTCGGCGTATCGGGCATCACCGTTGTCGAGGCGAAGGGTTTTGGCCGCCAGAAGGGCCACACGGAGCTTTACCGCGGTGCCGAATATATCGTGGACTTTCTCCCCAAGGTGAAGCTCGAGGTCGTCGTCGACGACGCCATTGTCGAGCGCACCGTGGAAGCTATCGCGGGTGCCGCCAAAACGGGCCGCATCGGCGACGGCAAGATCTTCGTGTCGACGATCGAGTCGGCCTACCGCATCCGCACCGGCGAGCGCGACAACGAAGCCATCTGAACCATCATCACCATAACAACTCCACAACAGCAGGGTTAAAAGAGGAAAGGCGAGTAATGGCGAACAAACCAGCCGACATTCTGAAGCAGATCAAGGACAAGGAGATTGAGTGGCTCGATGTCCGCTTCACCGATCTTCGCGGCAAATGGCACCACATGGCGATGTGCGCGAGCGTCGTCGATGAAGACATGCTGACCGACGGCATCATGTTCGACGGTTCGTCGATCGACGGCTGGAAGGCCATCAACGAGTCCGACATGATCCTGAAGCCGGACCTCGACTCTGTCTATGTCGATCCGTTCTCGGCGACGCCGATGCTGATCGTGTTCTGCGACGTCGTCGACCCGGCGACGGGCGAACTCTATGGCTCCGATCCGCGCTCGGTCGCCAAGCGCGCCGAAGCCTTCCTCGGCAACAGCGGCGTCGGCGACACCGCCTATGTCGGCCCCGAGGCCGAATTCTTTGTCTTCGACGACGTGCGCTTCGAAAACGGCTACAACGGCTCAGGCTACAAGATCGACGACATCGAGCTGCCGACCAACACGGGCCGCGAGTACGACGAGGGCAATATGGGCCACCGTCCGCGCGCCAAGGGCGGCTATTTCCCCGTCGCGCCGGTTGATCCGTGCCACGATCTGCGTTCGGAAATGGTCTCCGTGATGCTCGAAATGGGCCTGCCCATGGACAAGCATCATCACGAAGTTGCTGCAGCGCAGCATGAGCTTGGTCTCACCTTCGGCACGCTCGTCCAGACCGCCGATCGTATGCAGATCTACAAGTATGTCGTGCACAATGTCGCACACGCCTATGGCAAAACGGCAACATTCATGCCGAAGCCGATCAAGGACGACAACGGCTCGGGAATGCACACGCACATCTCGATCTGGAAGAAGGGCAAGCCGCTGTTCTCGGGCGACGGCTACGCCGGTCTTTCGGAAACCGCGCTGTTCTTCATCGGCGGCGTCATCAAGCACGCCAAGGCGCTGAACGCGTTCACGAACCCCTCGACGAACAGCTACAAGCGCCTCGTCCCGGGCTTCGAAGCGCCGGTGCTGCTGGCCTACTCCAGCCGCAACCGTTCGGCCTCCTGCCGTATTCCGTACGGCACGGGTCCGAAGAGCCGCCGCGTCGAGTTCCGCTTCCCGGACGCCACGGCGAACCCCTACCTCTGCTACGCCGCGATCCTGATGGCTGGCCTCGACGGTATCGAGAACCGCATCCACCCGGGCCAGCCGATGGACAAGAACCTCTACGACCTTCCGCCGAAGGAACTGAAGAAGGTTCCGACCGTGTGCGGCTCGCTGCGTGAGGCGCTCGTCAACCTCGACAAGAACCGCAAGGTCTTCACGCGCGGCGGCGTCTTCACCGACGAAATGATCGACAGCTTCATCGACCTGAAGATGCACGAAGTGCTGCGCTGGGAAATGGCGCCTTCGCCTGTCGAATTCGACATGTACTATTCGGCCTGATCGGGGGATTTGGGCCGTTCAGGGGCTCGCGCGAAAGCGCGGGCCCCTTTTCATTTGGGCGCGCGGAAAACTGCCGGCTCGCCGCTCAGTCGACGATGCCGTCGCGAGCCTCGATCGCCATCAACGTGGCGGTCAGCAAGGCAACCAGCCTCGCCTGCCCTCCGCTTTCCGCGAACACCTCCGCCTGCGCCAAAGTCAGCGTCCGGCCCGCCTTGATCACCTTGCCGCGTGCGACGATGCGATCCCCCATCGCAGGCGCGACGAGGTTGATCTTGAACTCCGTCGTCAGCACGCCCCGGCCCGCAGGCATCAGGCTCAGTGCGGCATAGCCCGCCGCCGTGTCGGCAATGGCGCTCACCGCGCCAGCGTGGACGAAACCATGCTGCTGGGAAACCGCGGGGTCCGGCCGCAGGGCGATCTCGACGGCACCCGGCGCGACATCGACAAGCGTCGCGCCCAATGTCCGCATGAGCCCCTGTTTTGCGAAACTCGCTCGGATGCGCTCGTCGGTCTGGTTCACGGCCTCTCCTTGTCGGGCTAATGCGCCTAACGCTCCCTTAGCCCATTATCGCGTCCCGCCTCACCCTCTCATCTGGACCAATGGCACACGTCATTCCCGCCGCGCAGACACAAGAAAGCCCCGGAAATCCTGAGATTTCCGGGGCTTCCGTTACCCTGAACTGATCGCTGGATCAGAACGCCGCGGTCAGCGAAACGATGATCGCCGAGTCCGTGATCTTGTTGATCG
>JAEULI010000173.1 GCA_016793845.1 Sphingosinicella sp.
AATTCGTCTGGATTCCCGAATGGCAGCGGCAGCCAAACGGCGTGTGCGATATCGTCGAGGTCGACTACGCACTGCGCGATCCCGAGGCATTTTCAGCCCTGTTCGCGGCGTTCGTGGGTACGTTGCCCGTGGTGGAGGATGGTTTGCTGTTCACGACGGGTCGGAATGAGAAGCTCCGCCTGTTGGACAAGGGGCTTGGCGCGGAATCGCCGGAAGGCGCCGCTCGAATAGTAGTCCGCGTCAAGGATATCGAACGTGCGCAGGCCTGCCTCGTGCACGGCGGTGTTGAATTCGTTCATTCGGACGGCGGGTTGCGTGTTGCGGCGACCGAGGCGTGCGGCCTGGCGATCGATTTCCGCCAGTGCTGAGGCACAGGCCGTCTGATTGACTCGCTATTTTAGTAAAGGTACTACTTGGTAGTATAAAATAGAGGGTGAGGGAGCATTTGAGCCGGTGGCCGAACCAGGTTTTCGCTTGGAGCACGACGGGCCGATCGACTGGCTGACGCTCGACGACGGCAGCCGCCTGAATGGCCTTACCGAGACGATGGTGGCGGAGATGACCCGCTATTTCACCGCGCTTGCGCAAAGCGATGTGCGCATCGTCGTCATGCGCGGCGCGAATGGCGGTTTCTGCGCGGGGCTCGATCTGAAGGCGCCGCTGCCCGCGCTCGATGCGGATCCCGGGGAGGGCATGCGTTTCATGAGCGTGTTCGGCGGCCTCATCCTTGCCATGCGCAGCGCGCCGCAGGTGGTGATCGCGCTGCTCGAAGGCGCGGTCGCGGGCGGCGGCATGGCCATCGCGCTTGCCACCGATCTCCGCTACGCGGCGCCCGACATGCGGATGACGCCCGCCTTCACCCGGCTTGGGCTCTCGGGCGCGGAGATGGGGCTGAGCTATCTGCTGCCGCGCGTGATCGGGGCGGGCCGCGCGTCCGAAATCCTGCTGACGGGGCGTTCGGTCGATGCGGGCGAGGCGCTGGCGACGGGGCTGGTTTCCGGTGTCGTCACGTCCGGTCTCGAAGACCACGCCCGGCGTGTTTCATCGGACATGCTGCGCGCGACCCCGCTGGCCCTGCGGCTGACCAAGGAGGCCATCGCGCTCGGCCTCGACGCCGATCTGGACGGGGCCATCGCGACCGAGAACCGCAATCAGACGCTCTGCTTCCAAAGCCGTGCCCCGCGCGAGGGCGTGAACGCCTTCCTCCAAAAACGGCCGGCGGACTTCTGACCGCCATGGCAACGGCGGCGCCAACGGTGAGCTATGCGCTGGGTTCACTCCTCGCCGATCCGCAGGCCTCGCACTATGCCCGCTACCTCTCCACCGGCGTCGTCGAAGGCTACGACCGGGCAAGGCTCGACGTCCGCCGCAGCGAGGGGAGCATGCTGGCGCGCTGGTCGAGCGCGCAATCGCCCGCGCGCGGCATCGAGGTCTTCGCGCTCGGCGAGGAGATGGCCTTGTTCGTCTTCACGGACATCCATGTCGGCGCATCGGTGGTGCGCTTCGAACTGGGCCGGCAGATCATGTTCAACTGCGTGCTTTCCGGCGGTTGGCGGCAGACGGCGCCGGGATGGGCGCGCACCCATCCGGTACGGCCCAATCAATGCTCGATCATCCCGGGCAGCGGCGGGTGGATCGATCGTCACTACGATCGCCCGGAGCCGTACAGCGTCGTGACGCTCGTATGCTCGGAGCGTGCGCTGCTGCGCATGGCGGGGGTCGAGGCGGGAACGATCGGGCGAAGGCTGGAGCATCGGCTTGCGCGCGGCGAGGAGACCGGTCAGCCCACCGCCTTCGCCATGGACCGCATCCTGCGATCGACCGCGACCGCGATCGCGGAGGGTGGCGGGTTGCTGCCGCTTCGCCAGCTTTTCCTGAAGGCCCGGATTCACGATCTCGTCCACGGCATCCTGCGCCAGCTCATCGAAGACGACGATGCGGCGCCTTCGCCGCGGCTGCGCTCGGGCGAGATCGACCGGCTGGAAGCCATAAGGCGCGAGATCGACGAAGCCCCGGCCTGCTGGCCGACGCTGCATGCGCTCTCACGCGCCAGCGGGCTGCATCCGAACAAGCTGTCGGCGGCGTTTCAGGCGCTGTATGGCGAAACCATCTATCAGTACGGCCTCAACGCCCGCATGCGCCTTGCGCGCGAGATGCTGTCGGCGGGGGAGCTTTCGGTATCCGAGGTCGCGGATGCCGTGGGCTATCAGGAACTGCCGTCGTTCACCCGCATGTTCCGGGCGCGCTTCGGCATGACGCCGAGCGCGGCCCGGAAGCGGGCTCAGATCTCGTCCGGCGCGATCCCGCCCGCGACGCCGGCGCGGCGGTAATCGGCGAAGCTGCCGAGCAGTCCGGTTTCTGGTTCGCGCCACGACATCTGATAGGAACCCATGTGCCAGTCGAACGCATCGAGCGGGTGCACGCGCACGCCCATGCGGCGCAGGCCGGCATGGGTTTCCGCCGATAGCCGGTCTTCGATCGGCAGCACCGACGTGTCCGAGATCGCCAGCATGCGCGGCGCGATGGCCGCCTCATGCGGTTGGAAGCCGCTCTGGAGCACGTACGACAGCACCTGCAGCACCGAATAGTGCACGTTGCCGGGCGATCCCAGCGACAGCACGGGCTCGCCGCCCCGGTAGACGATGGTGTTGGGCAGGCAGAAGCGTTCGCGCGCGCCGGGCAGCAGCCAGCCGGAAAGCGGCGAATCCATCACGCCGAGCGCGACGTTGCCGCCCACCATCGCGACGCCGTCCACCACCGCGCCGGGGATGCCGCCGATCTGCAGCGTGTTCATCATCTGCACCCAGTTGCCGTGCCGGTCGACGATGCTGAGTTCGCAGCTGCCCGTCGGCGGTTCCTGGCGCGGACCGATGCCGGCTGCGATACGCGCCACATGGCTCATCGTGGCGGTCACGTGCGCTTCCAGATCGCGGGTCGGCACGGCCACCCTCAGGATGCGCGCGATGCGGCGGTGGTAGTCGGGATCGCGCCACAGCGCTTCCGGCACGTCGAAATGTTCGGGGTCGTTGACATAGGCGAGCTCGCAGTCCGCCCAGCGCATGACGTGGCCTTTCCAGAAGATCGCCTCTGGGCCGAGCGGGTCCATGCCTTCGATGCCGAGCTCGCGCAGCACGCCGAGCACCAGCGGGCAGAACACGCCCTGCCGATGCGGCAGCGCGAGCTGGCGCACCTCGCAGTCGCCGTAGGTGAAGCGCGATGCCTCGCCCCAGCGCGGCGGGTTCTGCATGTGCGCCATGCCGATCGGCCAGCCGAGTTCGTTGGCGCGCGCGACGAAATGCTCGGCCCATTCGCCCGTGATGAAATGATCGGGGCCTTCCGCCTCCAGCCGCCGGAGCGTCCGCGTCAGTTCCGGATTGCGGAACCGTCCGCCGGCGGGAACGAGGAACCCGTCGCGCAGCAGCATGCGCCGGCCTTCCGGCAGATAATTGGTGAACGGCAGGCCCTGCACCCGGACGCCGTATTCGAACGCGGAGACGGGATGTCCGTTCTCCGACCAGTAGAGCGCGGGCTCCATCAGGCGCGACCACGGCATGGTCGCGAAGCGGGAGAAGATATCGCGGATGCCGGGCATGAAGCCGGGGATCAGTGCGAAGGCCGTGCCGGTGGGATAGCTGTAGAAGCCGCCGACGCCGGGCGGCACGACCTGCGCGGCGGGGACGCCCGCGGGAAACGCCCCCGTGGAACTCATCTGGTGCAGCGTGCCCGTCTTCGCTTCGTGGAACAGGAAGGTGACGGTGCCGCCCATGTTGGTCATGTGCGGCGCGATCGTTCCCTGCAGCAGCGCGGCGGCGATGCCGGCATCGACAGCCGTGCCGCCTTCGCGAAGCACGTTCAGGATGGTCTCGGTGACGATACCGTTGTCGCTGCTGCCGACTGCGACCTTTCCGTGCACGACCGGCTTCACGCCGGGTTCGCGGATGAGACCGGCCATGTCTTCGCGGGCGAGGCTTGCCATCTGGGCTGTTCCTTTCAAGCGAGGCGTTCGAAGGTGCCGGAACCGCGCGGGTCGGACGCGCCGGAGAGCGCGCCCTCGCTCCAGCAGGCGACGAAGTTGCCCATCGCGGCGTCATGCGGTTTCAAGGGCGTGACCTGCAGGCCGAGGATCGCAAGTGCGTCCAGCGTTTCCGGCGCGTGTGCGGATTCGAGACGCGCCGCGTAGCGCTCGTCGACCGCGCTCGTGCGCGGTGCGGCGAGGGCGGCTTCGGGACCGGTTTTCCGCGCAAGCCGGTTCAGGATCTGCGGCAGGACGTCATCGTCCGCGCCGGCACCGGCGATGCCGAGGCGGGGTGTGCCGCCTTCAAGCATCAACGATGCTGCCGAGGGCATTTGAATGCGGCCGCCGGCGAGGCGTGCCGTCGCGGCGCTCCGCAGATGCCCAACGCTCGCCGTGGACCCGAGCATCAGCACGCCGTCGACGACCTGACCGGGGATACCGCCGTGCAATGCGCTCGCCGACAGCGCGAGCCAGTTTCCGGCGTTGTCGACGATGGTGCAGGCCATGCCCGGCGTCGTCTGGCCGACCGAGGAGGAGGTGACGAGCACATCGGTGCCGGTGGTGAAGGTCGGCAGGCCGGACTGGGCGACGATGGCGCTGCGTTTCAGCAGCGCATAGTGCTGGCGCATGTCGGCACGCGGGCGGCTGCCCTGGATCATCGCCGCGATCTGGCGGTGATAATCGGCATCGAGATAGCCGGACACCGAAGCCTCGTCGCCGTCCGCGCCGATGTAGCCGCTGTCGATCCGCGCGCGGCGCAGGATGTGCGCGGCGGCATAGATGCCGTCGGCGCTGTCCGGATTGGCATCGACGGCAGCCAGCGCGCCGAGCGTCAGCGCCGCGATTGCGCCCTGCCGCTGCGGCGGGGCGGCGAGCGCGAAGCTGTGCCCGTCCCGCGTGACGATGAGCGGGTTCTGCCAACGCGGGGGATCGGCGGAAAGCGCATCCGGCGCCAGACGCCAGCCCATCGCTTCGGCGCGCGCGCGGAATGCCTGTGCCCATGCGCCGGTGGCGGCATGCTGCGGCCCGCTATCGCCCAGGGCCTTCAGCATGACGGCGAGCGCCGGATTCCGAAAGCGGCTGCCGGGCGTCAACGGCAGCTCTCCATCGAAGAACAGCACGCGACCTTCGTCGGTGGCGGTGAGCAGGGGCCGTGCGGCGAGCCAGCTCGCGTAATCGGCGAGCGTGACGGCCCGGCCATCCTCGGCAACGGCTGCCGCGCTTTCGCAGAGCGAAGCCCAGGCTTGCCTGCCGTGCTTGCCATGCAGTTCGCCGAGCGCCGGGATCGCGCGGGGAAGCGCCGCCATCGGCGCTCCGAACGGGCTGGCGGGAACGGGCCGAAACGGTGCCAGCCCATCCGGCAACCGTCCGGCACCGTCGATCACGGCGACCTGCCGCGTCGCCGCATCGAAGTGAACCGCCGACAGCGATCCGCCGAGACCGACCTTGAGCGGGTCGATCGCCGCCATCGCAAGGACGGCGGCGACACCGGCATCCGCCGCGCTGCCGCCGGACTTGAGCGTTGCCCTGATGGCGGGCGCGGCGCGGTCGTCGCTGACGGCGAAGGCGGCCTCCCGGATTCTCTCGGAACTGTCGGTCATATACGTCCTCTCCAGTCGCAAAAGCTCATCTGGAAATGTCAAAGAGTCAATGTGGTGTTATTAGAGATTAGCGGCATGCATCGCCCGCGCCTCCTCGCGAAGCCGGACGCGATCCAGCTTGCCGACGGCGAGCAGCGGCAGCGCCTCTCGGATGAGAATGCGGCGCGGAACCTTGAAGTTCGC
>JAEULI010000076.1 GCA_016793845.1 Sphingosinicella sp.
CGATATCCATCGGAAACGTACCGAGAATGGTACGCGGAATCGGCAGCCCCGCACGGATCAGAAGCTGCATCGTGTGCAGCTTGTCGGCAACGCTTTCGATGGCGGCGGGGCCGTTGATGAGGCGGACGCTGCGGCGTTCGAAATGGCGCAGCAGGGCAAGCGTGAAATAATCCGTTTCGGCGCCTGTCCGGCAGATGATGAAGTCGGGTCGCTCTACGGGGCGGCCCTGATACTTCGCGGCCCAGTCGTCATCCGCGCCGACGACGAGCTCGAACTTGTGAGGATGCAGAATCTCGAGGTCCACATCCATCGCTTTCGCGGCTTCCTGAAACCGGAAGATTTCGGGAACCTCCGGCAATGCCGGATCAAGCTCGCGATGGAAGAGAATCCAGCCCCGCATGTCCTCGCTTTCCCGATGACCATGGAGGACCATCGAATGTGTGAAAGACTAAACCTCCGACCCGCGCGAATGTTGCAGGCGGCGAACCGTTTCGCCGGCACTCATCCGTCGATTTCTCTGGAAACGGGGAAAATACGGGGATGGCCGGGTTTCAGCGCAATGATCCGGCCGGGCTCCGGCGCCTCGTCCAGCGCGACATCGATCTCGAAGGGGCGGTCGATCCCGATGAGCTTGCCTTCGACGCGCACGCCGGCACCCTTCGGCCGCACCTGAACGACAAGGGCGGGAATCGCCCCTGCATCGTCTTTCACGATGGCTGCGTCATGGGGACGGAAAAAGAGTTCGGAAGGACCGTCGGCGCCGATCGTGGGCACGTCGAGAGGCTGACCGAGGTAAAAGAGTTTTCCGCCGCGGACCTGAACAGGAATCCGGTTCGATTCCCCGACGAAATCGAAAACAAAGGCCGATGCGGGTTCGTTGTAGACGTGGAGCGGTGTTGCCACCTGCTCGATGACGCCATGATCCATCACGACGACGCGATCGGCGAGTTCGAGGGCCTCTTCCTGATCGTGCGTCACGAAGATCGACGTCAGCCCCACGCGGTCGTGCAGTTCGCGCAGCCAGCGGCGGAGATCCTTGCGCACGCGCGCATCGAGCGCGCCGAACGGCTCATCGAGCAGCAGCAGCTTGGGATCGACGGCAAGCGCGCGGGCAAGCGCAACGCGCTGGCGCTGTCCGCCCGAAAGCTGGGCGGGATAGCGCTGCCCGAGCGATCCGAGCTGGACGAGGTCGAGAAGCTCCTGAACGCGCGCCGCGATCATCGCCCGGCTCGGGCGTTGACGGCGTGGCCGCACATTGAGCCCGAACGCGATGTTCTCCGCGACGGTCATATGCCGGAACAGCGCATAGTGCTGGAATACGAAACCGACGTTGCGCTCCGCAACGGTGAGGCCGGTGACGTCTTCGCCGTCGAAGCAGACGCGGCCGTTATCAGGGAATTCGAGGCCCGCCATGATGCGCAGCAGCGTCGTTTTGCCGGAACCCGAGGGGCCGAGCAGCGCGAGAAATTCGCCCGGCCGCGCTTCGAGGCTGATGTCGCCAAGCGCGGTGAAAGCGCCGAAACGCTTGTGGATGTTTTCGAGCCGAATGCTCAATGCCCGGTTCCCCCGTGGTGATAATTGAAGCGCCATTCGAGCAGGCTTTTCAGCACGAGCGTTGCAAGCGCGAGCAGGGCGAGCAGCGACGCGACGGCGAAGGCGGCGACGAAGTTGTATTCGTTGTAGAGGATCTCGACGTGCAGCGGCATCGTGTTGGTGAGGCCGCGAATGTGTCCCGAGACAACGGAGACCGCGCCGAATTCGCCCATGGCGCGGGCGTTGCAGAGCAGAACGCCGTACAGCAGGCCCCAGCGGATGTTGGGGAGCGTGACGTGCCAGAACGTCTGCCAGCCCGAGGCACCGAGGGAGAGCGCGGCTTCCTCGTCGTCGCGGCCCTGCTCGGTCATCAGCGGGATAAGTTCGCGCGCGACGAAGGGGAAGGTCACGAAGATGGTGGCAAGGACAATGCCCGGGACGGCGAAGACGATCTGGATATCATGTTCCTGAAGCCAGGGTCCGATCCAGCCGTGCGCGCCGAACAGCAGCACGAAGATAAGGCCGGAGACGACCGGAGACACGGAGAACGGCAGATCGATGAGCGTGATCAGCAGGCTCTTGCCGGGAAAGTCGAACTTGGTGATCGCCCATGCGGCCGCGACACCGAACACGATGTTCACCGGCACGCTGATCGCGGCAACGAGGAGCGTCAACCGAATGGCGGCAATCGCATCGGGTTCGGCAATACCGGCGAAATAGGCTGCAAAGCCTTTCTCCAGCGCTTCCGCGAACACGGAGACGAGCGGGAGTAGCAGGAAGATACCAAGGAAGGCGAGTCCGATGCCAATCAGCAGCCGCCGCGCGCGAGGCGATTCCGTGTTCGCGGTCACGAGGCCATCCTCCGGCGGCTCCAGACCTGAAGCGCATTGATGAAGAGGAGGAGCAGGAACGAGGCGATCAGCATCACCGTCGCAATCGCGGTGGCACCGGCATAATCATATTGCTCGAGCTGCGTGATGATGAGGAGCGGCGCGATCTCGGACACGAACGGCATGTTGCCCGCGATGAAGATCACCGAGCCATATTCGCCCACACCGCGCGCGAAGGCGAGCGCGAAGCCCGTGAGCAGCGCGGGCAGGATCGCGGGAAAGATGACACGCTGAAAGGTCTGCCATCGCCCCGCGCCGAGCGATGCCGCTGCTTCCTCCACGTCATGCCCGAGGTCGGCAAGCACGGGTTCCACCGAGCGCACGACGAAAGGCAGGCCGATGAAGATGAGCGCGATGACGACGCCGAAAGGCGTGTAGGCGATCTTAATTCCGTAAGGCTCCAGAAGCTGACCGATCCAGCCGTTTCCGGCATAAAGCGCGGTCAGCGCGATACCGGCGACGGCCGTCGGCAGGGCGAAGGGCAGATCGACAAGCGCGTTGACGATACGCTTTCCCGGAAAGTCATAGCGAACCAGTATCCACGCCACGAGCAGGCCGAACACGGCGTTGACGAGCGCGGCCGCCAGCGAGGCGCCGAAGCTCAGGCGATAGGCTGCGAGCGCGCGGGGGGAGAGACCGACCGCGATGAAGGCGTCGAGGCCGAGGCCTGCGCTGCGGATGAACACCGCGCTCAGCGGGATGAGCACGATGAGGCTGAGCCATGTGATCGTGAACCCGAAGGTCAGCCCGAAGCCCGGGATCACCTTGGCTGCGCGCACACGCGGTCCGCTGGGCAGGGAAACGGCCAAAGACACAGCGCTAGCGCTTGATCTTCGCGAATATCTGGTCGAATACGCCGCCGTCGCTGAAATATTTTCCTTGTGCGGACGACCAGCCGCCGAAGGCGTCATCAATGGTGACGAGGTTCAGCTTGGGGAAGACAGCCGCATATTTTGCGGCGGCCTGCGCATCGCGCGGCCGGTAGAAATTCTTGCCAATCAGATCCTGCGCCTCCGGCGTGTAGAGGAACTGCAGATAGGCTTCGGCGACCTCCGCCGTGCCGTGTTTCTTCACGTTGCCGTCGAGCAGCGCCACCGAAGGTTCGGCGAGAATGGAGATCGACGGGATGACGATGTCGAACTTGCCCGCGCCAAGCTCCTTCTGGGCGAGATGCGCTTCGTTCTCCCACGATAGCAGCACGTCGCCGATCCCGCGTTCGACGAATGTCGTTGTCGAGCCGCGGGCGCCGGAATCGAGCACCGGCACGTGCCGGTAGAGGTTCGTCACATAGTCTTGCGCAGCGGCGTCCGATCCGCCCGCCTTGCGGCCGTAGGCCCAGGCGGCGAGGAAATTCCAGCGCGCGCCGCCGCTGGTTTTGGGGTTCGGGGTGATGACGGAGATGCCCGGTTTCACGAGATCGTTCCAGTCCTTGATCCCCTTGGGATTCCCGGCACGAACGAGGAACACGATCGTCGACGTATAAGGCGCGCTGTTGTTCGGGAGCCTCTGTTGCCAGGACTTTGAGAGGACGTCGCTGCGGGCTGCGATCTCGTCGACGTCATAGGCGAGCGCCAGCGTCACGACATCGGCCGAAAGTCCGTCGATCACGGCGCGGGCCTGCTTGCCGGAGCCGCCGTGGCTCATGTTGATCGTAAGGTCCTTGCCGGTATCCGCCTTCCACTGGCGTATGAACGCGGCGTTGATATCCCGATAAAGCTCGCGCGTGGGATCGTAGGAGACGTTCAGGATTTCCGTTCCACCCGCGGGCTTCCTGGCACCGCTGTCGCAGGCGCCGAGCAGGAGCGCGCCAGCAGCAACCAGGAAAAAGGTTCTGCTTTTCATGATATGTCCCTCTTTTGCCATTCAGTCGGGTGTGGATATGTCTGCTCTGAAGTTCCCCTAATCGCGGCGATCATATAGTCAACAAATAAAGTAGACAATATGATTCGTGCAGCCGCGATCCGGTGTCTCGATCCGGTGAAATCGGGCAGTCGCTTGAAAAGACATCATCAGGCCATTGGAAGTCATCATACATCGCGCGCCTGAAGCGCACTTATAGATCCGGCTTCGTGCAGGTAGCCGGAGAGATGACATGGACCTTGAGCTTGCGGGCAAACGCGCCCTCGTGACCGGCGGCAGCCGCGGCATCGGCAAGGCGATTGCCCGCGCGCTTGCGGAAGAGGGGGTGCGCGTGGTCATTTCATCGCGCGACGGTGCCGCTGGGGCTGCAACCGCGGCGGATCTGGCGCGGGATACCGGTAGCGAGGTCCATGCGCTTGTCGCCGATACGCGCGATGACGCTGAGGTCGATGCGCTGGTCGCGGGTGCGGTGGCGCTGCTCGGCGGCCTCGACATCGTCGTGAACAATGCCGCACGCCCCGGCAGCGCGGCGCCAACGACGCACGGCATTGCCGGGGTCGCATCCGAATATCTGCTCGATGAACTCAACACCAAGCTCGTCGGCTATCTGCGGGTTGCCCGCGCGGCGGCACCGCATCTCGTCGCGAACGGCTGGGGGCGGATCATCAACATCAGCGGGCTTGCCGCGCGACAATCGGGCACGATTGCAGGCTCCGCGCGTAACGTCGCGGTTTCCGCGTTCACCAAGAACCTTGCCGATGAACTCGGGCCCAAGGGCGTGAACGTCACCGTCGTTCATCCCGGCGCCACGCGTACCGAGCGAACCACGGAGACCGTGTCGCGCAAGGCCGCTGCCGAGGGCATCACGCCGGCGGATGCGGAAAAGGCGCTCTACGGCCATTCGCTGATCGGGCGGATCGTCGAAGCCGAAGAGGTCGCCGCCGTCGTGACGTTCCTCGCCTCGCCGCGCAGCGTCGCGATCAACGGCGATGCCATTGCGGCCGGGGGCGGCAGCCCGCGCGCCATCCATTACTGAAACTTTCACGGAAAGACACATGACCGAACTCACACGCCTGCTTGCCGCACACGCCGCGAACTTCCCTGCGGACGGCGTCCCCGCGCCGGTTGCGGACGCCCTCGCGCTCAACCTTGCCGACGGCCTTGCCGCGATCATCGGCGGCAGCGATGCGCCGGGTGTCGGCGCGGTCGCGAACCTGCTCGCCGCCCAATCGGCGCCTGGCGAGGCGCGGCGGATCGCGGCGGCGGGACGCTATCCCGCGATCGTCGCCGCACAGATCAACGCGACGGCGGGCCATGCGCTCGATTTCGACGATACGCTCGATGAGGGCGGCGGAATGCACGCCGGGGCACTCGTGCACAGCGCGGCGCTCGCGGTCGCGGACGAACTCGGCGGCGTTTCGGGCGCGGCATACACGTCCGCGGTGTCGGTGGGCCTCGATATCGCAGTGCGCCTCGCTTTATCGGCCACGCAGGATTTCGGCTGGCACCGCACGTCCGCGTTCGGCGTGTTCGGTGTCGTGGGGGCGGTGGGGCGCCTGCTGAAGCTGACGCAGGACGAATTCGTCAACGCCTTCGGCATCGCCTATTCGCAGGCGAGCGGCAATCGCCAGTGCATCGCCGACGGCGCACTTTCCAAGCGGCTGCAGGCGGGTTTCGCCGCGCGCGACGGCATCATCGCCGTGCAACTCGCGCGGGCGGGGCTCACCGGCGCGTCACGCGCATTCGAAGGCGCGGACGGTTTCTTCAACCTCTATCAGCGCGGCGCCTTCGATCCCGAGGTCATCCTCGGCGGCCTCGGCGAGACGCTGCTCTCCGATCGCATTTCGCTGAAGCCTTACCCTTGCGGCCGCAATCTCCACGCGCTGCTCGACGCGGTTTTCGCAGCGCGTGCGCGGCACGAGGGGCGCGTCATCGAGCGGATCGAGGTCTTCGTGCCCGAACGCGCAGCGCGCCTTGCTCGAACCGGCTGGCCGGCGCATGTCGTGGAGGCGCAGTTCAGCGTTCCCTTCGTCGTGGCGCTTGCCACGGCTGAAGGCCATACCGAGCTTCCCGCTTTCGATGCGCCGGATACGGTATCGGATGCGGTACGGGCACTGGCCGGCAAGGTGAGCATCCATGCCCGCGAAGGTGCGGAGAGCGACCGGATCGCGTTTCACTATGAAGACGGCACGCCACATATTGAACAGATCGGTGCTACTGCGCTCGGCCACCCCAGCCGGCCTTTGGCGCCCGAAGCGGTGCGTACGAAGCTCCGGTCGGCAAACCGCTTCTCCGGGGGTCCGATCGATGAGGGCACGCTCGACCGGATTTTCGATCTCGCGTTGGGGCTTCCGTCACTGTCGTCTACACGTCAAATCACGGATGCGCTGACCGGCCAAACTGCCTAGCTCAGCGCAAAGCCCAATGCGTGCAGGGCCTGCTTGAGCCGGTCGCGTCCGTTCAGCGACGCGGCCGATCGGCCGCGCGCCAGCAGCAGTGTACGCCAGCCCACCGGCGATTGTCCTTGCTCGTTCTGGAACGCGCGGGCCGTCTCGTCATAGCGTGCGATCGGCTCGATCTGCGATTCGAGCGTGTAGGTTTCGCGATGCAGAACGACCGATTGCGGAAGGCGTGGCTTTACCGCTGCTGGAAGCGCCGGGTCCGGCCGGCCAACGACGAGGCCGAACACCACGAATGCGCGCGGCGGCAGCCCGGCAATGGCGGCGACCTCTTCGGGATGGTTGCGCAGGGCGCCGATATAGACCGTGCCGAGACCGAGGGATTCGGCCGCAAGCACCGCGTTCTGTGCCGCCAGCGCGGCATCGACGACGGCGACGGTGTAGCTTTCAAGGAAATCGAAGCCCTCGGATGGCTCGCCCGCATCGTCCGCGAGCCGCTGCGCGCGGGCGAGGTCCGCCACCCACAGCAGGATCAGCGGCGCCTCTTCGATATGCTTCTGGCCGCCGGCGAGCGCCGCGAGGCGCTGCCGCTTGTCGGCATCTGCAATAGCAACGACGCTCCACACCTGCAGGTTGGAGGAACTCGAGGCTGATTGCGCGGCCGCGACAAGCGTTTCTACCGTGTGTTCGGGCAGTGCGCCCGGAAGATAGGCGCGAACCGATCGGTGCGCGAGGATTCGCGCAATCGTGTCGTTCCACAGAGTGTCCGGTGCATCCGTGCGGTAGCGAAGCGCGAGCGCGTCAGCTTCCGCGCGTGGTTCCAGGGCCCGCTGTGCCATGATTTTCAATTCCTTCCCGACCGCGAAGCAACGGGCGCTAAAGTTGGTGTTCGAGGCCCATCGTGGCAAGCAATTCCCGCCGCAGGGTGACGAAGCGCGGATCATCCCGGTGGCGCGGATAGGGCAGATCGATATCCACGGTCCCGATCACGCGCGCTGGGCGGTGGCTGAACACGATGACCTGCTGCGAAAGGAGCAACGCCTCTTCCACATCGTGCGTCACCAATATGCTCGTGAACGCGGCATCCTGCCAAAGCCGCAGCAGTTCGGCCTGCATAGTCATGCGCGTCAGCGAATCGAGGCGTCCCAGCGGCTCGTCGAGCAGCAGCAGCGACGGGTTGTTGACGAGCACGCGCGCGAGCGCCGCACGCTGCGCCATGCCGCCCGAAAGCTGGTTCGGGAACACGTCCGCGAAGGCGGAGAGACCGACCAGATCAAGCGCCTCGTCCACCCGGTGCGCCTGCTCGCGGATGAGCCCGCGTGCCTCCAGTCCGAGCGCGACGTTCTGGCGAACCGTGCGCCACGGATAGAGCGTCGGATCCTGAAAGACGAGCAGGCGCGAAGGATCAGGCCCCACGATGCGCACGCCGTTCGCGCCGATCTTGCCTTCGCGCGGTTCGTCCAGCCCGGCGATCAGCCGGAGCAGCGTGGATTTTCCGCAGCCGCTCGGCCCCAGCAGCGAAATGAACGCGCCCGGCTGCACGGTGAACGAAACCTCGTCGAGAACATCGAGCTGCTCGCCGTTGGTGTCGAAGGCGTGGCTGACGTTCCGGACCTGAACCTTGAGGCCGTGGAGCGCGGCGTCCGCTGAAGAGGGCGCGAGCGCTACCACCGGACGATTCCCTTCTGCCACACCAGCATCCTGTCACGCACGTAGAAGAGCAGGCTGATCAGGCTGGAGAACAGCAGCGCCATGATGATGAGCGCGCCGTAGAGATTGGCATAGGCCGCCCAGCCCTGCGCCCATTGCAGATACCAGCCGAGACCGGCCTTCACGCCCATCATCTCGGCCACGATCAGCACCGCGAAGGATGAACCGAGGCCCATGAACAGCCCGACGAACACGTTGGGCAGCGCCGCCGGAATCGCGACCTTTGTGATGAGGAAGCGCGTGTCGGCGCCCAGCGTCCGTGCGATGTCGTAATAGGCGCTGGTCACCGTGGAGATGCCCGAAGAGGTCAGCACCGCGACGGGGAAGGCCGTGGAAAGCGCGATCAGAAACGTGGCCGCGCTGAACGTGGACGGGAAGAAGAAGAACGCGATCGGAAGCCACGCGGTTGCGGGTAGCGGCCCCACGAAACGCAGGATCGGGTACCCCCAATAGTGCACGGATTTCGACCAGCCGATCGAGACGCCCGCCGTGAAACCGACTAGGCCCCCGAGCAGATACCCCGGCAGCAGCAGGAGCATCGAATGGGCGATGCTTTCCAGAAGCCGGGAGACGTCGTCTGTGTAGACTTCGAGGATCGATTGCGGCGGCGGGAAGAACGGCAGCGGAAGAATCCCCGTTTTCGCGGTGAGCACTTCCCATGCCGTGATGAGAACCGCGAGTGCGCCGAACCAAAGCCCGTATTCGGAGATCACCTTGAAAACCGGCCGTCTCGCAAGGAACAGCGCGGAGCCGACAAGGCCGATGCCCACGCCGGCCTGAAGGATGGCGAGCAGGGTCGTACGCGACCACGCTGTCTGATCCGGCCATGCCGCCGACACGGCCGCGGCGCCGAGCCAGAGCAGGCCCGCGACCGGCACGGATACATGCTCGCGAAGGCGGGCGACGAGACCATCCGCCGGAACGCCGCCTTCCACCGGAAGCGTGAAGTCGGTCGGGGTCGCAGTGTCCGTCTGCACCTGAACGGGTTTATTCATGGCTGTTTCCACCCTGTCTCATGCAAAGAGGTCATCGACGACCCGGTCGGCGAACGCGCGCCCTTCGGTGTTCGCCTTCATCACGCCGACATCGCGCAGTTCATTGGCGTAGAGCGCGATGTCCCCGTGCAGATCCTTGCCGACGGGATGGCGATCATGCGTCTGCGATTTCAGAACCCAGACGATGTCCTCGACGCTGGCCTTGGCATAAGGCGCGAAGATACGGGCGACTTTCTCCGGGTTCTCGTCGCAAAGCTGCGCCGCGCTCACCAGCGACATCGCGAGCATCTTCGCTGCCGTCCTGTCCGAACGGACGAAATCGCCGGACGCGCCGAGAACGCAGCAGACCCGGTTGTGCCAGGGCTGCGTGAGGTTCGTCATCACCTCGACGAGGTCACCGTCCGACTGCTTCTGCATCAGGTACAGGATGGGATCGGAATCCGCGATCGCCTGCACTTCGCCCTTGCGGATCGCTTCGCCGAGCAGCGGCTGCGGATAGGCGCGCCACTCCACTTCGGTGTTGGGATCGATGCCGTGGGCTTTCAGCAGCACGGCGAAAGTGTTGCGGCCCGAACCCGAAATCTCGCTGAGGCCGACCGTCTTGCCGCGCAGGCTGCGCGGATCGTTCGTGATTCCCGCGCGCCGCGACCCGGCCATGCGGATGCAGCCGCCGTGCGTGCCGCCGATCAGCTTTACGTCGAAGCCCTGTTCTAGCGGCTTGATCCAGCGCATGATCATGCCGACCCCGGCCTCGGCCTTGCCCGTCGATATGGCTTCCAGCAGCTGGTCGGTCGAACCCGCGAAGTTCAGGAGTTCGACGTCGAGGCCGTTGCGTTCGTAGATGCCGAGTTCCTTCGCCACCAGTGCGGGCGAAAGGCAGATCGCATTGGCGTTCCACGCGAGGCGGACCTTGCGGAGACCGGACGCCGTGTGCGTTTCGGCGGGCTTCCGGCTCCACAGGCCATAGCCGAGTGCACCCGCTGCCAGCAGGCTGCCGCCGCCGATAAGCTCCCGGCGGCTGAGCCAGGGCTTGGTCGGTTTGGGGGCGGGGTCGATGATGTCGTCGTCGGGGTCGATACTCATGGGACAGCCACGCCGATGGGTTCGACCGGCTTGTTGGCCGCGGCCGAAAATGCCGCGCGGCCGGAGCCGCCGAGCGCGACGTCCGCCTGCGGCGTATGGATACGACCGCACAGCACATCGCGATGATAGCGTTCGAGTGGATTGCTGCGCGACAGCCCGGGATTGCCGGAGAGCGCGACGAGCCGTTCCACCACGGAGATCGCATTTTCGGTCACGAGATACTTGAGCAGCGGCAGTTCGGTCGCGCCGAGTTCGCCGCGCGCGGCGGCCTGCAGCAGAACGCGGTTCGAGAGCAGAAGCGCGTCGACGCTGCCGATCCCTTCCTGAAAGCGGTAGAGACTCGATACGGGCGCGCCGAGATTGGACGGCACGCGGTTGTTCGCCCAGCCCACGAACCAGTCGCGTGCGGACTGCGCGACGGCATCATAGATCGCGGGGACGAGCGTGCTCCCCCACGCGGCGAATTCCGGGGAGAAGCTGCGCACATGCGCGAGCGGGCGCAGATCGAGCGCATGATCGAGCGGCGTGGGCACATCCTCGAAGATCACGTCGTGACTCACCGTCGCGCGCATTCCGAGGTGGTCCCAGGTCGGCTCTATGCGGATTCCCGGCGCCGAACGGTGAACGAGGAACGACCCGACCTTGGGATCGTCGTCATCGTTCCGCGCCCAGACGAGCATCCATGTGAGTGCCGTCGATCCGGTCGAGAAAATCTTGCGCCCGCTGATGCGCCACTGGTCGCCATCACGGCGCGCGATGGTTGCGGGCAGGCCGCCACGCGCGGGTGTGCCGAGATCGGGCTCGACACGCAGCGAGTTGACCAGCGCACCGTTATCGAGAACGTCGGCGACGATCCGGCGGCGAAGATGTTCGGGCCATTCCGCCCGTTCGCCGAAGCCGCGCAGGGTCAGCCAGGTCATGGTGAGAACAAGCGCGGAGGAGGGGTCGTCGCGCGCGATCGACTGGACCACCGCGAGCGCAGTAGGAAGGTCGGCTTCTTTCCCGCCAAGGTCACGGGGCGCCGCCAGGCCGAGAATGCCGGCCTCGTGGAGTTTTCTTGCGTTGCTCTCCGGAAAGTCGCCGCTGCGATCGTGCGCAGCCGCAACGTCGGCGAAGTCCGGCGCTATGCGATGAAGCGCGGAAAGAACATCGGAATGCAGGTGGGTCATCGCGTCTTGAAAGCCAATGTCAGAGGAATCAGACATCCCATATCGGTGCAACGCAATTCGCGATCAAAGAAGTTTTCGAAATATGGGCTTAACAATGAATCATAGTTCGATTGCGCGGGGTCCAGGATCAATGAAGCAATGCAAATAGTCAGATGAGATTCCCATATACATCCCACCCTTTTGACTATTTGCCATAATCATAGTTGGTTAGCGTCTTCCAATTTGTGAGCACCATCCTTTCTGCCTAGTGGTCTCGACCATTCTTTTCCATTTCATCTGAAAAGGGGGTCAAATTGGCCATTCGTTCCGGCACCCGTTGGGGTGCATATCGTACGCGAATTCTTCTGGCGGGCGTCGTCAGTTCCGTCTTCCCACTGGCATCTGCGGTTGCTGCCGAAGTCGACGCCGAGGCCGATGCTGATGCCGATCGCTACGGTCTCGCCGATATCGTTGTCACCGCCGAACGCCGCGAGGGCAACATCCAGAGGACTCCGATCGCGATCACGGCATTCGATGAAAGCCTGATCAAGCAGCAGGATATTTCCACCTTCCGGGATCTCTCCGGCCGCATTCCGGGTCTTCTCGCGCCCAAGCGATCGACCGCCTACACCACGCAGACTTACGCAATGCGCGGTATCGGCGAGACGGATACGTTCCCGGAGCCGACAGTCGCCGTTTACGTCGACGACGTCTATCTCGCGCGCACGGTGGGCTCGCTCTACGACACGCCCGATCTCGAGCGCGTGGAAGTCCTGCGCGGCCCGCAGGGGACGCTCTACGGTCGCAACTCCGCAGCAGGCGCGATCCGTTTCATCACCAAGGATCCAACCAGCGAGTTCGGTGGCAGCGCTTCGCTTTCGCTCGGCAACTACGACAATTTCGATGCGCGGCTGCGCCTGAACGGCGCGATCGTTCCGGAGCTTCTAGACGGCTCGATTTCCGTGATCCGTCATACGCGCGACGGGTGGACTCACAACGTCACGCTCGACGACGACGTGAACGATCTCGATCTCACCGTCGTTCGCGGCAAGCTGAAGGCGTATCCGTCCGATCGGCTGACGCTGACGCTCAGCGGCGACGCGATGTGGGATCGCTCGACGCCAAGCTATTACGCGCCAGTCTATCAGCCGGATGGCGTTCCCGGCAGCGGCACCAAAACCAACCCCGACCGGACATGGGCCGACCCGGAGCCGCTCAACAAGACGACGGTCTACGGCGGATCGCTCGTCGCGAAATATGAAATCGACGACAATTTCACGGTGAAGTCCGTCACGGCGCTGCGCGGGATGCACGGCCCGATCAACTACGACAACGACGGCATCAGCCTTGTCAGCGCCGATAGCTGGTCCGACTTCAAGCAATATTACCGCACGCAGGAATTCACGCTGAACGGCGAGTTCGACAATTGGAACTTCGTTGCCGGTGTATATTATTTCTACGAGTATTTCCGCGACCTCCGCGTTCGCTGGAGCGGCACGAGCCGTACACCGAATCTCGGGCAGGTCGTCTATTCCCGAGGTGCGCTCGAAACCGAAAGCTATGCGGCGTTTGGCCAACTGAACTACAGCTTCGACGATCGCTGGAGCGTGACGCTTGGCGGGCGCTACACGACCGATGACCGATCCTTCAAGAACGAGGGCGCGTCGCGCAGCAACGTGCCTCTGGTGTACACGCCGTATCCTGACGTTGACGCAATATTCGCGAGTGCAACCAACTGGTTCTTCACCGATGAAAATGCCGATTTCTCGGCATTCAATCCCAAGGTCAGCGTGCAGTATCAGCATGATCCGAACCTGCTTCTCTATGCAAGCTATTCGCAGGGCTTCAAGAGCGGCGGTTTTGATATCCGGGCAACGACGGTGACTGGCTCGATCAATCCCTACCGCCCTCAGACGACGACAGCATACGAAGTCGGGGTCAAGGCGAAGCTCTTCGACAACACGCTGATCGCGAATCTTGCAGTCTTCTATAACGAGATCGAGGATTTCCATGTTCGTGCGTCAGATCTCGTCACCAGAGTCACGCAGCTTCTCAATGCAGGCGATGGGCACACGCAGGGTTTCGAACTGGAATTGAGTGCGCTGCCCACGCAGCGTCTCCGGTTCGGTGCCTCGGTTGCGTATCTGGAAACGAAATACGATACGTTTACCGCGACCTTGCCCGGCAATACGGCGGGGCGAACCACGCTGATCGGTCTGGATTTCCCGTTCTCTCCCAAATGGCAGGCGGGTTTCAACGCGACCTGGGATTTGCCGATAGATACGGCGGGTGTCTGGAGGGTCGGCGTGGACGGCCAGTACGAATCGGCACGCAAGGATCTCTACAACACGCCTCAATTGACCGTAAGGAAGCAGGGCTTCTTCAATGGATCGTTCTCCTACACCGGGGAGGACGAATCATGGACGGCAGGAATCAATGTCAAAAACATCTTCGACCTGCGGCGTAACCAGGCGGGCGGTTACGCCCCAACCTCCGGCCCGAACGGGAACTATTATTTTGCCTATAACGAACCAAGGCTGATCAACGTGTTCATTCGAAAGAACTTCTAAATCTATCCACCAAAACCTGAAAGCCTGTTCGGCAGGCTTTCAGGTTTTCCCTTTGGCGGAGCTTGACCAGCTTGGCGCTCGTCATTTGTCGAGATTGCGATTGAGTGTGCGCAGCGTTCGGTTCAGGTGCGTCACGTCGTCGGCCGGGATATTGCCGAATGTGCGGGTGTAGAGGCCGTCCGCCACGGCCCAGGCCTGCTGCCCGGCACGTCTGCCTGCATCCGTCAGCTCGACTTCGGTGACGCGCCGGTCCGACGCGCTCTGGCGGCAGTGGACGAGACCGTCGCTCTGCATCCGCTGGACGATCCGGGTCATCGTCGGCAGCTTGACGATGGCGTTGTCGGCGATTTCGCTGACGCTCAGCACCTTGTCGCCGCGCAGGCTCATCAGCACGCGCCAGCGGGGAATATCGAGCCCGAGCGCCTTCAGCGCGATCTCCATCTCGTGGAGATAGCGGCCGGTGACACGCGTCAGCCAGTAGAAGGGCCAGCGTTCGATATCGAATTCGCCGGAGGCTGAGATCGCGCTGGGCACCTGTTCTGTCATCGACCTGCCGGCTAGAGGTAGAGGTTGATATCTCCGCGCATGGCATCGCAGTCAAGCAGCTCCACCCGCTTCAGCGCGATGCGGAAGGAGTCGCCTTCCGTCACGAGACGGTGGGTGACGAAGCCCTCGAAGCGCGTGGTACGGTCGCGTTGATACTCGGCCGCCATTAACCGCGAGCTGACGGTGATCGTGTTTGCCTCCGCATCGCGCGCGTCGATGCGGACGTTCGCGACAATGCGCCAACCGCGCGGGCCGCCTTGTAACGAAAAGGCGCTGGTGTCGGCGAAGCGGCGGATACGGATTTCGCGGAGCAGGGCGTTCTCGTAGATGAGGGAGACGTGCCGCAGCGGATCATCCTGCCCCGGTGCGGCCGGCATCCAGTAGATACCGTCGGGCGTGAACAGCGCATCCCATGCCGCCCAGTCGCGCGCATCGAGCAGGCGCGCTTCGTGGACGAGAAAATCCTCGACCTTACGGAGATCGACGCTCATGCGGCGGTCTCCATGTAAGCGGCCCATGTCCGGTACTGGTTGCGGAACACGAGGTCGCTTGTGCCCATCGCCGACCATCCGCCGTCCGCGTTCGGCTGTTCCTTGCCCATGTGGCGCTGCATGTTCACCCATTCGATCCTGTCCGCCATCAGGCCGGTCTGGATGCGCTGGTACGCCTCGTGATCGTCCGGCCCTACCAGATTGGCCGAGGAATTTATGAGGTTGCAGTAGAGGATCGAGCGTTCCAGCAATTCGTCGGGCGCGCCTTTCATGCGGAATGTCCAGGATTCGACGAGCGTGCGATCCACCGCGATCGGCTTGATCACGCGGATCGTCTGGATCGGGCCTTTCAGTGTAAGGCTCGGATAGACGATCGTGTTGTGGCGGTTCATCGAAAAGATTTCGCGTGCGCGCGCCTCGCCGTACGCGGCGTTCATCGCGTCGTTGTAGGCATCGATTTCCGAATAGCGCGAGTGGATGCTCACCGTGCCGCCCGAATAGCTGTGCCCGCCCGGGAAGGCATGGATGCCCATGTCTTCGAAGAACTCGTAATTGCTCGTGAAAGGCCCGAGGATCTCGATCGCCGCCGGAAGTTTCTCGCCCTTGCCGAAATGCCGGTTGGCGACGCTGCGCGCGGTGCCGGAGGACGACATGTGCGTCACCATCGGGTGCATCAGGTCATTCAGATTCTCGAGGAATATCTTCCAGTTGCAGCGGTGCATGTAGCGCAGCACGCCGCCCGTCACTTCCAGTTCGCCCTCGGGCGACCGGTCCGCCATATTGTCGATGGAGGAATCGACACCCTTCAGCCATTCCTGAAAAGGTGGGGCTTCGTCGGCGAGACAGGCGAAGACGAAACCGCGATAGGATGCGACGTTCGCCACGCGCGTCATGCTCGCATCCGGGCCGTGCTTGCCGATGCAGGTCCCTTCGTATCCGTCGTCGAGCGGAATGGTTCGCACCGCGCCGTCGCGCTGGAAGATCCAGCCGTGATAGGCGCAGCGGAACATGCGGGCATTGCCCTGTCCCTCGGGCACGACCTGCGCGCCCTTGTGTGGGCAGCGGTTGTAGAGCAGGTGAATTTCGCCCTTGTCGCGCACCATCAGCAGGGGTTGGCGCGCGATCGATGCGGTGATGAAATCGCCGTCGTTCGGCACCTGGCTTTCATGGCCGACATAGATCCACGTCGCGCCGAAGATGTTCTGCATCTCCAGCTCGAAGATCGCCGGATCGGTATAGACGCTGCGATGAACGCGGTCGTCTTCGACAAGGCCTGTTGTGATGGACATGGATGGTCCTCCCAATCAAAATTCAAAGTGTGATCGAGCCAATGCTGGCGCCGCCACACACGAAAAGATTCTGGCCGGTGATGAAGCCGGTGTCGTCTCCCAGAAAGAAGCGCACGGCCGCCGCGACATCTTCCGGTGTTCCGACACGCCCTACGGGGATCGAAGCAGCGACATTGCGTTTGCGCTCCGATCCGTCCGGGATCAGTTCGTGAAACATGTCGGTTTCGATGGGGCCGGGGGACACGACATTCACGGTGATGCCATGACCAGCGAGTTCCAGCGCCCACGTACGCGCCATGCCGATCATTCCGGCTTTGGTCGCGGCGTATGCGGTGCGGCCCTGCAGGCCGAGCGCGCCGCGCGAGGAGATGAGCACGATGCGCCCCGTTCCGGCGGCCTTCATTCCGGGCAGCAGCGCCTGCCCGATGTGGATCGCCGCACGGAGATGAAGATCGACGAGATGATCGAGATCATCGTCCTTTACCGCTTCGAACGGCGCGGGCCGGATCACCCCGGCATTGTGGACGAAGCCCGTGATGCTGAGTCCGGCGGCCTCCGCGCAGATGCGCGCGAGGTCTGCGCGGTCGGTGAGATCGCCGATAATTGTTTGCAACCGCTCGTGCGTGAAATCGGGCATTCGGCGCGACACGTTGATCACCCGCGCGCCGCCTTCCAGAAGGCTTTGGCTGATCGCGGCGCCGATCCCGGCATTGCCGCCCGTCACCAGAATTGCGTGCTTCCGATCAGGCATCGGACGAGTCTTTCTCTGCGGTGAAAATCTGGTTCTGCTCGGCATCGGTAGCGGCGTGCAGGACGACCCGGTCGCCCGGCTGAACGGGCCCGAGGAACGCGATCACGCGCACACCGGCATCGAGCGCGACCGCGCCAATCCGGAGCGGGAGCGCGGCGGCGGGATCGAGCGAACGATGCAGCGTCGTGGCGGCGAGCAGCCGCCCGCGCCCGCTGTCCTCCGCCCAGATGAGTTCATCCCGCAGGCAGGTGCGGCACAGATCGCGCGCGGGATATTGGTGCGCGCCGCAGGCTGCGCAGATCTGAAGGCGGATCGTCATGCCATTCCCTCCAGCAGCACCGCACCGCTCGCGAGGCAGCGGTCATAGGTGACCATGCCGTAACCGCTCGCGAGCGCGATGCGTGCACCGGGAACCTGCCGCCCAAGCGGTTGCCGCGTCACCTGCCGCAGCGCCTCCACGACCGGGAGGAAACCGCCCGCCGCACCCGCCTGTCCGCAGGAAAGCTGACCGCCGCAGCTGTTGTGCGGAAAGGCGCCTTCCACGGTCAGGTCGTGTGTGCTCAGAAACGCTGGCGCTTCGCCCTTGCCGCAAAAGCCGAGGTCCTCGATCTGCATGGCGACGATCACCGGATAGTCGTCATAGGTCTGCAGGCAATCGACCGCATCGGGGCCGAGGCCCGCCTGCGCGTAGAGCGCATCGCGGTCCATCGCCCAGCCGCCGCGCTCGGCAACGGGGTCTTCGAAGAAGGCATTGTGCCGCTCAATCGCGCCGCGAATGCGTGCGTGGCGGAGGCCGAGTGCACGCGCGCGCTCGTCGCTCATCACCAGAAACGCTTCCGCGCCCGCGCAGGGCAGAACGCAGTCGAACAGGTGGAGCGGTTCGGCGATCGTATGCTCCGCTAGCGAGTAGGATCGGAACATCGTCCGCTCTCCGATATGAGCATTTGTCTTGTAGAGTGCTGTGGCTCTCTGCTCTCAGGATCTACGCACTAATGCTTGCCT
>JAEULI010000127.1 GCA_016793845.1 Sphingosinicella sp.
CCGCCGACGGCAGGTAAATGCCCGTCGGATGGGCTTCGATCCATGAAAAGCGGAGTGCCATACCCGCTATATGGGTGAAGGCGTCGGAAAGTTCCTTCGCGCCTCAGAGCTTGTGGATGCCGCCCGGTTCCTCGCCATGCAGGCTCATCAGCGAATCCATGAGGTCGCCTTCTGCCGCCGAGCAGACGCCGATGGTAAGCGCCTCTTCGCAGCCTTCGCCGACGACGTAGGCATGGCCCATGCTCGAATCGAGGTAGATCGATTCGCCGGCCTCGATCACGATCGGGTCGTAATACTCGGTGTGGACGACCATGCGGCCTTCGATGACGTAGACGAACTCCTCGCCGGGGTGCCGCACCAACTCGCCGAACTCCTTCACGGATTTGGCGCGGATACGCGTCACGAGCGGGATCATCCGCTTCCGCCGGAGCTCGGTGCACAGGTAGAAGTAGTCGTAGTTGTTCGTCTTCACGCGGATCGCGCGGTCCTGGCTGCCGATGCTGCGCCGCCCGGTGACGGCGGCGGCCTCCTGCGGGTCTTCCTCGGCAAACAGCTCCGACATGCGGATGTTGAGGCGCTGGCTGAGCTGCAGGAGCTTGTCGTAGGTCAGCGTCAGGCGGTCGTGTTCGACCTTGGAGAGCGTCGAGACGGGGATACCGCTCCGCTCGCTCATTTCCTTCAGCGTCCAGTCGTTGCGGGTGCGCAGGCCGCGCAGCAGCGTGCCGAGGGTCGGTTTATCCGGTTTCATGCCGGCACTCCCGCGCTGCGCGACGGTTTCTCTCGCATCATGCCGTTTGACAATTCTCTAAATAGGATCATTATTGCCTGCATGGGACAAAACAACGTGTTCGCGCGCACGGTATCTCGTCCGCGTTGAACACGCAATCCAACATGCTGCTCTGCGGCAACATGAGTTCTGGAGGGGGAATATGCGAGGTTCACTGAAATCTCTGTTTGCAGGAGCGGTCGCCCTGATCGCCCAGCCCGCGCTGGCGCAGCCCGCGCCTGCGCCCGTACCCGTCAATCCCTTGCCGGTGACGGCTTCGGCGCCCGCCGTGCCGATCCCGGTGCCGAGCGCGCCGGCGCTTACCAAGGCCGATGTCGATGCATGGCTCGACGGCTACATGCCTTATGCGCTGGCACGCGGCGCCGTCGCGGGTGCCGTCGTCGTCGTCGTGAAGGACGGTCAGGTTCTCACGCAGCGCGGCTATGGTTATTCGGATGTCGCGAAGCGCACGCCGGTCGACCCGGAAAAGACGATGTTCCGTCCGGGTTCGGTGTCGAAGCTGTTCACGTGGACGGCGGTGATGCAGCTCGTCCAGGAGGGCAAGCTCGACCTCGACGCCGACGTCAACACCTACCTCGATTTCAAGATCCCGGCCTATGAAGGCAAGCCGGTGACGCTGCGCAACATCATGACGCATACGGCCGGCTTCGAAGAGGCGGTGCGTGGGTTGATCTCTGCCAAAGAGAAAGGCGCGCCTCTCGGCGAAACGCTGAAGCGGTGGACGCCGCACCGCATCTTCGCACCGGGCACGACGCCCGCCTATTCCAACTATGCCACTGCGCTCGCCGGGTACATCGTGGAGCGAACGTCGGGTATGTCGTTCGATGACTACATCGACCAGAACATCTTCGGCCGGATCGGCATGGAGCATTCCAGCTTCCGTCAGCCGCTTCCGGAAAAGCTGAAGCCGCTGATGTCGAAAGGCTATGCGACCGCCTCTGGCGATCCGAAGCCCTACGAAGTCATTGATGCTGCACCGGCTGGCAGCCTTGCCTCGACCGGCGCGGACATGGGCAAGTTCATGATCGCGCACCTCGCGAACGGCGGGCCGCTGCTTTCGCCCGAGACCGCGAAGCTGATGCACACCACGACGCTCACCATCCTGCCGCCGCTCAACCGCATGGCGCTCGGCTTCTACGAACAGCAGATCAATGGGCAGATGGCGATCGGCCACGGCGGCGATACGCAGTGGTTCCATTCCGATCTGATGCTGTTTCCGAAAGAGAACGTGGGCATCTACATTTCGATGAACAGCTCAGGCAAGGAGGGGGTGACGAGCCCGATCCGCAGCACGCTGTTCGAAGGTTTCGCTGATCGGTATTTCCCGATGGAGCGCACGATCAAGGCTGGCGTCGATGAAAAGACCGCGGCCGAGCACGCCAAGATGCTTGCGGGCACATACATCAGCTCGCGCCGGCCGGAATCGAGCTTCATGAAGGCGCTCGACCTTGCGGGCGGCATGAAGATCGGCGTCGACGACAAGGGCAATCTCGTCCTGCCGTTCAAGAACATCGGCGGCGAGGATTCGAAGTGGGTGGAAACCGCGCCCTTCGTCTGGGAAGAGGTCGGTGGCCACGGACGCCTTGCCGCAAAACTCGTGGACGGCAAGGTCGATTGGGTCAGCATCGATGCCATCTCGGCGATCATGATGCTGCAGCGCCCGGTGTGGTATGCCTCGCCCGGCTGGTTGACACCCGGCGTGCTCGCGGGTCTCGCGATCCTCGGCCTCACCGCGCTGTCGTGGCCGATCGGCGCCATTGTGCGCCGCCGTTACGGCGCAAAGCTGGCCCTTGCCGGCAAGGAGCTGAAGGCCTTCCGTCTCGTTCGCGGTTTCGCCGCGGTGGTGACGCTGGTACTCATCGGCTGGGCGGCAACGATCGCCTCGATGATGTCGGACTTCAGTCTGCTTGGCGGCGCTATGGACTGGGCGGTCTATCTGCTGCAGATCGTCGGCACGATTGGCTTCATCGGCATGGTCGCCGTCGCGGTATGGAACCTGCTCCTCGTCTGGACGGGTCGTCGCGGCTGGTTCTCCAAGCTGTGGAGCATTCTCGTCCTTGTCGCTGCGGTCGTGATCCTGTGGGCCGCGTTCGCCTTCCATCTCATCAGCTTTGGAGTTCAGTTCTAATGTCGGTTGCCGGAAGCCTTTCTCTTGAAGTTGCTGTCGAATCCCTGCCCCTGGCGAAGCCGTTCAGGATCTCGGGGCACGTCTTCACCCATTCCGATCTGGTCGTCGTCACGCTTTCCGACGGCGTCCATTCGGGACGGGGAGAGGCTTCCGGCGTCTACTATCTCAATGATAACGTGCCTGAGATGCTGCAGGCCATCGAAGCCGTCCGTCCGGAGATCGAACGTGGCATCGACCGCGCCGGTCTCCAGACGCTGATGCCCGCAGGCGGCGCGCGCAATGCGCTCGACTGCGCGCTCTGGGAGCTCGAAGCCAAGCAGACGGGCCGCAGCGTGTGGGATATCGCGGGATTCGAAACCTCGCGTCCGCTGCTCACCACCATGACGCTTGGCGCGGATACGCCCGAAGTCATGGCGGAGGGGGCCACGGTTGGATACGCGCAGGCGCGCGCCCTGAAACTAAAGCTCACCGGCGACCTTGAAGACGATATTGCCCGCGTTCGCGCCGTGCGTGCGGCGCGGCCCGATTGCTGGATCGGCGTCGATGCCAATCAGGGCTTCGGCATTGCCGATCTCCCGGCGCTCGTCGCGGTGCTTGTCGAGGCTGACGTGAAGCTGCTCGAGCAGCCGCTTCGCCGCGGCGCCGAAGCCGATCTCGACGGTTTCTCGTGCCCGATCCCGATTGCTGCGGATGAAAGCGTGTTGACGCTTGCCGACGTTCCCGGCCTCGTCGGCCGCTTCAACGTCGTCAACATCAAGCTCGACAAGTGCGGCGGGCTTACGGAAGGTCTGGCGATGGCGCGCAAAGCCCGCGAACTCGGGCTCGGCGTCATGGTCGGCAACATGGTGAGCACCAGCCTTGCGATGGCGCCCGCCTACGTCGTCGGCCAGCTTTGCGATGTTGTCGATCTCGATGGGCCGATCTTCCTTGCGAAGGATCGCGAGCCGGGGGTCGTTTACGAGGACGGATACGTGCGCTGCCCGGACAGTGTCTGGGGCCGGGACGCCTGAACGCAGCCGATTGGAGGGGGAAGATCATGAAGTCTGTTCTTTGCGGGCTGCTGCTTGCAACCGCGACGGCTCCGGCGCTGGCCGCGGCCGATAGCCCTGCAACCTACATTCAGGCGGGTCGCCTGCTCGCCGACCCCGGCACCGGCCGGGTCGAGACGGCGAAAACCATTGTCGTCAAGGATGGGCGTATTGCCGAAATCCGCGACGGCTATGTGGGCGAGGGCAAGGTCGTCGATCTGCGCGACGCGTTCGTGATGCCGGGCTTTATCGACAGTCACGTCCACATCACCGGCGAGTCCGGGCCGAATGAGCGCAACGACGCGCTCGCGAAATCGGCGACGGATGCGGCCTTCGACGGTGTCGTCTACGCCGGGCGCACGCTGCGCGCCGGGTTCACGACCGTGATCGATCTCGGCGGCGAGCCGCAGGCCATCTACGGGCTCCGCAATGCCATCGCTGCGGGCAAGGTCGAAGGGCCGCGCATCCTCGCAGCGGGCGGCGTTGCGGCGCACGGCGGCCACGGCGATATTCACGGCTACCGTCAGGAGATCCTCGATCTCTATCGCTCGCCGACGTTGTGCTCGGGTGCGGACGATTGTGCGCGTGCGGTGCGTCAGGCCGTGCAGAGCGGCGCCGATGTCATCAAGACGGCTTCTACGGGCGGCGTCATGTCCAACACCGCCGCTGGCCTTGGCCAGCAGATGAGTGACGCGGAACTCACCTCGCTCGTGGAAACCGCGCACCGGCTCGGCCGCAAGGTGGCGGCGCACGCGCATGGTACGGACGGCGTCAATGCGGCGCTCCGTGCCGGGGTCGATTCGGTCGAGCACGGCACCTATCTCGATGCTGAATCGATCAAGCTCTTCAAGGCGAAGGGCAGCTATCTCGTGCCAACGCTGCTCGCCGGCGATACGGTGAAGAAGCGTGCCGAGACGGCGGAATGGATGCCGGCGCCGGTGCGCGCCAAGGCGCGTCAGGTCGGGCCGCTGATGATCGATGCGCTGCGCCGTGCGCACAAGGCGGGCGTGAAGATCGCGTTCGGTACCGATTCCGGCGTCTCCGCCCACGGCGACAACGCGCAGGAGTTCGCGCTGATGGTGGAAGCGGGTCTCACCCCGCTCGAAGCGATCCGCGCGGCGACGGTCTCGGCGGCGGACCATGCCGGTCTCACCAGCGAGATCGGTACGCTCGCGCCCGGCAAGGCGGCGGATATCGTCGCGGTGAAAGGCGATCCGCTCACCAACATTCGGGCGCTGGAAACCACGGCGTTTGTAATGAAGGGCGGGGCAGTCGCCAAGCCTGTTCAGTGACGGCCGTGTGATCCCTGATTGACAATTTTCCGATCAGGACTAATAATCCTGATCAGGATAAATTATCAGGCAGGGAGAGAGGCGATGGCTACATTGCCCGGGGTTTCGCGGCGTCAGCTGATCGGCGGCGCGGTTGCAGCAGCCACTGTGACCGGGTTTCCCATGATCAACTCGGGCATGTTCCGCGCCCACGCCGCGGCGACGAAGGCCTATTCGAAGCGCGCTGTCGACCTCGTCAAGCAATCGCTCGTCATCGATATGCTTGCGCCGCTCAAGATCGATTTCCGCTCCGAATACTACGCAAACCCATTGAGCGAGAAGGATGCCGCCGATTTCCGCGCGAGCGGCATCACCGGCTTCCACAATGCCGTCGGCACGGGCGGTCCGGATGCCTATGCCGAAACGCTGGGCTGGATCGCTGCGTGGCAGGGTTTTGCGGGTCGCAACGCGCACGTGTTCTCGCTCGTCGGCAAGGCCGAGGATCTTGATCGCGCCAAGCGTGAAGGCAAGTGCGCCGTCATCATGGGCGTCCAGAATTCCGAACACTTCCGCAAGGTGGAAGATGTGAAGGCTTTCTACGAGATCGGCCAGCGCTGCTCGCAGCTCACTTACAACAGCCAGAACCTGCTCGGCTCGGGCAGCACGGAGCGCGTCGACGGCGGCGTCACCGATTTCGGCGCCGCGATCATCGAGGCGATGAACAAGGTTGGAATGCTTGTCGATGTGTCGCATTGTGGCGACCGCACGACGCTCGACGCCATCGCCATTTCACCCAAGCCGATCGCGATCACGCACAGCAATTGCCGTGCGCTCGTCAACCACCCGCGCGTCAAGACCGACGAGGCGATCAAGGCGCTCGGTGCGAAGGGCGGCGTGATGGGCATCACCGGCGTGCGCATGTTCGTGAGCGAAAAGGAACCGACGACGATCGCGAACATGGTCGATCACATCGATCACGTCGTGAAGCTGATCGGCGTCGATCACGTCGGCGTCGGCTCGGACGCGGATCTCAACGGCTACGACGACATGCCCGCCGATCAGTATGCGATGCTGAAGGCCGGCTACAAATCGAGCTACGCGTTCCGCGACAAGATCGACACGGACGGTTTCGATCATCCGATGAAGACCTACGATCTCGCCGAGGAACTCATCCGCCGCAAATATTCGAACGAGAACATCACCGCCATCCTGGGGGGGAACTTCCGGCGGTTGTTGGGAGCGACCTGGGCATAAAGCTCAGGCGATAAAAACAGGGAGAGGACTGGGACAATGACAACACGTACGCGCGGCGCACTCGCCGTCACAACAGCGATCGGACTCGTATTTTCGGCATCATTCGCATCGGCTCAGGAGGCCGAGGTCGAAGCCGGCGAAATCATCGTGACCGCGCAGAAGCGCACCGAGAATCTGCAGGACGTGCCGATCTCGATCAGCGTTCTTTCGGGCGAAGACCTGCGGACGCAGGGCGCCGCATCCCTTGTTGAATACGGCGGTTACGTGCCGGGCCTCACGGTGCTCTCGAGCCAGCCGGGGACCTCGACGATCTCGCTGCGCGGTATTGCACCCGTGGGTTCGGCACAGTCCGTGGGCATCTATCTCGATGACGCCCCGGTCGGTTCGAGCAGCCTCTACGCCCGCAGCGCGACCTATTCGCTCGACCTCCTGCCCTATGATATTCAGGGCATCGAAGTGCTGCGCGGCCCCCAGGGCACGTTCTACGGCGCAAGCTCGATCGGTGGCCTTCTGAAGTATGTCACCGTGAAGCCGAGCCTCGAAAAATTCAGCTTCAAGGCAGGCGGCGAACTGTTCGCGATCAACCATGCCGGCAATCCGGGCTGGGCAACGCAGGCGATGGCCAACATCCCGATCGTCGAAGGCAAGCTCGGCATGACGGCGAGCTTCGCATGGCGCAAGACGCCGGGTTACACGGACACCATCAACAATCCCGATCTCAAGGATCAGAACGATGTCGAGCAGACCGGCGGTCGCCTGAGCCTGCTCTGGGAGCCGAGCGATGTTCTTTCAGTGCGTCTCGGCGGTATCTGGCAGTCGATCCGTGCGGAAGGGACGAACACGATCACGGCCGACGTCGACGGTGTGCCCGATGGAAACGGCTGGTCGAACAACAATTTCGTCCATGAGCCTTTCCGCAAGAGCATCGATTATTACTCTGCATCGATCGATTATGATCTCGATTTCGCGACCCTGAGTTCAGCGACGACATACAGCGAAACGAATACGCACAGTGTGCAGGATGCATCACTGGTCTTCGGCATCATCTATCCGTTTCTCGATCCCGACGTTCCGGCGGGTCTTGCGCCCTTCATTCTCGACCTCGGTCTTGAAAAAGTCACCCAGGAAATCCGGCTGACGTCGCCGTCAGGCGGAGCGTTCGAATGGATGATCGGGGGTTTCTACACCAAGGAAGACAGCTCGAACCATCAGCTCGTGCGCACGCTGAACTTTGATGGCACGCCGAATGATTTCGATCCCGGCGCCGTAGTTTCGCTGCCATCGACGTTCAAGGAATACGCGATCTTCGGTAACGCGACGCTTCGGTTCGGCAGCTTCGATCTTTCAGCCGGTGTTCGCTGGGCGCAGAACAAGCAGAAGTTCCGCCAGATCAGCGATGGTCCGTTCATCGGTTTCGCGGATGATCCCGGCTCGTCGAAGGAAGACGTGTTCATCTACAGCATCAGCCCGCAGTTCCACCTGAACGACGATGCTATGATCTACGCGCGCGTTGCCAACGGCTATCGCCCCGGCGGTCCGAACGTGACGTTCCCGGGCGTGCCGCCTCAGGTCGATGCCGATACGCTCGTCAACTATGAGGTCGGCTTCAAGGCGAACCTGTTTGATCGCTCGCTGTCGGTCGATGTCGCCGCGTTCTACATGGACTGGACGGATATTCAGATCGTTCAGGATTTCGGCGGCGTCACCGGACAGACCAATGGTCCGAAGGCTGTAAGCAAGGGTATCGAAGGCTCGATTTCC
Organism: Sphingosinicella sp.; assembly: GCA_016793845.1. Taxonomy (GTDB): domain Bacteria; phylum Pseudomonadota; class Alphaproteobacteria; order Sphingomonadales; family Sphingomonadaceae; genus Sphingosinicella; species Sphingosinicella xenopeptidilytica. The sequence goes on from JAEULI010000127.1 coordinate 8,230, forward strand.
TGGCGTCCGGTCGCCGGTCTCACGCTTGGCCTCAACGGGGCATACACCGATGCCACGTTCGGTGCCGACGCGCCCGAAATCGATGCCATCGATGGCGATCGGTTGCAAAACGTGCCCAAGTTCAGCGGCTCCTTCTCCGCCGATTATAACTTTGCGATCAGCGATCGCCTGGAAGGCAAGATCGGCGGCGGCGTTCGTCGTATGGGCCAGATTCTTTCGGCGGCGAGCAGCGCCCCGGATGCCCTCTGGTCGGATGCCTATACCGCCGTTGATCTCAACGCCGCCGTTACGGTTGATGAGCACTGGACCGTGCGTGTCTATGCCCGCAACCTTCTCGACAAGGAGGCCGCGACCTCGCGTGGGTATACGCGCAACGCCTTCAACGTGCCCGCCTATCAAAGCATGATCCCGCTGCAGCCCCGAACCGTCGGTGTTGCACTCGATCTTTCATTCTAGCCAAGAGAACAGACTGGTCCCCATGCACATGTCGTCTTTCCCCGGTAATGCCCAGCTTCGGCTTCCGACCCCGTATTTGCTGTTTCTCGGGGACACTGTAGAGAGTGGTTACGCGAAGACGGCGTTTGGTCTTCGCGACTGGGCGGGCGACAAGTGCGTGGGGGAGTACCGGCTTGCAGCGGGAACAGTGACGGCGGGTCTGGCTGAACTGACGCCTGCGGAAGGCTATGCGCGGGGTGCGCGGTCGATGGTGATCGGCGTTGCGCCCGGCGGAGGTGGTATTGCACCGTCCTGGGTACCTACGCTCGTGGAAGCGCTCGAGGCGGGCCTTGATCTCATCAGTGGTATGCACGTCCGGCTCGGGGATGTCCCCGAGCTTGCCGAGGCGGCGGCGAAGCACGGCCGGCGCCTGATCGACGTGCGTGTTCCGCCGGCGGGCCTGCCGGTGGGCACCGGCCGCAAGCGGACGGGCAAGCGCCTGCTGACGGTGGGAACAGACTGCGCGCTCGGCAAGAAATACACGGCGCTGTCACTGGCAAACGCGTTCGCGGAGCGCGGCGTGGACGCCGATTTCCGCGCCACCGGGCAGACCGGCATCATGATCGCGGGCGGCGGTATACCGATGGACGCGGTGGTCTCGGACTTCGAGGCAGGCGCCGCCGAAGTGCTGAGCCCGGACGCGGCGCCCGATCATTGGGACGTGATCGAAGGGCAGGGCTCGCTGTTCCACCCGGCCTATGCGGCGGTGTCGCTCGGCCTTCTGCACGGCAGCCAGCCCGACGTGATCGTGGTGTGCCACCAGCCGGGACGCGCTGAGATTATCGGTGCGCCGGGCTACGCGATCCCGAGCCTTGAAGAGACGATCGAGCTCAACCTGCTGCTGGGGCGTCGCACCAATCCGGCGATCCGCTGCGCGGGTATCGCATTCAACACCAGCGGCATGGATGCCGCCGAGGCCGACGCGCTCATGGAAGCCGAAAGCAAGCGCCTCGGCCTTCCTGTCGCGGACCCGATCCGCGGCGGCGCGGCATTCCAGAAACTTGTCGACAACTGCATAGGATAGACTGCGTGGGGGAGGGGACAACGTCGAGCTGGTTCCAGAGATTTCTGTTGCCGGGTTTCGCATTCAAGGCCGTGGTGATCGGGGGCGGTTACGCCACCGGGCGCGAGCTCGCTGAATTCTTCATGCCGAGCGGGCCGTGGGGCGGGCTTGCCGCAATGCTGCTCGCGACGGTGCTCTGGAGCATTATCGCCGCCACCACCTTTGCCTTCGCGCGGAAGGTTGGGGCGCTCGACTATCGCACCTTCTTCGCGCGCCTTCTCGGGCCGGGCTGGATCGTGTTCGAGATCGCCTACGTGCTGTTCGTGATCCTGATCCTGTCGGTGTTCGGCGCGGCTGCGGGCGCGATCGGCGCGGCGATGTTCGGCCTGCCGCCGATCGTCGGCACGCTGATTCTTGCCGGGTCGATCGCGGGCTTCGCGGCGTTCGGCAACAGCTCGGTCGAAGAGCTGTTCAAGTATGTCTCGTTTCTTCTCTACGGCGTCTACGCGCTGTTCCTCGTCCTCGCGCTTGGCACCTTCGGCGACAAGATCGCGGCCAATTTCGCGATTCCCGCGTCCAGCGACGGCTGGATGCTCGGCGGCATCACTTATGCCTCCTACAACATCGTCGGTGCGGTGGTGATCCTGCCGGTACTGCGCCATCTTCACAGCCAGCGCGATGCCGTCGTCTCGGGGCTGATCGCCGGGCCGCTCGCGATGGCGCCCGCGATCCTGTTCTTCGTGTGCATGATCGCCTTTTATCCCGGCATCCAGCACGAAGAGCTGCCATCCGATTTCATGCTCCGGCACCTCGAAATGCCGCTCTTCCACCTGCTGTTCCAGTTCATGATCTTCACTGCGCTTCTCGAAAGCGGCACGGGTTCGGTTCATGCGATCAACGAGCGGATTGCGGGTGTATGGCGCGCGCGGCGGGGAACGGATCTCGGCACGCGCCCTCGCGCGCTCATCGCCACGGTGCTGCTGATCGGCTGCATCTTCGTTGCCGATCACTTCGGTCTCGTTGCGCTCATTGCGAACGGCTACCGCATCCTTGCCTTCGTCTTTCTCGCTTTGTTCGTGGTCCCGCTCATGACGATCGGCCTTTACCGGGTCGTCAAGGGCGGCTCGCCGGCCGATGTGAGCGCGTGAGACCGGGCTGAAACCCATCGCGATCGCCGAGGGCGATAACCCGTCGCTGTCCCAGGGCCTCGGGATTCGAAACTCGGCGAGCGTGTGCCGGTCGATCCGGGACGACGTTATCGGACCCGATCGACCGGCAAGCCGTTCGCGGTGGTGAAAAGGGAGATTTGAAATGAAGCGTATTCTTGCCGTCCTCCTCGCCGCCGCGGTGCCGGCGCACGCCGAAACGCTGCACCAGCGTACGCTGACGCTCGATACGCACCTCGATACGCCGATGCACTTCGCGCGCCAGGGGTGGAGCTTCGGCGACAAGCACAGCTACGACACCGATCTCGTTCAGGTGGACATGGGCCGCATGGACGAAGGCGATCTCGATGGCGGCTTCTTCGTGATTTACACCGAACAGGGTCCGGTGACGGCGGAAGGCTTCGCGAAGGCAAAGGCGTTTGCGCTCGGCCGCGCCGATCTCATTCGCACGACGCTGGCGAAGTTCCCGGATCGCATCGCGCTGATCTCGACCGCCGCCGACGCGAAACGGATGGATACCGCAGGCAAACGCTTCGGCTGGCTCAGCATCGAGAATTCCTACCCGCTCGGCGAAGATCTTTCGCTGCTGAAGACGTTCTACGATCTCGGCGTGCGTCTGGCGGGGCCGGTGCATGGCAAGAACAACCAGTTTGCCGATTCCGCGACCGATACGCCGCAGTGGAACGGCCTCAGCCCGCTCGGGCGGCAGTGGGTTGCCGAGATGAACCGGCTCGGCATCGTGATCGACGGCAGCCATTCGTCGGATGCCGCGTTCGATCAGATGCTGGCGCTGTCGAAGACGCCGCTCATTCTGTCGCATTCGGGTTCGAAGACGATCTCGGATCAGCCCCGCAATCTCGATGACGCGCGCATTCGCAAGCTTGCCGAGGCGGGCGGCGTGATCTGCGTCACCACCGTATTTCTCGCTCCGATGAACTTTACGCCGGAGCGTAACGCGCTCTTCGCGCAGCTCGAACACATCGGCACGATGACGCCGGAGGAACAGGCGAAGCTGACGCGTGAAACGCGCGCACTCGATGCGGTGATGCCGCTTCAGAACACCGACTTCGAAGCCTTCATGAAAAGCCTGCTCCACATCATCAAGGTGGCGGGCGTCGACCACGTCGGCATCGGCGCGGACTGGGATGGCGGCGGCGGCGTCAAAGGCCTCGAGGATATCGGCGGCCTTCCCAAGGTTACCGAGCGCCTGCGCGCCGAGGGTTTCTCGGACGCCGACATCGAGAAGATCTGGAGCGGCAACGTGCTCCGCGTCCTGCGCCTCGCCGAGGAAAACGCCGCGCGGCGCTGATCCGCTTTTTCTGTTATCAGCAGGCGATGCCGAACATGTCGCCGCCTCGCCGTCGCTTCGCCCCCGCAACCGCGCGCAACCGCGATCCGATTCTGGACGTTCTGGGGCCGCTGCTGCCCGAATCGGGGCTGGTGCTCGAAGTCGCGAGCGGAACCGGCGAGCACGTCGTGCACTTCGCGCAGGCGCGGCCCGGTCTCGTCTGGCAACCGAGCGATCCGTCGCCGGAGGCGCGCGAATCGATCGCCGCATGGGCTGAGGCCGAGGGTTTTCCGAACGTGCGCGCGCCACTCGCGCTCGATGCGGCGGCGGGGGATTGGCCGGTGGCGCACATCGATGCCGCGGTCTGCATCAATATGCTCCACATCAGCCCGTGGGCGGCCACGCAGGGGCTGATGAAGGGGCTAGGCAAGCGCCTCACCCCCGGCGGGCTCCTCTATATCTACGGGCCGTTCCGCCGCGCCGATACGCCGACCGCGCCCAGCAACGAAGCCTTCGATGCCGATCTGAAAGGCCGCGACGCACGCTGGGGCCTCAGAATGCTGGAGGATGTACGGGCTGAGGCCGAATCGAACGGCCTCGGCTTCGAAGGCTTCGTGGAGATGCCCGCGAACAACCTGTCGCTTATCTTCCGCAAGCGCTGACCACAAAAAAGAGCGGCGCAGGTTACCCTGCGCCGCTCCTTTTTCGTCACGAAGCCCGATGTCAGGCGTTCGCTTCGCCTTCGGCCTCAACCTCGGCCTCGGCGGCGAACTCGCCCGGCTCGAGGTTCGGGTCGCGCTCTTCGGTGAAGCCGCTCACGTCCTTTTCGAACATGTCGGCCAGCACGTCGACGCCCTGCGCCTGCAGATCGGCCTCGTCGTTCGAGCGGGCGACGTTCGCCTCGATCTCGATGCTGACTTCCGGGTGCAGCGCCACGCGGACCTTGTGAATGCCGAGCGCCTTGATCGGCGTGTTCAGCACCACCTGGTTCTTGTGGACGGCGATGCCGTTTGCTTCGGTCAGCGCCTCGGCAATGTCGCGCGCGGCGACGGAGCCGTAGAGGTGGCCGGCGTCCGAAGCGGCGCGAATCAGCACGATCTTCGCGCCATTCAGCTTCTTCGAGTCGGTCTCGGCGCCGGAGCGCTTCTCGGCGTTTTCCTTCTCGATGCGCTCGCGGTTCGCTTCGAACTTCGCCTTGTTGGCGTCGTTGGCGCGAAGCGCCTTGCCGCGCGGCAGCAGGAAGTTGCGGGCGTAGCCGGGCTTCACCGAAACCACGTCGCCGATGCTGCCGAGGTTCTCGACGCGCTCAAGCAGGATGATGTCCATAGCCATGGGTCTTATCCTTCCTTAGCGAACGAGGAACGGCAGCAGGCCGAGGTGGCGGGCGCGCTTGATCGCCTTGGCCAGCTCACGCTGCTTCTTGGCCGAAACCGCGGTGATGCGGCTCGGCACGATCTTGCCGCGCTCGGAGACGACGCCCTGCAGCAGGCGCACGTCCTTGTAATCGATCTTCGGCGCATCGGCCCGGCTGAACGGGCAGGTCTTGCGACGACGGAAAAACGGGCGTGCCATCGTTATTCTCCTTCACGCTCGCGGCGCGGGCCACGGTCACGATCGCCACCGCGATCTCCACGGTCGCCGCGATCCCCACGATCACCGCGCGGTCCACGCGAGTCGCGGTCGCCGCGATCGCTCTTGCGCATCATCGCCGAAGGCTCTTTTTCAAGCTCGTCGACGCGGATCGTCTGGTAGCGGATCACATCTTCGTTGATCGCGATGTTGCGCTCCAGCTCGTGCACCGCCGGGGCCGGGGCCTCGATGTTGAGCAGCACGTAGTGCGCCTTGCGATTCTTCTTGATGCGGTAGGCGAGGCTCTTCAGGCCCCAGTATTCGGTCTTTGCAACCTTGCCTGCACCGTCCTCGATGATCTTCGTGAACGTTTCGGCAAGGCTATCCACCTGCGCGGTGGACAGGTCCTGGCGCGCCAGGAAAACATGCTCGTAAGAGGGCATGGTCCTATCTTCTCCTCAAATACCGATCGCTGACGACGGGCAATCCGCCGCCCCTCCGGCTGGCTACGGGATACAAAAACAAGCGGCGGGAAGCTCGGCTCCCCGCCGCTGGTGACGGCCCTATGGCGCAAAAGCGCCGGAAAGGCAAGTGCAGCTTAGGCCGCGTTCGTCGATGCGTAGAGCGCCCACAGCGCCGCAACGCCGTTGAAGCCGCTTGCCTCAGGCACGCTCTTGAACGTCGCCGATGCGGCCGAGCGGTTGCCCGCACGCAGCTGGCTGATACCGCCCAGCACCTTCGCCTGATCGCCGGTGGCGCCGCCCGCCTTCGCGGCCGCGCCGTAAAGCGAGGAGGCCTTGGCATAATCGCCCGCGCCGAAGGCAATGTTGGCGGCCTGCAACTGGCCCCCAGCGTCCTTCGGCAGTTTCGAAGCGCCCGCAGCCGCAGCCGCAGCCCGCTTGGAGGCGGCCTCGAGCAGCTTGACGTTCATCGTGTCGGTCGAAGCGACGGCGCCCGACTTCATGCCGGCTTCGAGCACGCGCTTGGCGACGGCGGGCTGGTTCGCGACGATCGCGAGCTTCGCATATTCCTGATAATCTTCAGGTTTCGTGATGTTGCCTGTCTGCTCCATCAGCTCGAAGAGCGCGAGCTTCGCTTCGCGGGGCATCTGCCCGTTCTTCATGTCGACGAGGAGCGCGCGCCAGCGCGCCGGCGACGGATCGATCTTGATGAGCCGCTCGGTCGTGGCGAGGTAGCCCTTCTTGTCGTCCATCTTGTACTGGGCGTTGGCGAGGCTCTGCAGCCAGCCCTCGCGGGCGCCGTTCTGCTTGATGAGGTTCTGGTAGACGTCGGCAGCGCCCTTGAAGTTGCCCTGACGGAAATACGACTGGGCGACGATCGTCTGGCCCTGCACGCCGCCGGTCTTCTTGCCGAGCGCGACGGCCTTGTCGAGCTGGCCGGCGCGGTAATAGAGCGGCGCGAGCTGCGAGGCGGGTGCCCCGATGCTTTCGAGCTCCTGCGCGGCGGCACCCCAGCGACCAGCCTTGGTGTGCACGAAGGCGGCCATTTCGGCGACCTTGCGGCGTTCGGTCGCAGTGCTCGCGGCGCTGCGGGCGGCGTTCACGCGCGCCGTTGCGGCGGCGAGGTTACCGGCTTTCGCGAGGTTCGAGGCTTCCTGCAGCGGTTTGCCGACACCCGGCGAGAGCGCCTGTGCCACGGCCGGGGCCGAAAGGGCTGCGGGAACCGCGAGCGCCAGCGCGGCAGCCATCGTCAAGCGGGAAACAAACGTCATCGTAATCCTTCCACTCCCAGTTTCGGGTCCAGCGTGCCGAATCAAGGCACATTAACGCCTGAAGAGGGTCCTCCGCTCCAAGCCTTTGACCATGCTTTATTACACGGCAATGATGGCCTGCATCTGAACGGGCCATTCATCACGGCGAATGAAAACCGCGCGAACCTTACCGATTCGGAGCCGAATCGCAACATTCCTCTGTTGCTTGCGCGTGCGCACGGACATCACTAAGCGCCTGCCGCAGGCATCGTAACCAACGAAGAAGGGGCGGCCCCTATGGCACGCGCATTCATTTTTCCGGGGCAGGGCAGCCAGTCGGTCGGCATGGGGCAGGCTCTCAGCCTTGCGAGCGCGGCTGCGCGCGAGGTGTTTCAGGAGGTCGACGAGGCGCTCGGGCAGAACCTCTCGAAGCTGATGTTCGAAGGCCCGGAGGCCGATCTCACGCTTACCGAGAACGCCCAGCCCGCGATCATGGCGAACGCCATCGCGGCGCTCCGCGTGCTCGAAAAGGAAGGCGGACTGCTGCTTGCAGACAAGGCTGCCTACGTCGCGGGTCACAGCCTCGGCGAATACACGGCGCTGTGCGCGGCCGGCAGCCTCGGGCTTGCCGAGACGGCGCGGCTCCTGAAGCTGCGCGGGCAGGCGATGCAGGCGGCGGTGCCGGTGGGCGAGGGCGCGATGGCCGCGCTGCTCGGTCTCGACTTCGAAGCTGCCGTGAAGGCCGCCGCGGAAGGCGCTCAGGGTGAAGTCTGCCAGGCCGCGAACGACAACGCGCCGGGTCAGGTTGTCATTTCGGGCCACAAGGCCGCCGTCGAGCGCGCCATCGAGATCGCCAAGGGGCTCGGTGCGAAGCGAGGCATGTTGCTGCCGGTGTCCGCGCCGTTCCACTGTTCGCTGATGGCACCCGCCGCCGAAAAGATGGCGGAAGCGCTGGCCGGCGCAAACGTCGCGGCGCCCTTCGTGCCCGTCGTTGCCAACGTCACCGCTGCGCCCGTCACCGATCCCGCCGAAATCCGCCGGCTTCTGGTGGAGCAGGTCACCGGCACCGTGCGCTGGCGCGAAAGCGTCCTTGCGATGGCGGGTCTCGGCGTCGACGGCTTCGTCGAGTTCGGCGGCAAGGTGCTCGGCCCGATGATCAAGCGCATCGCGCCCGATGCGGCAACGCTCAGCCTCGTTTCGATGGACGACATCGAAGCGGCGGCGAAGACACTCTAGGGGAGGCAAGACATGTTCGATCTCACCGGCATGAAGGCGCTCGTCACGGGCGCGAGCGGCGGCATCGGTTCGTCGATCGCGAAAGCACTGGCGGCGCAGGGCGCGACAGTCGCGCTGTCCGGCACCCGCGAGGAGGCCCTGAAGGCGGTCGCGGCCGAAATCGGCGGCACCACGCACATCCTTCCCTGCAATCTTTCGGACAGCGCCGCGGTCGACGCGCTCGTCGGGCAGGCGGTCGAGGCGATGGGCGGCATCGACATCCTCGTCAACAACGCGGGCGTTACGCGCGACAATCTCGCTATGCGCATGAAGGACGAGGAGTGGACGGACGTGATCCGCATCAACCTCGAAGCGGCCTTCCGCCTCTCGCGCGCCGCGCTCAAACCCATGATGAAGGCGCGTTTCGGGCGGATCATCTCGATCACGTCGGTCGTCGGTGCCACCGGCAATCCGGGCCAGATGAACTACGCCGCCTCGAAGGCGGGCCTCGTCGGCATGTCGAAGGCGCTCGCGCAGGAAGTCGCCAGCCGCAACATCACCGTGAACTGCGTTGCGCCGGGCTTCATCCTCTCGGCGATGACCGATGCGCTCCCCGATGCCCAGAAAGAGGCGCTCACGGGCCGGATTCCGGCCGGTCGCCTCGGCGAAGGCGGCGACGTGGCGGGTGCGGTCGTCTATCTCGCCAGCCGTGAAGCCGGCTATGTTACCGGCCAGACACTTCATGTGAATGGCGGAATGGCGATGATCTGAGCTACACGGGGACTTGCAAGGCCACGGCCACCCGGCTACTGCCAAATCAAACGTAATCCTGTTCTTCTGAGGGGACCATTATATGAGCGATGTCGCAGAACGCGTGAAGAAGATCGTCGTCGAACACCTCGGCGTCGAGCCGGACAAGGTGACCGAGGACGCGAGCTTCATCGACGATCTCGGCGCGGACAGCCTCGACACGGTCGAGCTGGTGATGGCGTTCGAGGAAGAGTTCGGCGTCGAGATCCCTGACGATGCCGCCGAGAAGATCCTCACCGTGAAGGACGCCATCGGCTACATCGAGGAAAACAGCGCCGCCTGATACGGGGACGCTTGCCGGACCAAACGGCACGGAATCGCGAGCGGCTCCCCGGAAAAGCCGGAGGGCCGCTCGCTTGTTATCAGGACACGGGAGAACCGAATGCGCCGCGTCGTCGTCACCGGACTGGGTCTTGTCACACCGCTTGGCGGGGACGTTGAATCCAGCTGGCGCAATATCCTTGCCTCGAAGTCGGGCGCTGCGCGCATCACCCGGTTCGACCCGTCGGATCAGGCCTGCACCATCGCGTGCGAGGTGAAGATGGACGGCCGCGAGGACGGCTGGGATGTCTCGAAGCGTGTTGATCACAAGGTCCAGCGCCAGGTCGACCTGTTCATCCAGTTCGGCATCGATGCCGCCGGCCAGGCAATCGAGGACGCGGGCCTCGCCAACCTCACCGACGAGCAGAAGCTGCGTGCGGGCTGCTCGATCGGCTCGGGCATCGGCGGTCTGCCGGGCATCGAATCCGAATCGATCGTGCTCCATGAAAAGGGCCCGCGCCGCGTCAGCCCGCACTTCGTGCACGGCCGACTCATCAACCTCGTGTCGGGTCAGGTCTCGATCAAGTACGGCCTGATGGGCCCGAACCACGCCGTCGTCACCGCCTGCTCCACGGGCGCGCACTCGATCGGCGATGCCGCGCGCATGATCGCGCTCGATGATGCAGACATCATGCTGGCGGGTGGCGCCGAAAGCGCGATCTGCCCGCTCGGCATCGCCGGTTTCGCACAGGCCCGCGCGCTCTCCACGGCGTTCAACGACCAGCCGGAACGCGCCAGCCGCCCCTACGACAAGGACCGCGACGGCTTCGTGATGGGCGAAGGCGCGGGCGTCGTCGTGCTCGAAGAGTATGAGCACGCGAAGAAGCGCGGCGCGAAGATTTATGGCGAGGTCGTCGGCTACGGTCTCACCGGCGACGCCTACCACGTCACCGCGCCGCATCCCGAAGGCTTCGGCGGTTTCCGTTCGATGCAGATGGCGCTGAAGAAGGCGGGCATGAACCCCGCCGACATCGACTACATTAACGCCCATGGCACCTCGACGCCGCTCGGCGACGAGATCGAACTCGGTGCGGTTCGCCGCCTGTTCGGCAGTGCGATGGATACGGTGTCGATGTCGTCGACGAAGAGCGCGATCGGGCACCTTCTGGGCGGCGCCGGCGCGGTCGAGACGATCTTCTGCCTGCTCGCCATCCGCGACCAGATCGCCCCGCCGACGATCAACCTCGAAAACCCGAGCGATGGCTGCGCGGGTGTCGACCTCGTCCCGCTCGTCGCGCGTGAGCGCAAGATCAAGGCCGCGCTCAACAACAGCTTCGGTTTCGGCGGCACCAACGCCTCGCTGATCGTCAAGGCACTCTGACCGTATGAAAAAGCTGCTGGTCGCCATCGTCATCGCGGCGCTGGCGGCGGCTGCCGTGCTTGCTTTCCAGTGGACCGCCAGCGGTCCGCTCATGAAGGATGCGGACGTCATCGTGCCGCGCGGCGCATCGCTCGCGGCCACCGCCGTCCAGCTCGAAAAGGCAGGCGCGATCCGCTCGTCGGACGCGTTCCGGCTGATGGCGCGCGTGCTTGGCTCCGGGGCGCCGGTCAAGGCGGGCGAGTTCCGCATCCCCGCGGGCAGCAGCGCGGCGGCGATCCTGCGCATCCTCCAGCATGGCGAACCGCTCCAGCGGCTGATCGTCGTGCCCGAAGGTTTGCCGTCGATTCTCGTCCATGAAAGGCTGATGGCCGAAGACCTACTCACCGGCGATGTGGAGGTTCCTGCGGAAGGCTCGGTGCTTCCGGGCGGCTACAGCTTCGAGCGCGGCGAGCCCCGCGCCGCCGTGCTCAAGCGGATGCAGGACGCGATGACGAAGACGCTCGCCGAGCTTTGGCCGGCGCGCAAATCCTCATCGGTCGTCAAGACGCCGGAGGAGGCTGTGAACCTCGCCGCCATCGTCGAGAAGGAAACCGCGAAGGCGGAGGAACGCCGCACGATCGCGGGCGTCTATTCGAACCGCATCCGCATCGGCATGATGCTGCAGGCCGATCCTACGGTGATCTACCCGATCACGAAGGGCAAACCGCTCGGCCGCCGTATCCGCCAGTCGGAACTGCGCGCCGACAACGGCTACAACACCTATGCGAAGGCGGGGCTTCCAACGGGGCCGATCGCCAATCCGGGGCGCGCGTCGATCGAAGCCGTGCTCGATCCCGAAACCACCGACGCGCTCTATTTCGTGGCGGACGGCACCGGCGGCCACGTGTTCGCGCGCACGCTTGCCGAGCACAACGCCAATGTCGTGAAGTGGCGGGCGATCCGCCGGGAACGCGGCGAGCTATAGTCTCCGTACTGCTGTCACCGGCGCGTCGTACTGCGGCAGCAGGCGGCCCACCACATCGTCGAGCGGCTCGATCACCGTCGACATGAAGAAGGCGTTGGCGTGGAGCAGCCGGGACTCGTCGAACATGAAGCCGACGTGCCCGGGGAAGAACACGAGGTCCCCGCGCCGGTAACGCCGGTCCTCGACCTCCCGCCCGAGCGCCGCCTGCATGTCGCTGTCGCGGGGGCAGCCGATGCCGCACGCATCGAGCGCGACCTGCACGAGGCCCGAGCAGTCGAGCCCGCCACGCGTGCGCCCGCCCCACTTGTAGGGCGTGCCGAGGACCAGTTCGGCAATCGCCACCGGATCAGCGGCGCGGTCATCGATCGCGGCGATGTGGCGCCTGTGAACATAGCCCCCGGCGGCGGACACGAATTTCTCGTCATGCTCCACGGCGCGGGTCAGCGCCCCCATCGGCAGCGCGCCGATCACGGTGGATTTGATGTCGGGCTTCGCGAAAACGAGCGCGGTCGGCGCAGCAATCCGGTGCGTCGGCGCCTCGGTGCCTTCGGCAAGCAGCGCGGCATCGACATAGCCGACATAATGGTCGTGAACGCTGTAGCCCCATGCGACGCCGCCCGACACGTCGAGCACGTCGAACGCCTCCCCCGAAAGCAGCTCGCTCACTGCGACGGCATCCAATTCCGACGCCTTGCGGATGGGCGCTTGCGGCGCGGTCAGCCGATGGCGAACGGCAAGCGCGAAGCGCGGCGCCTCGACAAGCCCTTCGAGGGCTACATCGGCAAGATCATCCCGCCACGCGTTGATGCGTGGGTCGGGATATGGAGAAGCAGCCGCCATTCCGGTCAGGCCGCGGCGAAAATGGTGGATTTCGAGAACCGGCGCGCAGCGTACATCAGTACGTGAGCACCGGAAGCGCAGAACGTCGCCGTTTGCAGCCCGGCATCACCGGAATGGCGGCTGCTTCTAGAGGTAGGCGCGATCCTCGCGTTCGGTGTTGCGGTTGGCATGGCCCTGCGTCGTCTCGATCATTCCTGCGAAGGTCTCGAGGAATTCGTGGCCCTGCGCCGTCCGTTCGACGAAGATGTTGCGCAGGTCACTCTCGTCCTTCTGGCGGCGGATATAGCCGAAGGCGCCGAGCGTGTTGAGTGCCCGCGTGATGACGGGTTTCGAAACCCTGAGCTTGGCTGCAAGGCCGCGCACCGTGTGTGGTCCCTGTGTCAGGTAGACGAGCAGCAGCAGCGCCATCTGCCGGTTGGTAAGATCCGGACGGTTCGATTGTACATACGCGATAACCGTCTGCATCCAGGGGCTGAGGAGCGCATCAATCCGGTCGTCTAGGCCTGAGAGGGTCATGGCTGTTTCACCCGTTATGTCGTTTCGGGTCACCATATTTTAACGGGAGTTAATGATGTGTTGATAATTTGGGTTAACCCGTTGAAGCGTTCATTCGGCGCGATGATTGCCGTAACGTTTCTCAATATACGCCCAAAACGCACGTAGACCCAGCGCTTCCCCGCCTTTCGGGCGGCCCGGTTTCGCCGTCGGCATCCACGCGAACGTATCAAGGTGCGCCCACGGCGTTTTCGGATCGACGAATTTTTCGAGGTAGAGCGCTGCGGTGATCGCCCCGGCGAACGCGCCCGAAGCGCTGTTGTTGATGTCTGCCACGTCGGACTTCAGCATTTCCGCATAGGGTTTCCACAGCGGCATCCGCCACAGCGGGTCGCCGCTCGCCCCGGCGCCTTCGAGCAGCCCCTCGGCAAGCGCCTCGTCGTTGGCGAAGAGCGCGGGGAGATCGGGGCCGAGCGCCACGCGCGCTGCGCCGGTCAATGTCGCGAAGTCGAGGATCATCTCCGGGCTGTCCTCGCCCGCGAGCGCGAGTGCGTCGCACAGCACCAGCCGCCCCTCGGCATCGGTGTTGCCGATCTCGACGGAGAGGCCCTTGCGCGTCTTGATGATGTCGCCCGGCCGGAACGCGCCGCCGTCGATGGCGTTCTCGACCGCTGGGATGAGGAGGCGCAGCCGCACGCGCAGCTTCGCGCCCATCACGAGGCCCGCAAGCGCAAGCGCGTGCGCCGCGCCGCCCATGTCCTTCTTCATCAGCAGCATGTTGCCCGCGCTCTTGATGTCGAGCCCGCCCGAATCGAAGCACACGCCCTTGCCGATGAGCGTCAGCTTCGGGTCGCCCTTGCGGCCCCAGCTCATGTCGATCAGCCGGGGTTCACGGCCCGCGCCGGCGGCGCGGCCAACCGCGTGGATCGTCGGGAAGTTCGCCGCCAGCAGATCATCGCCGGTGGTGACCTTCACCTCGGCGCCGTGGTGACGCGCGACATCGCGCACGGCCGCCTCCAGCGCCTCGGGCCCCATGTCCTCGGCAGGTGTGTTGACGAGATCGCGGATCAGAACCTGCGCGTCCGCAAGCCGCGCGAGCGCCGCGATGTCGACCGACTTCGGGACCAGAAGCGTCCGCGGCTCGAGGGGCTTGGGTTCGGAAAGGTAGCGCGTGAACGTGTAGTGCGCGAGCATCCAGCCGAGCGCAGCCGCGCCCCCTTCGCGGCCCGCCGCGAGCCTGTAGCGCCCGGCAGGCAGGGCTTTCACGGCACCGGCAAGGTCCCACGGGCCGAGCGTGGCGGGGGCGCCGAAGGCGGCGCTCCAGCTTTCCGCCTCGCTCCCCGGAAGGATCACCCGCGTACCGGCCGCGCCCTTGAACTGCGCGGCTTCCACCGCGGCGCGCGCACGTGCCGGCAGCGCGTCCCGCCACGCCTCGAAGCCGGCGGGATCGACAAGCGCGATCTCACGGGCGTCCTGTCCCGTGTCATGTTCGATAAGGCTGGCAGATTCCATCGTGTTCGCGCTTTTCCGTTCCTGCTCTTCGCTTGCCGCGAAGCGGCAGACCGCCTAAACGGTCGGCCAAATTTCAACTCCGTACCTGCGCCTGAAGGAACACAATGGCCACCAATCCGCAAGCCGCCCAGTTGCCGCCGCTCTACAACGCGCTCGCGCCGCTCTCCTCGACGGTGCATCAGGCGCTCGGGCTGAAGTCTCGTACGGGCGCGCCCTTCGCGCGCGGGCTGCACGCGATCCCGATCACGGTCGACGAGTTCCACCTCGTGCAGCGCCACTACCCGATCGTGTTCGCGGCTGGCCAGACGCCGGTGCCGCTCGCGCTCACTTCGCTCAGCGAAGGCCAGAACCTGTTCGTCGACGAAGCGGGCAACTGGCGCGCCGGCACCTATGTGCCTGCCTATGTGCGCCGCTATCCGTTCCTCCTCGCGCGGATCAATCCGCAGTCCGAGGAGCTGACGCTGTGCTTCGACGAGACCTCCGAGGATCTCGGCGCCGATGAGGGCGATGCGCTTTTCAAGGATGGCGAGGCGACCGATGTCGTGAAGAACGTCCTCGAATTCTGCGAGCAGTTCGAAAACTCGATGCGCAAGACGCAGGCGTTCGTTCAGGAGCTCGAAAAGGGTGAATTCCTGATGGACGGCGAGGTTTCCATCCAGATGGATGGCATGGCGCAGCCCGCGATCTACCGCGGCTTCAAGATGATCTCGCAGGACAAGATCCGCGACCTGCGCGGCGATCAGGCGCGCAAGCTCATCCAGAACGGCATGTTGCCGCTGATATACGCGCACCTCTTCTCGCTGTCCTACGTCACCGACCTGTTCTCGCAGGGCGCGGCGAAAAACGCGGCTGAAAAAACCGAGGCCTGATCGCTTTCCCGCGCTGTCTTGCACCGCAGGGGATTCGCCCTAGACTCCCCGTACGTGCAGGGCAATCGCAGGAAGGGGCCTCATGGCAACGGTTCACAGCAGCTATTCGAAAACGGCGATCACGCTTCACTGGCTGATCGCCGTTCTCGTTCTCGGCAATATCGTCGGCGCGGTCTACGCCGAAGGGCTCCCGGATGCGGAGCGCGGCGCCGTCATGGGCATTCACAAATCGATCGGCATCACCGTCCTCGCGCTCACGGTGTGGCGGCTCGTGATGCGGCTGAAGGCGGGCTTCCTCGCGCTGCCCGCGCACATGAAGGGGTGGGAGATCTTTCTCGCCCGCCTCACGCACATCGGCTTCTACGTATTGCTGCTCCTGCTGCCGCTGAGCGGCTGGGCGTTTGCTGCGAGCCCCGAGCGGCCGCTCGTGTGGTTCGATCTTATTCCGATTCCCGATTCACCGCTGGGGAAGGCGGGGCGTGGTTTCTTCCATGCGCTGCATGGGCCCGCCGCGTTCCTGGCGCTCGTGCTCGTTGTTCTGCACGTTCTGGGCGCTTTGAAGCACCATTTCCTCGATCGCGACGACGTTCTGGCGAGAATGTTGCCTTTTTTGCGAAAAAATCGGGCAGACGCTTGAAAACTTAACAATTCCGGCCCATCTTGATTTTGGGCGGCGCTGCGTTCCCCCCCTTTTGCGCGGCACGCCTGCGTAGCATCATCTGACGAGGATGATGCCACGTCCTCCCTGAACCCTGGTCACTTCGACATTGTCGAAGTGACCTTTTTTCTTTCAGACAGCTTTATTCGGCCGCGATGGCCTGCGGTCTTCCGAACATTTGCGGAAGCCAGCCCAGAAGCTCCGCCACCAGGTTTTTCAGCGTTTCCGCGACGTCATTGAAGCCGGCGTGCCGTTCCAGCGTGTCCGGGTCCATGTAGAGCGTGCGGTCGATCTCGATCTGAATCGCGAATCGGCCGCGTGCGGGCGCGGCGTGGAAGCGCGTTGTGTACCCGCCCGCGTAGGGCGTGTTGCGCGCGACGCGCAGGCCTGCCCGGCGGAAGTGGGCCTCCACATGGCGTACGACTGATTCGGGTGCGGACGTGCCGCCCGCGTCGCCGATCACGATCTCGGGCCGCTGCCGCGCGGGAAGCGAGAGCGGCGGCATCGAGTGGCCGTCGATGAGCAGCGCATAGCCATGGCAGGTGGCGGCGTCTTCGATCAGCGATGCGAGCCGCTGGTGATAGGGCGCGTGCACCGCCGCGATTCGCTGCAACGCCGCTGCGCTGCTGATCCGGTCGCGGTAGATGTGAAGCCCCGGCCCAGTGAGCCGCGGCAGCACGCCGAGCCCGGAGCGGACACGGTCGGTGGTTTTCACCGGCCCCGCCGCTGCTGGGTCGCTCAGCATCGAAAGATCGATCTCCTGCGGGTCGCGGTTGAGATCGACATAGGCGCGCGCCCAGCGCGCGGTGATCAGCGGCGCGCCCGATTCGGCCGCGGGCGCGAGCAGTTCGTCGACATAGGCATCCTCGGCGCGCCGCAGCCCATCCATGTCGAGCGCGGCGGTGGAGAGAAACCCCGGCGGCAGCGCGCGGCCGCTGTGCGGCGAGGCGAGCACCAGCGGCACGGGCGCGCCGCGCGGGCCCGAAACGAAGTGGCCGGGCGTCAGCGCGGAGACGGAGGGCTCGGCGCTCAACGGTGATGGTTCCCCTGTGGCATGGCAACAGCCTAACCCCGGCGAAACGAAAGCAAAAGAGGGGCTGCCGCAGGTTTCGGGCTGGCAAGCCCACGACAGGAAATGTTAAGTCCTCAGCCGTAAGAAGCGGCGGACACGACCATGACGACACAACCCGAAGGCCGCATCACGGGCCGCATCCTGCTCGCGGAAGATGACGACTCGATGCGTCTTTTCCTGGAACGCGCGATTACCCGCGCGGGTTATGAAGTCGTTGCGGTCGATCGCGGCACAGCGGCGCTGCCCCACATCGCCACGGGAAGCTTCGGGCTGCTGCTCACCGACATCGTCATGCCGGAAATGGACGGTATTGAACTCGCCCAGCGCGCCGCACAGCTCGCGCCCACGATGCGGGTCATGTTCATCACCGGCTTTGCCGCCGTGGCGCTCAGCCGCGGCTCCGGCGCGCCGAGCGACGCCAAGGTGCTCTCGAAGCCGTTCCACCTGCGCGATCTCGTCGCCGAAATCGACCGCATCTTCGAAGGCGAATAAGCGGCTTGCGCCGCGCCCGGCGCTCGCCTAGAAGGCACGCCGCGTGGGCGCGTAGCTCAGTGGTAGAGCACTGTGTTGACATCGCAGGGGTCGCAAGTTCAATCCTTGCCGCGCCCACCATTCTCCCCCTCGATACCTCTCACTTCTCCTGCGTCTTCAGCAGGAACGCGCCGAGTTCCGGCTGCGTGAGATAGCGGCCGTAGCCGAATTTGCGGTCCTGGCTGTCGGTATATTCGTCGATCTGGTCGGCTTCGGCCTTGAGCAGTTCCGCGCCTTTGCCGCGCGCGAAGAAGGGGACGAGGTGGTTGGAGTGCGAGCTCCACGCCCAGGAATAGCCGGGCAGCTTGCCCGCGCCGTTGTTGGTCACGCGCTGGAACGGCTCGTCGAGATTGGGGCCGTACAGGAGATGGTCGTGATCGGCGGTGACGACGAGCAGCGTGTCGTCCCAGCTCGCGGCGCTTTCCGGGCTCTCGATCCATGCCACCACCGCGCGTACGGCGTCGTCGAACGCCATATATTCCTCGATCATGCGCGGAAAATCGTTCGCGTGCATCGCCCAGTCGACCGCGCCGCCCTCGATCATCATGAAGAAGCCGTCGGGGTCCGTGCCGACGTGCTTCAGCGCTGCGATCGCCATCTCGTCGAGCTTCGCCATGCCGGGCGTGAAGGGCACCGCGCCCGGGTCCGCCGTGCCGCGCGCGATGTTCGCCGGATAGCTGCGCTGCGCCTGCAATGTCGGGTTCACCGCAGCGATCATCGCGAGCGGCTTTGCCGAGGTCGTCTTGCCTTCGGCGAGATCGCGGATGTCGCCCGCCGTTTCGACAAGGTTCCAGCGTGAATCCGGCTCTTTCAATTTCGCCCAGAGTTCGGGCGGCATCCACTTGAAGCGGATCTCGGCGTGCTCGTCGGTGATCGGCTTGCCGTCCTGGTCATAGTCCGGGTTGCCGCCGCCGCCGATCACGTCGAGCGAGCCGGAGAGCATCTCGCGCGCGATGCCGTGGTAGTCGTCGCGGTCGGGATTGTGCGCGCCGCCGCCTGCCGCGGGCGTCGCGTGGTTGAACGGCACGCTCGTGATGCTGCCGGTCATCTTGCCCGCCGCCTTCGCGGCCTCGGCGATCGACTGCACGGGCTTTTCCGCGCCGTCCACGTCGATCGCGCCGTCGAAGGTGCGCACGCCCGTCATCATCGCGGACATGGTGTTGGCGCTGTCGGGCGCGACACGGCGGTGCCATTGATAGCCTGCGAACAGCGCGGGGTAGGTGCTGCCCGGCTTCGCCATACCTTTCACGGGCCGCGTGTCCCAAGCCTTCGCAGGATCGTACACCGCGTCCGGATCCTGCGCGTAGGGGTCGCCGCCTTCGGGCACCTTGCGCTCAAGCCGCAGGCCGTAAGTCGCCATCGAGGCGCGCACCCACGGGCCCTTGTCCATGGTGAGTGGCTGCCCGGTCCAGAAGCGCGTCGCCGCGAGCGTGTTGTGGCCGGAGCCGTCGGCGATCATCACGATCACGTTCTTCGGCATGTCCGCGGCGATCGCGGGCGTGGCGGTGGCGAGCAGCAGGGCAGTGACGAACGCGCGCATGGTATCCCCTCAAGATGTCGCGGGAACCCATGTCCGGCATATGTGACAGGGGGAAGTCAAGCGGCGCAATTCGTCAGAACTGGCGGCGCGCGCGAACCATCCAGACACGCGGCGTGTTCAGCCACGAGACGTTGCCCAGAGACGCATCGACCGTCGTCTCATTCAAGCAATTTTCGCACTCGAGGCTCACCCGCCAGAAATTGTCGTCGGTGCGCAGCGCGATCCCCGCGTTCACCAGAAGCTGCGATTTGGACTGCGATCCGGTGATGAAACCGCCGCCATAGGGGTTGGCGGGGTAGACGGTGGTGCTGAAGCCCGTCACGCTGCCGGTATAGAGCGAGGCATTTGCGCCGCCCGTCTCCATCGCCGAGCGGTAAGTCACATCCACTGATGGCGTGACGATCGAGCCCGAGACCGGTGGCAGCCAGATGTCCCACGCCGCACCGGCTGAGAACGTCCATTTGGGCGCGCGGATCGGATCGGCGATGTCGCCGGCGGCCGTGACGATGCCGGTCCCGCAGGAGAGCGCATTGTCCGCGCCGGACGCACCCGCGATCAACCCTGCCGCGAGTTCCACGCCGCAAGCCGCCTGCTGCGCACGCACGACGCTTCCCGCCCTGTATTTCGCGTCCTGCCAGCCTGCGGCGGCGCGAACCGTAATGTTGGTGAGCGGCACGGCGGCGATTTCCAGTTCGACGCCCTTGTTACGGTAGCCTGCCGTGCTGATCGCTCCGTTGCTGTCCACGATCTGCACGTTGCTGCCGTCCGCGTAGAAGCCGGTAAGGTCCACTGCAAGGCGGCGCTGGAACCATGAAGATTTGAGGCCCGCCTCGTAGCTCCAGATCGTTTCCGCCGCATAGGGGCGGATCGTGGCGGCGGTCGCGGCGTGATCGCTCCAGCCGGCCGAACGGTATCCGCGCGTCGCGGAGACGAAGAACATGGCATTCTCGTTCGGCTTGAAGCTGGCCGCGACGCGCGGCGACCAAAAGCTGTCGCCGATCTTCGCGGGCACACCCGCCGTGATGAGCGCATCCTCAAGGCAGCCGCCGGGAAGCACGGCGCAGCCCGCGCGATTGTCGGTCAGGCTGAAACGCAAATCCTCGTCGCTGTAGCGCAGCCCGCCGGTCAGCGTCAGCGCATCGGTGACGTTCACGTCCACCTGCGCGTAGGCGGATTTCGATTTCGTCTCGGTTCTTACGCGGCGATCGGCGATGAGGCTCGCAATGCCGGTCGTCGGCGTGAAGATATCGGCAAGGTCGCTGTCGCCGTCTTCTTCCGCATAGGAAACACCCGCCACGTAATTCACGAAACCGCCCGCGAGCGCACCGCTCAGGCGCAATTCCTGCGAGAATTGCTTGAAATGCGTGTCGCCGAGGATCGTGTAGCCGCCGTAAACATCGCCGCGCGCCGCGGGCACGGGGTCTGCGATCGTCGGTGCATCGCGCCCGTCGCGAAGGTCGATACCGTATTGCCGCTTGGTATCGACATAGCCGGTGATCGCCTCGACCGTGACGGCCTCGCTCGGCGCCCATGCGATGCGCGAGGTCGCCAGATAGGTCTTCGCCGAATTGCCGAACCCGAAGCTCGCCTTGCGCCCGCTCACGCCGAGCGCTCCGAAATGGTTCGGGCCCACCGTTTCGGTGTAGCCGGTCGAAGCGAAGCGGCCCTTGCAATCGGCGGGGGCGGCGGGGTCGCATTCGAAATCGGGCGCGTAGAGCGCCGTGCTTTCCATGCGCGCGATCGATCCCGTCCACGTCAGCGTGTCGGCGAGCTTCGCGTGCGCGGCCGCGCGCAGGCCCCAGCCGTCGTCCTCGTTCAGCCGGTCGCCGGTCGTGGTGTTCCGCACATAACCGTTCGACTTGCGCCAGTAGCCGGAAAGGCCGAGCGAGAAGCGCTCGCCGACCGGCACGTCGAGCCCGGCGCGAAACTGGTAAGTACCGAAACGACCGTATGCACCGTCGAGGTATCCGCTCGTCCGGTCGCCCGGCGTGCGGTTCACGATGTGGAGCACGCCGCCGCTCGTGTCGCGGCCGTAGAGCGGCCCCTGCGGGCCGCGCAGCAGCTCGATGCGGTCGATGTCGAAAAAGCCGTAGTTGGTCGCCGCGCCGCGCCCGACGTAAACGCCGTCGATCACCGTGGCGACGCCGCTGCGGCCCCGGATCACATAATCATTGTCGCTGCCGAAACCCGGCACATGCGCCGCGACCGTGTTCGGAATGCCGCGCAGGGCATCGAGCGGTTCGTCGATGCCGCGCGCCTCGATCTCGCCCGAAAGCAGCGCCGAGACGACAAGCGGAACGGTTTCAATCGGCTGCGGGCGGAGCTGCGCGCTGACGACGATTTCGGGAAGCGCGGGGGTCGCCGCGTCGTCCTCGGCCATCGCAGGCAGGGCCGCCACGGCGATTGCGGCGACGGCACAGCTTCCATGCAACAGCGAACGTCCTGACATACGCGACCTTTCCCGGAAACAAGACCCTGCCTCTTGCCCTCCCGCGCGGCGGTTCGCAAGCGATGTGCGATGAGGATCGACCCTAGTCGACAATGTCCACCGCGCGGAGCACGGTTCTGGTGCTGGCGATCAGGTCGATGCCCTTCGTGCAGCCGGTGAAGCCGCCCGGTCCCACGGCAGAGCAGCTCCCGATACCCCCGGCATCGACCGCGCGCCCGCGCAGTTTTGCCCGCTCCGCCGGGACATCCGCGGCGTGCGCGCTGCGGCTGCCGGGCTCGGGCTCGCGAAACGGCAGGCGATAGACGCTGCCGCGCCGTGCGCACACGATGATCTCGCCGCGTGCCGCCGCCTCGCGGCATGGGTGTTCGGCGCGTGTGGCGTCGTGGTAGGCCGCCATCGCGTCGGGTGTTTCCGCCGCGGCGGCGAAAAGGAGCAGGGCGGCCAGCATCAGCGTTCGGTCCGGCTGTCGGTGAGCAGTTCGGTCGTGTGCTTGCGGAAAACGCCGGCGATCTTCTCGCCGAACATGCCGAGCAGGCCGGGCAGGGCAAGTTCGATGCTCACCCGGTCTTCGTCGACGTCGAGGTTCGCGGTCGTCACCTGGCCCAGCGCCGTCACTTCGATCACCAGCCGGTCGCCCTGCCACGTCTTGCCGATGCGCGAGGCGAACGGCATCGCCCGGTCGAGATCGCCGAGGCCCTTGTCCATGCGGCGGCGGGCCTCGTCGCGGCCGAGGCGGTGCGGAATGTCGAAGCGGACAGGCTGTGCCATGGCGGGAGTCTAGCGCACTGTCTTGATCGCGCAAGACAGTCAGGTGGCGCGGCGAATCCTGTAGACGCTCGCGGGCGGCAGGTTGCGCCACACGCGGCCCGCCGGCTCGGCGACGAGGCCGAGCGCGGCGAGGCTGCCGCGCCCGAGTGGCGCGCGGGGGCCATAGGTGAACTGGTAGAGCGCGCCGTCCTCCGCGAGCCGTGCGAAGATTGCCTCGAGGATGCGCCGCCGGAGCGCGGGCGGGAAATTGAGGAGCGGCAGGCCGCTGACGGCATCGGCATAGCGCCGATCGGCAAGCGGGCCGCCTTCGCCGAGCACGTCCTCCGCGCGGCCCTCCACAATCTCGACCTCGGGAAACCGCGCCCGCAGCAGCGCCGCGAACACCGGATCGGCCTCCACGGCCGTGAGCGCTCCGGGCGCAACCCCGCGCGCCAGCAGCGCGGCGGTGAACACGCCGGTCCCCGCGCCGACCTCCAGCACCGCGCCGCGCACCGGATCGATCCCCGAAACGATGCGCCGCGCGAGCGCAGGCCCGCTCGGCGCGACCGCGCCCACCATGCGCGCGTTGCGCAGGCGCCCGAGGAAGCGCAGCGCGTCTTCCGATTCGCTCTGTATCCGGCGTCGGGACTGGCGGATGCGCTCGACGACCGAAGGCTCGGAGTCCATCAGAACCCGCCGCCGACTTCAATAAGCTCGATGAGTTCGCCCGCCGCGCCGCGCGTGCAGGCCGTGCGGCGCCCGGCATAAAGCGGCCCGCCCAGCGCCTCCGGGGGCGCGATCAGCGGCGCGCGGATCGCGGCGAGCGAACGCACCGCGAAGCTCACCACGGCGTTCCCGGGCGGCAGGTAGCCGAGCAGTTGCTTGCGCTCCGTCGTTCCCGGCGGGAACTGGTCGATCTCGCACACCGGCATCCGGCCAACGCTGATCACGGTCGCCTCGCTCTCGGTTTCGGGCGGAAGCCCGAAAGCATTGTTGATGATCGGATAGGGTAGCCGGAATGTGCCGCCTTCCGAAAACCCCAATGCGTCGACATGAAAGCGCACAGCGGCGGCGCGGTCGGCGGCGGCGAGCATGGCGACCATGATACGGTCAACATCGGCGACCGCCCGCGGGAATTCAAGGTCGCGCAGCGTGTCGGTCACGGCGTTGAAGAACAGCACCTCGCCCGCGCGTCCGGTCGCCTCTATCGGTGTCCAGCCCGTGCCGTCCGGCGTGCGTTCGGGCGTGGTCAGGATGCGGATGCTGCTGCCGCGCAGCCGGTCGTGGAGCGAAGGCACGTCGCGCACGGTGAGTTCGTAGCCGACCCAGCCGTAAGTCCGCATCGGCAAATAGGCGAGCACGGCGGGCTGCTCGATCAGCCGAACGAATCCGGTGCCGCCGCCGGGCGGCGCCAGCAGCGCCGTGCGCGCGCCGAGTGTCTTGATCGCGTCCCAGCCATTCGCCAGCTCGATGGGCACCTTGCCTGTTTCAACGCATTCATAGCCGAGAAGAGTCGTCCAGTCGGCGAGCGAACCCTGGAAATCGGGCACGGAAATCGTGCCGCATTTGATGCGGCCGTGCGTGTCGAACATGGCACCCCGACGCTTGCCGGCCTGATGCCGGCTTTTTTCTGTTTTTGACCCCTGCACGTTCCCGTGCAAGCTTTGTCTTTACAATCATCTGGCTTGATTCGCGCGCGGCATGAACGCTTGCCCTCAGTATGGATTTTTTCGCGACCCGGTCCGCGCGCCGCTGGTCGGTGGTTTCGCCGTGTGGTGGGGCTGGCTCGCCGTCGCGCCGAGCTACCGGGAGGACTGGCTGCTCGAAAACCTGCTGGTCTTTGCGGGGCTTCCGATCTTCGTATGGCTCGACCGCCGCGTCGGCTTCTCGCGCCTGTCGACGGTGGCGATGTTCCTGTTCCTCGCCGCGCATGTCTACGGCGCGCACTACACCTATTCCGAAGCGCCTTTCGGCTTCTGGCTCAAAGAGATCGGCGGCACCGTCCGCAATCCTTACGACCGGCTCGTGCATTTCCTGTTCGGGCTGCTGCTCGCGCTCCCCATGCGGGAAACGCTGGCGCACTATGCAAAGGCCGGTCGAGGGTGGATGCACCTGTCGGCGTGGATGTGGATCGCGGCGCTTTCGACATTCTACGAACTGCTCGAATGGGCGGCGATGCTCATCGTCGCACCCGATCTCGGCATCGCCTATCTCGGCACGCAGGGCGATGTCTTCGATGCGCACAAGGACAGCGCGCTCGCGATCGCGGGCGCCGCCGTCGCGCTCACCGCGCATTTCCTTTTCGGGAGACGGACATGAGAAGGCTCGCATCCCTGCTGCTGTTCGCGGCGACCCCGGCGCTCGCGGGCGTAGAGGGTGTCTATCGCCTCGAAGGCGTTCACGAGGCTGCCTCGGGCCTTGAACTCACCGCCGACGGACATTTCCGCTACGGCCTCACCTACGGCGCGCTGGACGAGGCGGGCGAGGGCCGCTGGGTCCGCGACGGCAACCGTATCCTGCTCACCACCGAACCCGCGTGGACCCCGCCCGCCTTCGAGCCCGTCTCGGCGGAACGGAACCCCGAATTCACCGTGCGCGTGCAGGTGACGGGGCCGGACGGCAACCGCATGAGCTGGCCCGTGGACGTGCTGCTGACATACGCGGACGGCACGGAGACCGAAGGCTATACGCAGCCCTACGGCTATATCCCGAACCTTCCCGAAGACACGAAGATCACGGCGGTGAAACTCGGCCTCGCCATGTTCGGCTTCATCTCGCCGCCGTTCCCGGTCGATCTCGCCCGGGCCAACGACCTCACCTTCCGCCTCGTGCCGAACAGCCTCGGCCAGCCGCCGTTCAAGGACCAGCCGCTCCTCATCGAAGGCGATGATCTCGTGATGCTGCGCGGCGACGGGCGCCTTACCTACCGCAAGCCGTCCGAATAGACGCCTATTCGCTGTCCATGATGGCCTTGAGCGCGGCCGGTTTCAGGATGCGGAGGCCGCGGCGGCCCTCGGTGGCGATCACGCCCGCGTCCTTCAGCTTGCCAATTTCGCGGCTCACCGTCTCGATGGTGAGGCCGAGCACGTCCGCCATCTCGGTGCGGGTGAGCGGCAGCTGGATCAGCTGGCCGATGCCGAGGTCGGCGCCGCAGCCCGTCTGCGCCATGCGTCTGTCGATGTCGATGATCAGCCCCGCGAGCCGTGCACTCGCGCTCTTGCGGCCGAGGAACAGCAGCCAGCGGCGGCTGCGTTCCAGCTCGCTCAGCGTGCGTTCCAGAAGCTGGCGTTCGAGTTGTATGTTCTCGGCCATCATGCGCTCGAACGGCGCGCGCGCGAAGATGCACACTTCCGCTTCGGTCAGCGCGGTGATGTCGTGGTCCACCGTGTCGGCGTAAGGCCGTCCGATGAAGTCGGCGGGGTAGAGCAGCCCCACGGTCTGCGCGTCGCCCGAAGGTGTGAGTGAGCTCAGCTTCAAAACGCCGCCCAGCACGTTCGCGCAAAGGATGTTGTCGTCGCCCTCGAACTGCAGCGACTCGCCCGCGGCGAGCTTGCGTCTGCGCCCCAGGCGCGACATTTCGGTCAGCGCGGCATCGTCGAGCGTGCCGCACAGCGACCTGTCGCGAACAACGCAATCCTCGCAAACTTTGGTCAACCGCTGCTCCATTCGCCGGACTTGATTCCGGTCAAAGCCCGCTTCTGCTCACGCCCTTAGCATTATTTTCGCCCATAATTCCACACTTGCGGATCGCCTGCGACCGATTGACCGCCCGGACGAGCTATTGTCGCGCGGGCGCTCAGGGCCGGGCACGTGCCCGCTGCGGCACGCGCACATTGCAGATGTCGATGAACCCCGAGTCGCGTGCGAACCAGCCGTCGCGCATTCGGTGCGCGCGTACGTCCACGTAGTCGCGGAACGATGCACTGTCGGTGCGCATGATCTCGATGGGGAGGCGTTCGCCCGCAGGCATGTCGCTGCCGAGCCGGATGCGCGTGATGGGCACGCGTTCGGCCGCCGTTTCATAAAAGCCGATCGGCCCGGTGCCGCGCTTCAGGCTCGAGAGCGCTTCGACCCCGGAAATCACGCGCCCCACGATCGTCACGTTGCGGTCGAGGTGGCGCGGCGCGTGTCCGATCACGACGTAAAGTTCGCTGCCGTTGCCGCTGTCCGCACTCTCCGCGCGCCCGACGCCGAGCGCTGCGTAGCAGTGCGTCGCCCACACTGCGCCGTCCTTGCGTGTCGCGGCGAAGCCGTTCACGAAGCCGGGCTCGCCGAAGCCGTCCGGGCCGGGAATCGGCGTGAAGGCGACGCCCGCCGCCGCGCGGCCGAACTCGGGTGCGAGCGTCGGCGGGATCCCCTGCTTGCGCTGCCTGGCCGGGTCTTCCGCATCCGGATCGCCCCACTGCACCACGTAATTGTCCTGCACGCGGTTGATGCTGAGCCCGTTGAAATAGCCTTCGCGCACCAGCGTTCGGATATTGCGGACGGTGTTCGGCGCCAGCTCGGGCGCAAGCTCGAACACCACCGTGCTCCCGCCTACGTCCATGTAGAGCGTGTTCTCGGGGACAAGCGGCCGCCACTCCTCCGCCCGCGAGGCATCGATCACGCCCTGCGAGGAGAGCGGGGCGAAGCCCGCGAGCAGGCAGGCGAGGGGCCAGAAGAGGGGGATGAGTGCTCTCATGTTCGTCCTTCCGGGTGCAGGGCGAGCAGCGCGAAGCTGCACAGCCAGTGGGAGCCCATATAGTCCTCCTCGATGTGCGGCAGGCTCGCGGCGAGGTGGCGCGCGGCGGCATCGGCATCGCCGAGTTCGCGCCAGCCCCACGCGCGCGTGAAGTTGAAGCCGTCGAGGTGGACGAGCTTGCCGTCGCTGCGGTCGAGCACGGCCGCGGGCCGCAGCAGCGTCGCCGGTTCGCCCTCGCCAAGGCGCGGCAGGAAGCCGGAAAGCCAGCCCGTGAATTCCGCCGCGGGCAGCACGCGCTTCATGCACAACGCCTCGACCATCGTCGAAGACAGAAACTCGTCCCCGCCCGGCTCCCACGCCGGGCAGTCGCGATCC
This sequence comes from Sphingosinicella sp., assembly GCA_016793845.1. Taxonomy (GTDB): domain Bacteria; phylum Pseudomonadota; class Alphaproteobacteria; order Sphingomonadales; family Sphingomonadaceae; genus Sphingosinicella; species Sphingosinicella xenopeptidilytica. Next base: position 35,862 of record JAEULI010000127.1, read on the forward strand.
GCCCCGAAATAGGTCTCCGCCCGTTCACGGATCAGCGCCGCCATCGCCGCGTCGTGGGTATCCGCCCAGTCCAGCGACAGGATGAAGGCGAACGCCGTGTTCGCGTGCGCGCCGCTGCGGATCGGATAGAGCTGCTTTGGAAAATAGTTTTTGAAACGCGCCGCGAACGCATGGGCGAGCGGCGCCAGCGCCGCGCCCCAGCCCCTGTCCGCATGGCGCGCGGCCTCGCCATGCAGCGCGAACAGCCATGCCCAGCCGTAGGGCCGCTCGAAACCTGCGGACGACGGCCGCGCCAGATAAGCCACCTCGCCCGCCACATTCGCCGCCGTCAGCACCGCGTCCGCCCGCGCGGCGATCTCGCGGCTCTCCGGCAGATCGGGGAACAGCCGTCGGATCGTCAGCAGCAGCCACCAGCTGTGCACGCAGCTATGCCAGTCGTAGCTGCCGTAGAAGACCGGATGCAGCGCGCGCGGCCCCAGCGCGTCGGCGGGGGCGTCGAGCACATGGTCCATCTTGTTCGGATACTCCTGCCCCACGTGGCCGAGCGCGATGCGCGCGAAGCGGGCGGCGAGAGGAGCGTCGAGGGTCATCGGAACGCGAATATATAGATGATGACGAGGTTCACCGCGAGCAGCGGCAGCGCCGTGGCGATCTGCGCGCGGATCACGCCGTTCCGGTTTTTCAGTTCCAGAAGCGCGGCGGGCACGATGTTGAAGTTCGCCGCCATCGGCGTCATCAGCGTGCCGCAGAACCCGGCGAGCATCCCCACCGCGCCGATCACCGCCGCGTCGCCGCCCATGCCGTGGATCAGCACCGGCACGCCGATCGCGGCCGCCATCACCGGGAAGGCGGCGAAGGCATTGCCCATGATCATCGTGAACCCCGCCATGCCGAGCGCGAACACCGCAACTGCCGCAAAGCGGCTGCCCTCCGGGATCAGCGCGCCCGCGATATCGCCCACGGCTTCGCCGACCCCCGCGAGCGCGAACACCGCGCCGAGCGAGGCGAGCATCTGCGGCAGCACCGCCGCCCAGCCCACCGAATCTATGAGGCGCCGTCCTTCCTCCAGCGGGGCAAGCGGCGGCGGCTTCAGCCACAGCATCGACACGGAAAGCGCGAGCACCACGCCGATGCCGAGCGACAGCAGCGTCACCTGCTTCGGGTCGAACAGCGGTTCGCCGCCCACGCTGATCGCCTTGAACGCCACGGTGCCGACGAGCGCGGTCACCGGAATGATCAGTGCAGGCAGGAACAGGCGGTTGCCGAGTTTGCCCGAAAGTGCCGTCCGCTCGTCCGGGCGCGTCGTCTTCGGCGTGCCGCTGCCGAGCGCGCCTGCGCCTGCGAGCGCGACGAGGCAGAGCACCAGCACACCGTTGCCGAGATCGCCGAGCCGGTCGCCTGCGAGGAAACTGAGCGACAAAAGCCCCCAGAACGCCGCGTTCCCTAGCCGCCTCGCGTTGCTCCGGTCGCGGAGGCTGCCGATCGCGAAGGCCGCGAACACCAGCCCGGCGAACGTATAGAGCGCGGGAAGCCCGATCATTTCCGCTCTCCCAGCCGCCGGTCGAGCAGCATCAGCCGCGCGCCGTGGATGAGCAGCGCCGCGATCGCGGTCGGAATCGCCCACACCGAGAGTTCGAGCGGCGCAAGGTTGATGCCGTAAGTCTCGAACGTCCCCTTGATGAGCAGGATCGATGCGATGGCGATAAAGATGTCTTCGCCGAAGAAGAGCCCCACATTGTCGGTCGCCGCCGCCATCGCCTTCACCTCTTCGCGCGTTTCGGCATCACCTGCGCCCTGCGCTTCCGCTGCGGCCTCCGCCATCGGCGCGACGAGCGGCCGCACGGTCTGCGCGTGTCCGGCGATCGAGGTGAGCCCGAGCGCGGCGGCGATTTGGCGCACGATCAGGTAGATGATCAGCAGGCGGCCCACCGTCGCGCCCTTGAGGCCCGCGATCAGCGTCCGCGCGCGCTGCTGCAATCCGTAGCGTTCGAGCAGGCCGATGACGGGCAGCACGATCCACACCACGCTCACGTAGCGATTGTCGTTGAACGCCTTGCCGAACGCGGAAACCACCGCGATCGGATCGAGCCCGGCGGCGATGCCCGTCGCGAGCGCCGCGATCGTCACCACGAGCAGCGGATTGAGCCGGGCCATGAAGCCCAGCACGATGATGACGATTCCAGACAGTACCAGCACGACGCGAGGCCCCCGACTCAAAGCGTCTTTACATCGCGCCCGGCGCCTTTAGCATCGGAAAAAACGACCTGTGGGGAAGGGCTTGATGACGCTTCATCTCGCGATCGTGGGTTCCGGTCCGGCAGGTTACTACACGGCGGAGGCCGCCCAGAAGCTGAACGGCGGCGATGTCCGCATCGATATCATCGATCGGCTGCCCACACCCTTCGGCCTCATCCGCGCGGGCGTCGCGCCCGATCATCAGTCGATCAAAGCCGTCTCGCGCCGCTACGAGAAGACCGCGCTGACCGACAATGTCCGCTTCGCCGGCAATGTCAGTGTCGGCGAAGGCGGCATCTCGATCGATGAACTCCTCGGCCTTTACGACGCCGTGGTGCTCGCGACTGGCGCGCCGACCGATCGCCCGCTCGGCATCCCCGGCGAGGGTTTGCCCGGCGTCCTCGGCTCGGCGGCATTCGTCGGCTGGTACAATGGCCATCCCGATTTTGCTGATCTCGCGCCGCCGCTCCATAGCGAGTCGGTCGTCGTCATCGGCAACGGCAACGTCGCGATCGATTGCGCGCGCATCATTGCCAAGCTGCCGGAGGAGTTCGAAGGCGCGGACATCGTGCAGCACGCCGTCGATGCGCTCGGCGCGTCGCAGGTAAAGCTCATCCGCATCGTCGGCCGTCGCGGTCCGCATCAGGTGAGCTTCACGCCGAAGGAGGTCGGCGAGATGGGCGAGCTTGCCCGCGCAACGCCCGTCGTCGATCCGGCCGTGTTCCCGCCCGTGGAAGAAGACGATGCGCTGGAGCCGGGCCTGCGCAAGGTCGTCACGGCGCTGCGCGGTTTCGCCGCCGCAGGCCCGGACCCTGAAAAGCCCGTCCGTGTTCACTTCGATTTCTTCCTGCGTCCCGTCGAAGTGCTGGGGGATGGCAAGGTCGAAGCCCTCCGCCTCGAACGCACGCGGCTCATCGATGGCCGCGCCGAAGGCACCGGCGAGATGCTCGATATCCCCTGCGGCATGGTGATCAGCTGCATCGGCTACCGCACGATCCCGATCGCGGGCGTGCCTTATGATGATCGCGGCGGCCGCTTCGTGAACGAGGAGGGGCGCATATCCCCCGGCCTTTACTGCGTCGGCTGGGCACGGCGCGGGCCGACGGGGACGATCGGGACAAACCGGCCGGATGGCTTCGCGATCGCGGACCTGATCGCGGCCGAGATCACGCCTGCCGGCAAGCCCGGCCGCGCCGGTCTCGATGCGCTCGCGGCCGAAAAGGGCATCGACATCGTCACCTTCCGGGATTGGCAGAAGATCGACGCCGCCGAGGTCGCAAGGGCGCGCGGCAGCGCCCCGCGCGAGAAATTCGTGGCGGTCGACGATATGATGACGACGGCGCGAAGCTGAGGCTTGCGGGGGCGTGACCCCCTCGCTATAAGCCGCCGTCCGCTGTCCCGAGGGCTTCCGCCCACAGCGGCAAATCCTGCGCGTCGGGGAGTAGCTCAGCCTGGTAGAGCACTGTCTTCGGGAGGCAGGGGCCGGAGGTTCGAATCCTCTCTCCCCGACCACGCGCAGTCTTTTAGATCAAAGAGTTGGCCGCCCGGTTGCAATCTTGGGTCGGTCGGTAGCGATCCTCCTCCGGTGATCGTCCGGTGAGCCGGGAGAACAACATGACCGACATTCGCATCACGGCTGGCGATCTCGTTTTCCTGGCCCGTCTCGAACGCGAACGGGCGCCGGAAACGTGCAGGTATTTCCTCTCGCTGCTGCCGTACAAAACGCAGTTCGTGCATGTCCGCTGGAGCGGTGAAGGCTGCTGGGTGCCGCTTGGCGACGCGCCCGTTCCCTTCACCTTCGAGAACGCGACCAGCTATCCGGTGCCCGGCCAGATGATCTTCTACCCCGGTGGTTACAGCGAAACGGAGATCCTGCTCGCCTATGGCGCGGTGAACTTCGCGAGCAAGCTCGGCCAGCTCGCGGGCAATCATTTCCTCACCATCGTCGAAGGGCTCGATCAGTTGCCGGTGCTCGGCAAGCGCGCGCTCTGGCAGGGCGCGCAGGATGTTCTGATCGAGAGCCTGTCCTGAAGGCTCAGGCGTCCCGCAGTGCTTTCGAAATGCCGTCCAGCCCCGCTTCCAGCTCCGCGCGCGTCGTCCAGCCGTAGCCGAGGCGGAAGTGCGTGTCGGGCATCTCGAACCAGTGGCCGGGGCCCACGTAGGTGCCATGCGCTTCGAGCAGGCGCTTGTAGAAGCCGTCCGTGCCGCCCGGCGGCACTTCGCGCATCCGCGGGAAGCACACCACGCCGCCTGATGGCTTCACCCATTCCAGCAGCGGCTCCTGCGCCATCCAGTCGCTGACGAGCCCGAGCCGCGTCTGCATTTCTTCCAGCGTGGGCGTCAGCAGCGCGGCGCGGCGGGCAAGCACCTGCTCGGCGATCCATTCGTCGATCACGCTGCCGCAGATGCTGATCTGCTCCTTCGCGGCGAGGAACAGTTCCTGCAGCGCCGGGTCGGTGGTGATCAGCCAGCCGATGCGGATGCCGGGCACGCCGTAAGCCTTCGACAGCGAAGAGACGCTGATCACATGATCGCCGAGCGCGGCGGCGAGCGGCAGCGTGCCGCCATAGGAAAGGTCGCGGTAGGTCTCGTCGACGAGCAGCTTGCAGCCGTTGTCGCGCGCGAGGTCCACGAGCTGGCGGAGTTCGGCCTCGCTCAGCATCGTGCCCGTGGGGTTGTGCGGGCAGGTGACGCTGATGATCCGCGTGCGCGGCGTGATCGCGGCGGCGATGCGCGCGATGTCGATGCGGAAGCCCTCCTCGAACTTCAGATCGATGAGGCTGATCGCGCAGCCGATCGCGCGCGGCGTTTCCAGGTTCGTCGCATAGTTGGGCCGGATGACGACGAGGTGGTCGCCGGGCCCGAGCAGTGCGGTCGCGATGATGAACAATGCCGTTGCCGCGCCGCCGCAGACGAGAACATCGTCCGCCTTCAGGCCCGGCGCGTCCGCCGCGATCAGCGCGCGCAATCGCTCGCTGCCCCGGTGCTCACCGTAGAGCAGCGTGAGATCGGGGACGGAAAGTCCAAGGCTCGACAGCGTCTGGTCGGTTATCGAGCTTTCGGAAAGATTGTAGCGGATATTGCCGTAGCCGTACTCCTCAGGGGATTCGACTTCGATCGGCATTCTGACATAGCGCATGGGAACGACCTCGATGCTGCGGGGCATTGCCTTCCATTATGGCGGCGACCTGACACCAGCTTGTCACCCGGGGGCGCCGTACCCCTTCAGGCGATGTCGTACCCTTCCATCACGGTCGGCAGCAGCTCCACGAGCACGCGTCTGCGGATTTTCCAGCCTTCGGCGGTCCGCACGTACTCGTCGTCATAGCGTCCGCAGAACTCGGTGCGTCCGCCGTTCTTCAGGATGCTGCGCTGGAAGAAATAGGCGAAACCGGTTGCGCGGTCGCCTTCCACCGAAAGCACGCGCTGGTTCATCGTCATGTGGATATTGTGCGTCTGCTGGCGGAAGGCGTTGCCCATCGTTTCGGCGATGTCCGCCCGGCCCACGGCGACGGCGAAGCCGCAGTGGCTCGCGTCCAGAATGCCGTCCTCGGTGAAGACCTCCGCATAGCGGGCCGGGTCGAAGCTGTCTGCCGCGCGGGCATAGTCCGCCTGCAGGCCAAGAATGGCCAGCGTGTCGCCGATGGTCTGCAGGTCGTACATGGCGCAGGCTCCCCTCACGGGCGGCGTGCCCGCGCAGATGGTCTGCGCGTCTCCGGGCGGTCTTGCCAACGAAAAAGGGCGACCCCCGAAGGGATCGCCCTGATTTTCGTCCGTGTGTCGCTGGATATCAGCGGCGGCGACGCAGCGCGCCCATGCCGACGAGGCCGAGACCGAGCAGGCCGAGCATCCCGGGTTCAGGAACCTCGGGGATCGAGGTGTCCTCAAGCAGGATCGTCGTCTGCACCTTGAAGTTGGATTCCGTGGTGTGACGCTCCGCGAAGAACAGCTTGAAGCTGTAGTCTTCTCCAACGGTGAGGCCGAGCGAGTCGAGATTACACGCGCCCGACATCGCGCCGTGCACACCGCCAAGGTCGATGCACTGCTTGCCGTCGATGTACACCCACAGGTCGTCGTCGCCCGTGAAGTTGAACACTTCGCCGCCCTGGTAGGTGAAGCTCGTCTCCAGCTCCAGCGTGAAGTGGTAGTTGTGCGGGTTGCCTTCCGTCGCGCCGGTGATCGCGTCGAGCGGGAAGAACGAAGAATTGGCGTAGCTGTAGATGCCCGAACCCGGCGCCGTTTCTTCAAGCGTCAGGTTGATGGTGTAAGGCGTGTTGACGCCCGGCACATCCCGATACCACTGGGCGAAGGACGCGGCGTTCGCAACATTGCCGGTGCCGTCCGCGCCAGAGAATGTGGGCTTGCCGTCAGCGTCCAGCGTGTAGCTGGCAAGGCCGGCAACGTGGCCCGCGATGGGGTTGGCCTCGAAGTCCGAATGCGAAGCCGAGAAGTCGCGCAACGTCGCCGAGAGCGAGATCGATGCGGCGTCCGCCGGCATACTGGCGAGAAGTGCAATTGCGGTCGCGGCGCTGCCCAGAATGCGAATGTTCATGTCATCCTCCAACTGTCCGGGCGCTTTTCACGGTTTTGCGCCCCCCATTGTGGGAAGATCAAGCAACGCCTGTGCCAGTTGAGCGGAATCGACGGGAATCCGAATGACTCCCGTTCACACGGTCGTCAGTCCGCTTTCGGAATGTAAATTATACCGGCACCAGAACGATGCCGGCGTTCAGGCGGCCGGGAACTGCGTTTCCACCATCGAAGAGCGCGAGGCCCATTCGTCGTGCAGCTTCGTGAGCTCGGGCCGCGTGCGCTTCCAGTCGAGCGTCGGATGCCGGAAATCGATATATTCGAGCGCGATCACCGAGAGCATCTCGGCATAGCGGCGATAGGCGGGCGCCGCGTCCAGCATGGCGGGGAGGGCATCGAGCGCACGCTCGATCTTTCCGCGCCAGCGGCCTTGCCAATAGATCGACCGCTCGCCCGGCTGGCGCTGCGTTTCCATGCGCCATGCGACGGCGGCGTCGAGAATCGCGTCGATGTGCGCGGCCAGCGTCATCGCCGCCCAGCGCTTGGGATCGCCGGCGGCGGGATAAAGGTCGCCCGCGTCCTTCAGGCTCGCGAGATAGGCGAGGATAACGCGGCTGTCGTGCACCGCCGTGCCGTCGTCGGTGATGAGCGCGGGGACCTTGGAAACCGGGTTCACGGAAACGAGCTCGTCGGGGTCCGCGAGCGGATCCACCGGCACCTCGTCGACGGCGTCCTCGAGATCGAGCTCGCGAACGAACACGCGCACCTTGCGCGCATAGGGCGAGGTGTAGGACATGTAGAGCTTCATGCATGATTCCCTGAACAATTTCGCGCACGCTAGCGGCGCGACGCCGGCAAGGAAAGCCGAACCGTTGCGGGGTGCGCCATGAGCCGCGCCGACGATCTCGCTTTCGCGCACCGGCTTGCCGACGCCGCGGGTGAAGCGATCCGGCCGTGGTTCCGCGCCCGTGTCGAGGTCGAGACGAAGGGCGACGCCTCGCCCGTCACGGTGGCGGACCGCGCGGCGGAAACCGCGATGCGCGCGCTCATCGAGGCCGAGCGTCCCACGGACGGCATCGTCGGCGAGGAGTTCGGCGTCTCCAATCCCGGCGCCTCGCGCGTCTGGGTGCTCGATCCCATCGACGGCACGCGCAGCTTCATCGCCGGGCGCCCGATCTTCGGTACGCTGGTCGCGCTTCTCGAAGAGGGGCGTCCGGTCCTCGGCATCATCGATCAGCCGATCGGGCGGGATCGCTGGGCGGGCGCGGCGGGCGAGGCGACCACGCTGAATGGTGCCGCGATCACCACGCGCCGCTGCCCCGTGCTGTCGAAGGCGCTCATCGCCTCCACCGGCCCGCAGTATTTCCACACGCCCGAACGCGCGCGCTTCGAGGCGCTCGCCGCGGCGGCGGGCCAGCTCGTCTACGGCGGAGACTGCTACAACTACGGCCTCGTCGCGGCAGGCCACATCGACATCGTCGTCGAGGCGAACCTCAAGCTCCACGATTTCGCGGCCCTCGCCCCCATCGTCATCGGCGCGGGCGGCTCGATGACGGACTGGGAAGGGCGTCCCCTCACGGGCGACAGCAACGGCAGCGTCATCGCGCTCGGCGACGCCTCGCTGCTCCCCGAAGTCTCGCGCCGCCTTATCGGCTAACCCTTCTTCTTTTCCGCGGCCTTGTCCGCGGCGCGTACCGCTGCGCCGCTCGCCCCGGCCAGCACCGGTGCGCAGTTCGTGTCGTCCTCGTCGCCGAGATCGATGAAGGCGACGAGCGCGGCGAGCGGCGAGATCAACGCGCCCAGTATGCCGCCCACTGCCGCGCGCCCCACGAGTTCGCCCGAGATCGGGTTGATGGTCGGCGCCGCGAACCAGCCGCCCACGCCGATCGGCGACTGGCCCGAGAACAGGCTCGGGTTCTTGGC
>JAEULI010000019.1 GCA_016793845.1 Sphingosinicella sp.
GGCGACCGCTTGGTCCCGATGGGAATAGGAAATGAAGACGTGGCCCATATGCACCCCCGATTGCAGTGGTGGCACAAGCAGAAACGGGACGCCAGCGTGAGAAGCGGGGGCTGATTTCGGGAAGCTGCGTGAGCCGTTTGAACGACCGCATTTTCGTGCGAAGTTGCCGTTCGGTCTCGCGCCAGGCCAGCTGACTTTTTCCGCCGACTAAGCCGTCGTTCGCCGCCTCGAGTTCGTTGATCAAAAGCTGCCCTTCATTCAGCAGTTTGCCGTTACCTATGCGTGGGGGCGAAGGGATTCGCTCCCAGCTTGAAGCGCGCATTACATCGGAAATATAGAGCGTACTGCCGCCGGATCTGCGCGTTGGACCATAATTTTCACCGCCTGTTCAGCTCCCGGACAGGTTCTCGTGTGGACATCCGGCAACGGCATGATAGCCTGGCACATCGGGCGATGAATTTCCCTACCGTGAGCACGCCCCCGACAGAGAGCTCCGCGCTCCCGCTTGCGGAATTGGAGCCGGGGGTATGGGCCAGGAACAAGCCATCCCGCAGTTTGAGGCAGAAGGCGTCACTTCTGAACCGAATTTCCCAGATTTGGGGGCAGTTAACGGTGGCATGCGTTCGCGCGTCGATTCTTTCGACTGGGGCATCACCCCCTTAGGACCGCGCGCCGCCTGGCCATCCGAACTTGAAATCGTCGTTCAGCAAATCCTCGACTCCCGCTTTCCCAAGGCCATCGTGTGGGGAGATGAATTCACCACCATCTTCAACGATGCCTTTCTGCCCATCCTGGGCGCCAAGTCCGATGCGCTCGGGCATTCGTTTGCGGACATCTGGTCTGAAGTCTGGGATGAGATCGGTCCGATCGCCGCCAGAGCCTACGCGGGCACGCCCACCTACATCGAGGACTATCCGCTTACCATCAACCGATCAGGCCGGGACGAGCGGGCGTGGTTCACCTTTTGCTACAGCCCGCTGCGTCTTGCCGACGGAAGCGTCGCGGGCATGATGGACACCGTCATCGAGACCACCGGCAAGGTGCTGGCGCAGGCCGACCTGGCCCTCGTCAATCAGGAACTCGGGCACCGCCTGAAAAACACGCTGGCTCTCGTCCAGGCGATTGCCGCCCAGACCTTGCGCGGCGCCGTCGATACGGACGCGATGAATGACTTTTCCAGCCGCCTTTCAGCGCTGGGCCATGCCCAGGATATCCTGCTGCGTAAGGATTGGTCGCGTGCTTCCCTTTGGGAAGTCATTTCGGCATCGCTCGAACCGCACAACGCGGACGGTCGTATCGCGATAGACGGACCCGACATGCAGATCGGCTCACGCGCAGCCATAGCCGGATCGCTCATGCTGCATGAACTCGCTACGAACGCGGTCAAGTATGGCGCGCTGTCTTCGCCGACCGGCCGCATCCATCTGTCCTGGGTGATCGAGGACGATCATCTGAGCCTTCATTGGCGTGAAACAGGCGGTCCGCCCGCCGCCGAACCTCAGCGAAAGGGGTTCGGCACGCGCTTGATAAACATGGGCATGGCGCGGGGGAGCAGGGTCCGGAGGCGTTTCGACGCGGAGGGGTTCCAACTTGACGTCCAGACACGGTGTTCCGAACTCTCAAGCTGAAAAGCCTGCCGGTTGGGGCAATCTATCTTATCAATCAGCGCCCAAGGCTGCTAACGCCGACATAGCTGACGTTGCGTGCGCAAGCGGCCTCTTTGGAAGCCGCCATTCGTTCACGTCGGGTCGTCGGGTACGACCGATGGAAACGGCATGGTAGGTTTAGGCGACCGGGGCGGCAGGCTGCCATTTATTCAGCCTTGGAGATCGGCAGCGGCCCGCTGACGCGCCTCGTGTTCGAGGCGTCGCTCCTCGTCGCTCGCCGCCTCTGTCTCGGCTGAGAACATACGCCAGCTGCCTCGTGTCTTGGGGATGAAGCGGGCGATGCTGAGATGCTGGACGTCCTCGGCACGTCGCGGAAGCCGGACCATGGGCCCCGCGAGGGCCGCCGCCCTCATCCCCTTGGACTGGCCGATGATCGTGTCCTGCTGCTCGCGCGTCAGCGCCGGCACGTCGGGGCGAGGCTTCCGCCATCCGGGGTTCACCAGGTCCCAAAGCGTCGCGCATAGCCCCTCGTCGTCCCTCGGCGGGTTCGCCGCCAGCAGGAAGAGCCCCTTCGACCTCTCTTCGTCGGGAAGCCCCGAAAAGTGCTCGTTCAGTCGCTTCAGGTCCGCCTTCAGGTCGGGGCCCCAGACAAAGCGCTGCCGGTTGGACATGAACAAAGGCGCGGCGGAGCGGTGCAGCCGATCCTGAGAGACGAACGCGTGGGCGAAGGGTAGGTAGCACAGGTAGGACACATCGATGCGGTTGCTCGAGCGCTGGTCCGAGATTATCCCATTGGTCATTGCGAGGACGAAGTAGAGATCGACCTCAAGGCAGTGCGCGGCGAAGGGCGCATATGCCCGAAAGGGCGGCGATCCAGCCGCCTTCCATGCAGTGGCGATCCGGCGCATCGTTTCGGCCGGCAGGTCGAGCAGGTCGTGCGACATCCGCAGCGCACGGAACGTCTGGCCGGGAGCATCGACGATGGCTGCGGCGAGGCGCCGGGCCTCGGCATGGTTCTTGGGCCGGTCCTCCTTGCGGATGATCGACCGGTAGCCGTCGGCGACCGCCTTTAGGTCGAGCTCACCGAGCTCCTTGCGCCATTGGGAAGCGAACAACCGCTCGACGTCGAGGAAGGCGCCGGCTTGCCAGCGCTCGAAGGCTTGCGCTTCCGGCGACTTCTCGAAGACGACGCCCGCCTTGCCGTCGACGCGGACGGGAATGCCGCCGGCGACGGCGGGGCGGTGATCCATGGCCGCGCGGTCGCCGAGCAGATCGGATTCGGCGACGTGCTGATGGAAGGTGTTCATGTAGCCGTGGGCGACCGGCGTGCGCTCCGCTAGGCCGGCCACTGCCTTTGCTGCCGGCCTTTCCGGCCCCGCCTCCTTGGCAAGGTCGGCCAGGGTCTCGACCATGAACACCGGCGTCACGACGCAGGTGAACATCTGATCCAGCATCACCGCCTCGTCGACCGAAAGGCTCTGCAGGAACGACTTGTCGAATACGAGCGAGGGACCCATCGGATCAGTCTATCACAGATCGCCTGGAGAATCGCCGAGCTGCAGCTCTGCGCCTCTCAAGCCGACGAGGTCAGGCGCTACGATCAGCGAGGGAGCCGATCGCCGTCCCCCAGAGGTTGTTCAGGAAGTTTGGCATCACCGCCCAACTTCCGCCGGGCGAGCCCCGAACCAGGGTCTCGAACTTCTTGTCTCCGAAGATGACGCGTATCGTCTGCGTGCCGGACCAGCTGCCTTCCTGGTAGGTTCCCTGCAGTTCGACGTCGACCTCACTGACGGCCGGCGCCTCGTCGCGCACCTCGATGATGCGCCAGTCCGTGACAACGAGTTCCCCGAGCTCCTCGCGGTGCCGCCCGGCGCGCATCGCAATAGGGCGGAGCGGATAGTCGATCATAAACTGCGCGATCTTGCTGAAATTCCTGGCGACGACGGCGTCGAGGTATTGCGCCGCCGCCTCCTCCGGGCTGCCCGCATCGAGGGAATGGGGCTGGCCATGCTCGGCGATGGTGCCCGACGAGACCGGCCGTGCGGCCCAAGCGTCGATCCGCCTCTGCATGTCCTTGGTGGAGGCGGCCGTCTCGGCGATCTCGGACCAGGATCGCTCGCGCTGCTCCTCGGACGCGCGCGCTAGCCGGGCGGCTTCGTTGTCGCGCTTGTCGAAGTAGTCGACCATCGTCTGAAGGAGGTTGAACGCCTTCGCCGCGACCAGCGCGTTGCCGAAATTCGGGTTCAGTCCGTGGACGATGCCGTGGCGATACGGACTGTCGATGGGGGCCGGGTCGAGCCTCCGGCGGGTCGAGCCCAGGATTGACAGTCCGCTCGGCAGGCCGCCGGGTCTGGTCGTCTCGGTGTCGAACACCGGCGCGTCGGCTCCTCCGGAGAACGGATGCTTCTGGGTCTTGGTGGTGCAGATGCCATCGATAACGATGAGCACGAGGGGCACGGCGGAGAGGAAGTCCTCGGCCGCCGCGCGTTCGACGGCCCGCTCGTAGAGCTCCTGCCAGGCCTCGAATCGGCTGACGTGGAAGCGGTAGCCCAGGAACTGGAGGGTATCCGGGTCGAGGTGGTATGCGGCAAGGCTGCGATCGGCCGCGTCGTCGTTCTTCTCGAGCACGGCCGCGCGGACGGCATCGACGGAGAGGCGGTCGAATATGGTCCATCCGCGAGGTCCGAACCGGGCGGCGAACGCGGCCTGATCGGCCTGTATTCGCTCGACCTCAGCGAACTGCCTCTTGAGCTCTTTCGCCTGTGTGCCGACCTTCCCGCCGAACAGGCCGGCTAGCCCAAGGAGAGGCCGCAACTGCTCGAACTGCTTCTTGGCGTGCTCACCAGTCGGGAGCGGGCGCTTGTCATCGGTCATAGTCACCACATGGAGATTGCGCGCATGGGAGCAAGTGGGCCGGATTATGAGCTATGGTCAGTATAGTCGTCCTGGCGAGGGCCTGCCATTTCCAAAGAAAGGGCTGTCAGGCGCTGCCGCCGACAAAACGGTCGCGCGCACTCTTTGCAACATCTCGAAACCGGTCGTTCGTTAATCACCTTATCGAAAAGTCAGATTGACTTAAACCGGGTCGGCAGGAGTCCAGCAGAATTTGGCATTAATCGACAGAAACCTTCCGTCGGCTAGCTTGATGCTATAGTTAGCAGCCGTTGGACGCAATCAAACCTCTTTACAGGCGACCGGATAGCTCTGGCAAAGAAACGCGAGGACTTATGAACGCCGTGCACTGAAATGGCTGTTTCGCCTAGGTTTGGGATCAGCAATCCTCTTAACTGCCGCCCCGGTTGAACTATGGGCACGCATTTAGGTGGAGGTGCAATCGCCAGAGCGGAGCGGCCTGGACGACTCCGTTGGTACGGATAAGCTGGTCGATCATCTCGCGGAATGCAGGCACCGCCTTTGGCCACTCGCCGATAGCTTCAAGGGCGGCCGATTCAAATCGATCGAATATCTCAGAACCATCAATCCCGGCGTAGCAGCCACAAATCTCCAGCAGTTCGTGGATTGGATCGAGCGTGCCGCTTTCATTTTCCTCCCAGCGCAGTTGAGCTGGGATATTCTCGGCCGCGGCGCTCCGGGCGACTGCGCGCACAACGTCAAGCGCTCGGCCTCGAGCATCGGGTGGAAGGATTAAGCCCATCGTCCTAACGATCATTCGCGGTAGCGGGAGATCATCTCGCGAACCCATGGCGAGGCCGGTCAGATCGACTTCGAGAAGGACATCTCGCGTGCGGCATAGCTGATCCTCTGTCAGGCCGGTTCGGGCATGCTGCAGAAGCATCGCCCAGGACAAAGCATCATCGCGATCAGATCTGATCGCCTCAATCGCCTTGTCGATAATCCCCGCCCGAACCTTCCCCGGCTCGCAGGCGAGAACACGCAGTGCGTCAGGGGCGGCACTTAAGACGCTCCCGAGCAGGTTCTGTCCATCGAAGTTGCGGGTTGTAAAGGCGGGAGCTGGACTGCCTACCTCACCTTCCCACACGGTGAAACTCGCTTGGAGTCGCTCGATATGCGAAGCGTCGAAGACACCTTCCAACACGGCGTCGCCGAGCAAAGCCCCTATCAGATGGAAGGTCAGTGTCGTCGCGTTGAGCGTCGACGGCGAGGAGACATCGCGATCCATGAAGCGCTCAAGGTTGAGTCGATCGACGAGCACCTCGTTGAATTCGCATTTGGTGAAGAAACGCGCGACCAATTCTGGGTCGGCATTGCGCCGCAGAAACGCGTCTAGCACTTGGTGGGAATGTACCCACACAAGGGCCAGTCGATCGCTCGCATCGAGCGATCGGAATTCTTCGTCGCGCCAGAAAGCACGAACCGCCCAATTGAGGATCGCGACCAGCGCGGCAGCGCCAACGTCGAAGCGCGCGAGCGCCTCGCGGAGCACAGCACCACGCTCGTCAGAGGTTGCAGCCTGCGCCAGTCGCATCTCGGCCCAATGGTAGACCGCGATCGGCGTGACGGCGCGGCCGACTTCGGTAAACTCATCCAGGTGCCCGTTGCGACCGAGCAGATTGGAAATCGGAAGCCCGCTGAGACGCCGAAAAGCCTCCAGCGCGCCGACCTCGGCCTCGAGTCTAGTGATGGCAGGGTGCAACCGCTCGTGGAATGGGGCATCGCCCGGTACTGTACGGAGGTAGTGTAACAGGGCCGAGGCCGGCGGCGGCAGAAACGCCTCGCCGGCGATTGGCCGGTTGGGCTGGAAGGCTTCTTCGAGCAAATCATAGGTGGCTTTAGCGCTCCGCTTGCGCGCAGCCATCAGGACGCGGCTGAAGTCATTCGGCGTACAGGCGGATCGCCCCTGCTCAAGGAACCGAGCGTGATCTGTAACGGTCAGTTCGAGCCCGTCCAGCAAGCGCTCGAAACGTGCAGCCGGCATACCATCGGGGTCGAAAATCCCGCAGAGACTGTCCGCGAGCCGAGCGCGGACGGCACCACTGATCGCAATGCCGTTGTCGGTCCGAGTAATGCGACAGCGCCTGCCATCGACCGTGCGGATCTTACTTTTCCCATACCTCCGCGCGGTACGGACGGCTCGCCAAAATCGGCTCGCCTCAAACCGGACTCTACGGATGGTGACAACTTCCTCGGATTTGAGGCCCAGATAGGAGCCGAAGCGAGAATGCGCGGCTAGCGCGTTCATCACCGCAGGCGGTAGCGCCGCCACCCGGATCTTGATCAGTTCGAGCTCGATTGCGGGCTTGGTTGCGGTCGGATCGCGACCATTGAGGCGCGGCAGATAGAGTTGCTCGATATGCGCGGCGATCCGCTCGATGATGTCGGGATTGCTGGAGGCGTATCGAGCGAGAACCGCTTGCCAAAACCATTGCGCGAACGCGCGCCGTCGCGTGCGCCGGATCTGGACCGGCACGTCGGTCGGCATCGCCAAGCTCTCGATGGCGGATGCGAAACACAGCGTAGCGAAGTTCCGGGCCGCGGCGCCAGGCTGATCTTCTGGTATGTTGCGCAGCGACCGCTCGATCCGTAGGGCACTCCAGACCCACTCGGATCGGATGATGCAGTCCTCGACGGTTTGAAGGGGATCCGACCAAATCGCCGTCAGGCAGCTCTCGACGAGCCGCATGTCATTGGTCAGCAGACGTGATTCATCGGGACGATGATCATCGGGCTCGGTGGTCTGTCCGACCATGATCCGGCCATCGAGCAGGCGGGTCGCGGCGCGGTTACGCCGGATCGCAACGAGCGCTGGGGTCTCACGCAGGATGCCTTTGACAATCGGCGCTGTCAAAATCGCCGGCGCGACATCGTCCACCTCGATCTGGACGAGGCCACCGCCGGCGCCGAGAAAGCGGCTGATCCGAGCGCGAACTTCAGCTTCGCTGAGGACATTCTCAGCCGCAAGTGCATTGAGGACGTCGATCAGCTCGACGATCGCATGGTTGCGATTGATGGGGTAGCCGGTGAGGTTGCGATCTTCGAACCAAGAGACCGCGCCTTTCACCTCTTCGGCAATGAGAGTATCCATTAAGCAAACGGTGGCGGCGTTTTGCGAGGCCATGTCGCCAACCTCGGCTTCGCACTCGGGATGGCGCCGGATCAGCAGGTAACGCCCTGCCTCGATGCCGATACGGAGGCGCTCACGAAGAGCGTCGAGCCAGGCCGCACGCTCGGCCTTGACGCCTTCAGTCGCGACATACGCGCGGATCGTCGCCGCAACCTCGGGATCAATGCCGACATCGAACGCCAGACAGAGGCTGGGCAGCACGCCTGTTTGGAAAACCTGCTCGGCGGCAGCGCCAGCGAGCCAGATCCCATCGCCCAATGCGAGCGGTGGCCAAGAGGCGGCGTGCTCGGTATTCTGGTCTGACAGCAGACTGCTGCGAGCCGTGAGTAGCGCGGCCTTATTGATCGCGCCTGCGCGGAAAGCGACTTCCAACAATTGGGCAGGATCGAGGTCGAATGTTTCGTTTTGGTCGGGTAGCGTAGGCCCCACCGTCCTATCGCCGGTTTGCCTGCGGCGTTCGACTAAGCTTTCGCCGATCAGCTCCGATAACTGGCGTAATTCATTGAGCCTAGCCGGCTGGGCCGCGGTGACGCGCCGCTGCATGTCCAGGAGCGCAGCCGGTACCGAGGAAGAGATCGTGACCGGATAAGGATGCTGTTCAACGATATCGAGGAGATCGAACTCGGCGGCGATCAGAATCGCCGAGATGTCCATGTGGAGCCGCCATTGCGACCAAGGGATGCCGATGGCGATGTGCCGCGGCCTCGCGCCGTTTCGAAGCAGGCGGATGCGAAGCGGCCCAACGTCCGATCCATGCTCCAAGATCAGGTCGTCGAGGCTCTGATTTTCCTGCTCGGCATAAAGATGTGCAGGCACTCGGCCGTCCAGATAGAGCGAGCGGTTTTCTTCTCCACTCGCGAATTGCGAACTGAGGAAGTCGGGTAACTCCGAAACATCGAGCGTTCGCACGCCCGGCGATCCCGTAGCCGCGGCACGCGTCACTTCGGAAAACAGGGGGCGGGCCTCCTGCTCGAGGCCGAGCGAGAAGGCGAGGAAATAGGCGCTGACCGCATGCCGGCGATCGGCATCGGACGTGACTGCAAATCGCCAGAGTTCCTGCGCCAGGAGTATATCGTTTGCACGAAGCGTCTCGCCCCATCGCAGCGCCGCGTCGGGCGTGAGTTCGGCGCCGCGCAAAAGATCACGCACGATCTCGGCGGCGCCGGCGGTGTCGCCGATCGATGCACGCAGCTGCGCCTCCAGCTGGCGATCGACCGACCTGCCCGATTGCGCACTGAGCGCTCGCGCCTCCGAAAGGGCGCCGACCAGATCGCCAGCGCGACGCTGGCGATCGACGATCAGCCTCCTGACGTCGGGGGGTGACTCACCGTTCGGAAAGGCGCCGCGATGTGCCGCGACGAATTCTACCAGAGCGTCATCGGTATCGGTCGACGCGATCAGATAGGCGACGATGCGCACCGACTCTGCCGTGCCGAAGGAAAGGATGGCATCACGATGCGGTGCGAGGATCGCCCATTGCGATTCCGCCGCCAGCAGCTGGGCGATTAGAAGAGTTTGTGGCTGCGGTTTTGCACCCGATGCAATCTCATCGAAGCTGTGCCCAACCGCTGCCCAATCACCATGCTGGCGTGCCCGCTGAATATCATCGACGAGATTATCGGCCGCCGGAACCTCGGTTGTGAGCTCAGCATCGCCGATCTCAGCGGTCAAGCGCGCGATCCATGTTTCAGCTTCGACCCAAGCCTCACCCTTCTGACGATCGAGATGGGCGACGAGCTCCGTCCGCGCACGGGCATGATCGCCGCCCGAGACGAGCATCAGCGCATGAATGCGGACGTCGATCTGCTCGGTCTCCCCGCTCGCATACTTGTCGGCATAGATCGCTCGGCTGACGGTCAGATCGACTTCGAAGCGGCGTGCGAGCGACCAGGCGATTAGGACTGGGTCGGCTGGCGCCTCCGCGTTAAGATGGCCCGCTAACGTCTCCGCGTCCGCCCAGCGGTCTCGCTGATTGGACAAGCTGGCGAGTAGCCAGCGACGATCTTCTGGATGCCGCGTGCGCTCTACAAGGCTTTTGAGGTCGGCAGTAGCGCGGGCGAGAAACGCTCGGCCCTCGTCATCCTCGCGCACAAGGTCAAGGTCGACGGGGCTCGCGTTGAGGAACCATTCGGGGCCCAGCATGGGGGACAGGGCGTTCGCGTAGCGTATGATCGCGCTGGTCCGGACGGTCGCGATCCAGTGGCCGGCGTCCTGCTCAAGTTGCTCCGCGAGCGCCAGCGCCTCCTTCCTGCGATCCCGCATGAGCAACACCCAAGCTTGGAGACGAGTGGTTTCCGGGTCCGGGCCCTCCTTCTCGAGCAGAGCAGCAAGGGTGGCGTCGGCCTGGTCCAGGTCGCCGACCGTGAGCAGGAGCGCGACTTGAAGCTGTCGCCCGTCGCGGGTGGAGGGTACGCCGAGCACGGCCAGGCCAGCCCGGGCACCGTCCTTTTGATAGGCGATCCTCGCGGCGATGCGGGGCTCGTCCGGTGACTGAAGTGCATCGGCCTGATCCGAAAGGGCGATAGCCGTGGCGATGTCATCGCGATTGAGCGCGGCCGACGCCGCGAAGCGTAGAACACGCGCCTGGGCTCCCACCTCGAGCTGAGACCAGAGCGGCTCTGCGCGCAGGTCGGCAAGGGTTCGCTCCACCGCCCCGAGGTCACCTGCGCGCAGATCGTCTAGCGCACGTACAATCCGCTTCTCAGTTTCACCCGAGAGAAGTGCGCGAAGTTCGGCGAGCTGGCCCGCACCGACGGGTAGGATGCCAAGCGACGAGCCCGCCGGCTGCAGGGCCTCACGCTGCTGCGGCCCGCAGATGAGATCGACCCATTGCGTACCGACGAACTGGGCAACGATGCCACGGTGTGGCCGCATCTTCTCAATGAGCTGCGGCTGCCCCCAGAGTTCATATTCGAGACCGATCGCGGCAAAGCGTAAACGCTCTACGTCAGCCGCCTCAACGACGCGGGTCGAATCGACCGGAGCCGTCGTCGAGAGAATAAACCGGCGGACGTACTTGGCTTTCCAATGGCTGTCCCAATGATCGAGAAAGTCGGTCGACCAAGTGGCGAGATCGTTTTTGCCGATCCGTGCCTGGCGTTTGCACGAGGCTACGTCGCAGCCGCCGCCTTTGAGCTCGGCTTTGGTATCGATGCCGAATTGGGTCTGTCGAGAGGTACCGTATTGGCTTGCAGTCCCGACGTCGGGCTCGTGATTGAGCAGCGCCTCGGTCAATCGCTCTAGATGCTGCCAATCGAACGTCCCGAGTTGCGGTGCGCGTGTTTCCTGAAGTGGTGGATCGAGAGTTTGCCTTTCAGCCATAGACCTATCAGTGCGACCACAAGCCAGACGGCCACGCGAGAGCAAACCAATACGGTCCGTCGCCGATCATCGTGCAAGGAGAGAACGAATTCGATGCGATCACGCGCGACATCTGTTGGCTCTTGATTGCAAAATGCAAGCCGCTTTCGGCTCCATCGTGGCTATTGAAATGTTCGAGCGGCTTCAAGGCAGCCCCATTCGGTGGCAGTATGCTCCAAGTCCAAGTTTGTCAGCAGCCCACCTGCCATCGTCCTTGCAATAAGGATCATCTTCGTATCCATTTGCACCAGCCACTCCGACGCACTGATCGCCATCAAATGAACGAAGGGCTGCGATCGGGTTCGGACGGAATGGTCCGGAACGTCCGCAGCGGAGACGTGAAGCTGCTGTTTCCGGGCTAAATGAATGAAAGGCGGCTTGCTGTCTTGGGGCGTTATAAGCGGACTGTCCGGAGTGTCGAACAAAGCCGACTTTCCTTCCGGCTGGGTTGATCAGAGGATGCTCTCGCGGTTGCTGGCGTCACACACGATGATCCACGTGACCTAGCGGTATGTCCCTCCCTGCCGCATTAAAGGAAACAACCAATTTCAAGCTGACCACTCCATGTCTGGCAACCACATGGCGGGCAGGCCATTTCGCCTGGACCGGCCGCACTCTTGCCCAAACCATCGCCCGGTCACGGATTTCCCCGGCCGGCTTTGCCGGCCTCCTCGCGATCGCTTGCGCTTCAAATCCGCGCTCCGCCTCCGGTCCTCCGCGTTCGCTCCGGCCTTCAGGTTCGGCAAGGGCGCTGACGCCGTTCCTCAGGCTGGCCATCGCCCGCGAATGGTCGCCGGCGAGACACAGGAGAGAAATCATGTCTGCAATCGGCTACGTCACCCGCGAAGGCGACAGCTTCAAGGGCCAGCTTCGCACCCTCACGATCCGCGCCGCGATCGAGATCACGCCCAACCCCGGCAAGGCCAGCGACAGCCACCCCGATTACCGGGTGTCGTCCGAAGGCATCGAGGTCGGTGCCGGCTGGAAGCGCGTCGGCGAAACCTCCGGTAACGAGTATGTCGCGCTCGTCATGGCCGCGCCGGAGTTCGGCCCACGCCGCATCTACGCCAACCTCGGCCGCGCCGCGGGCAAGGACGAGAACAGCTTCGCCATCATCTGGAACCCCGCGGACTGACTGCCGCCCCGGCTCCCGCATCCGCGGGAGCCGGTTTTTCCGGCCCACAGCGCGCTGATATCGCTGTGGATTTGCACACCCCGACTGCTAGGGTAAGCCATGCGCACCGACCTCGATCATCTGCCCTCCGCCAAGCAGCGCGAGCTTGAGCGCGTGCTTGAGGTGCTGTTCGCGGGCTTCGAGGAAGCGACCAGCCTCGCCACACAAGCATGGAAGAAGAAGGGCCGCATCCTCAAGATCGTGCTTTACGGCAGCTATGCGCGCGGCGGCTGGGTCGACGAGCCGCACACCGCCAAGGGCTACAAGTCCGACTTCGACCTGCTCGTCGTCGTCAACGACAAGCGCCTCACCGACCGCATCCCCTACTGGGAGAAGGCCGAGGATCAGCTGATGCGCGAATACGGCATCACCAAGACCCTAAAGACGCCGGTCAACTTCATCGTGCACACACTGCAGGAGGTGAACGACGGCCTTGCGCATGGCCGGTATTTCTTCATGGACGTCGCGAAGGATGGCATCGCGCTCTACCAGAGCGACGACACCCCGTTCCATACGCCGAAGCCCAAGACGCCCAAACAGGCGTTTGCCATGGCTAAGGAATACTTCGAGGAGTGGTTTCCTGTCGCGATGCAGCGATATGAACTTGCCAAGCACGCAACAGGCCAAGGCTTTCTAAAGCCAGCCGCGTTCGACATGCACCAGACAGCCGAGTTTCTCTATCATTGCGTGCTTCTGGTGTGCACCTTCTACACCCCCCACGTCCACAATCTGGGCTTCCTGCGCACGCAGGCCGAGCGCCTGGACCGGCGCCTTTTCCATGTCTGGCCCCGCGATACGAAGAAAGAACGGGCGCTCTTCGAGAAGCTGAAGGAGGCCTATGTGAAGGCCCGCTACTCGAAGCATTACCGCATCAACGCTGAGGAGCTGGAGTGGCTCGGCACCCAGGTCGAGGAGCTCGGCCGCGTCGTCCATGCCGTGTGCAGCGAGCGCATCGCCGAGCTTGAAGCCGCCGCGAAGCGCTAGAGCTTTCGTTCAGGCGGCGCTGCGTTCGGCGGTGATCGCGTCGACATCCACCAGATCGGCCTCGACGAGCACGCCCGTCACCCGCACGCGCGCGCCGTGCGGCGGCGCGGATACCCGCCTGAGGTCCAGACGGTAGCGCCCGCCGGCATCGCGGCGTAGCAGCACGTCCTCTCCCTCGGCGAGCAGCGTGCCCGCCTCATCGATCCGTGTTCCAATGCTCATGACGATGCGGA
>JAEULI010000042.1 GCA_016793845.1 Sphingosinicella sp.
TGGCGGAGCAGCGACTTGGGCGTCATGATGATCAGCGGCTTGCGGAACGGGCGCAGCATCTGGCGGCGCAGCACGTGGTAGTAATTCGCCGGCGTCGTGATGTTGCAGACCTGCATATTGTCTTCGGCGCAGAGCTGGAGATAGCGCTCCAGACGTGCCGACGAATGCTCCGGCCCCTGCCCTTCGTAGCCGTGCGGCAGCAGCATGACGAGGCCGTTCGCCCGCAGCCACTTGATCTCTCCGCTCGCGATGAACTGGTCGATGATCACCTGCGCGCCGTTCGCGAAGTCGCCGAACTGGGCTTCCCACAGCACCAGCGTCTTCGGGTCCGTGAGCGCATAGCCGTATTCAAAGCCGAGCACACCGAACTCGCTGAGCGGCGAGTCGAACACCTTGAAGCGCGGGTCCATGTCCTGCAGCGGGATGTATTTGCTGCCGGTCTTCTGATCGACCCAAACGGCATGACGCTGGCTGAACGTGCCGCGCCCCGAATCCTGCCCCGAAAGCCGCACGCCGAAGCCATCCTGCAGCAGCGTGCCGAAGGCGAGCGCCTCGGCGGTTGCCCAGTCGATGCCCTCGCCCGCCGCGATCGTCTCGCCGCGCGCGGCGACGACGCGCTTCAGCGTCGGGTGGATCGAGAAGCCTTCGGGAACGGTGGTCAGCACCTTCGTCACCGCATCGATGCGGTCCATCGGCACGCCGGTGTCCGCCGAACGGCGCGCGGTTTCGGGGTCAGCCGGGCGGCCGAGCCCTTCCCAGCGCCCCTCGAACCAGTCCGCCTTGTTCGGCTTGTAGCTCGGCGCCGCCTCGAAATCCTTGTCGAGCCGGTCGACATAGGCGTTCGTCGCACCCTCCACCCAGGCTTCGTCGATCACGCCTTCGGCGATCAGGCGACCGGCATAGACCTCGCTGACCTTCGGCTTGCCCTTGATGACCTTGTACATCAGCGGCTGCGTGAAGCCCGGCTCGTCGCCCTCGTTGTGGCCGAAGCGGCGATAGCACCACATGTCGATCACGACATCGCGGTTGAACTTCTGGCGAAACTCGGTGGCGACCTTCGTGGCGAAGGTCACGGCCTCCGGGTCGTCACCGTTCACGTGGAAGATCGGCGCCTGAACCATGCGCGCCACGTCCGACGGATAGGGCGAGGAGCGCGCGAACTGCGGGCTCGTGGTGAAGCCGATCTGGTTGTTGATGATGAAATGGACGGTGCCGCCCGTGTTGTAGCCGTCGAGCCCCGAGAACCCGAGACATTCGGCGATGATGCCCTGCCCCGCGAACGCCGCGTCGCCGTGCAGCAGCAGCGGCAGCACCTCGTCGCGCTCCACATCGCCGCGCAGCGCCTGCGCCGCGCGTACCTTGCCGAGCACGACCGGGTTCACGGCTTCGAGGTGCGAAGGATTCGGTGTCAGCGACAGATGGACGGGGTGGCCGTCGAAGTCACGGTCCGTCGAGGTGCCGAGGTGATACTTCACGTCGCCCGATCCGCCGACGTCGTCGGGGTTCGAGGAACCGCCCGCGAACTCGTGGAAGATCGCCTGAAACGGCTTCTGCATCACGTTCGCGAGCACGTTCAGGCGCCCGCGGTGCGCCATGCCGATCACGATTTCCTGCACGCCGCCGGCGCCCGCGTACTTGATGACGCTTTCCAGCGCAGGTGCCATCGCCTCGCCGCCATCAAGGCCGAAGCGCTTCGTGCCCACGTACTTGCGGCCAAGGAAGCTCTCGAACTGCTCGGCTTCGATGATCTTGTTGAGGATCGCCTTCTTGCCTGCATCCGTGAAGTGAATCTCGGCGTTGCGGCCTTCGATCCGCTCCTGGATGAAGCGACGCTCCTCCAGATCGTTGATGTGCATGTATTCGACGCCGACATGCTCGCAGTAATTGTGCTTCAGCACCGCGACGAGCGCCGTGATCGTCGTTTCCTCGAAACCCATCACGCCGCCGAGATACACGCTGCGGTTCAGCGCATCGCCGGTGAAACCGTGATATTCGGGGGTCAGTTCCTCGGGGAACGGGCGCTCGGCCAGCCCGAGCGGATCGAGCTGCGCCGCAAGGTGCCCGCGCACGCGATAGGTGCGGATCAGCGTCATGGCGCGGATCGCATCGTCCGCCGCCTGCCGGATCGCTTCGACGGACGGCGCCGCGACAGCCCCGCCCTTCTTCGCCGCCGGCGCTTTCGGCTCCGGCGTCATCTGCATCGGATCGAGCGCCGCCGTCAGGTCGTCGGTCGCCGTATCCGGCCAGCCTTTGCGCTGCCACGACGGGCCGGAAGCAACGCTTTCCAGCCCCGCGAAGTGCCGCTGCCATTCCGGGTCGACCGACGCCGGATTGGCTGAATACTGGCGATAAAGAGATTCAACGAACGAGGCGGAAACGCCTTCGAGAGCGGAGGGAGGCTGGCCTTCGAAACCCATGGTTCCTGTCATTCCTGGCGTGCGGAGGGTCCTGCGCGCCTCCCTACGCAGGACCTTCCTAAAAAGCACCTAAAAACTTGACAATTTCGTGATGCCTTAGTGCCCGAGCACCTTCGCGAGCGTGGTGCCGAGTTCGGACGGGCTCGGGGAAACGACGATACCCGCCGATTCCATTGCCTTGATCTTGTCCTCGGCGCCGCCCTTGCCGCCCGAAACGATGGCACCGGCGTGGCCCATGGTGCGTCCCTTCGGGGCGGTGCGTCCCGCGATGAAACCCACCATCGGCTTCTTGATCGGGTGCGATTTCAGGAACTCGGCCGCGTCTTCCTCGGCCGAGCCGCCGATTTCACCGATCATGATGATCGATTTGGTGTCGGGGTCGTTCAGGAACAAGTCCAGCACGTCGATGAAGTTGGTGCCGTTCACCGGATCGCCGCCGATGCCGACCGCGCTGGTCTGGCCGAGGCCGACCGCCGTCGTCTGGTGCACCGCTTCATAGGTGAGCGTGCCGGAGCGGGAGACGACGCCGACCGAGCCCTTCTTGAAGATGGAGCCCGGCATGATGCCGATCTTGCACTCGTCCGGCGTCAGCACGCCGGGGCAGTTCGGACCGATGAGCCGTGACTTGGAGCCCGAGAGCGCACGCTTCACCGGCACCATGTCGAGCACCGGAATACCTTCGGTGATGCAGATGATGAGCGGCACTTCCGCCTCGATCGCCTCGAGGATCGAGTCCGCCGCGAACGCCGGCGGCACATAGACAACGCTGGCGTCCGCCTTCGTCACGTCCATCGCCTCGCGCATCGTGCCGAACACGGGGAGGCCGAGATGCTCCTGCCCGCCCTTGCCCGGAACCACGCCGCCGACCATCTTGGTGCCATAAGCGATGGCGGCTTCGGTGTGGAACGTCGCGGTCGCGCCGGTCAGGCCCTGACAGAGAACCTTGGTGTTCTTGTTGATGAGAATGCTCATGGGGTCAGGCCGCCTTCTTCACTTGCGCCACGATCTTCTTCGCCGCGTCGCCGAGGTTGTCGGCGCTGACGATCGGCAGGCCGCTGTCCGCGAGGATCTGCTTGCCGAGCTCGACGTTCGTGCCTTCAAGGCGAACGACGAGCGGAACCGAGAGGTTCACCTCGCGCGCCGCCGCAACGATGCCTTCCGCGATGATGTCGCAGCGCATGATACCGCCGAAGATGTTGACGAGGATGCCCTCGACCGCCGGATCGTTGAGGATGATCTTGAACGCCGCCGTCACCTTCTCCTTCGTGGCGCCGCCGCCGACGTCGAGAAAGTTGGCGGGCTCCGCGCCGTTCAGCTTGATGATGTCCATCGTCGCCATGGCGAGGCCCGCGCCGTTCACCATGCAGCCGATGTTGCCGTCGAGCTTCACGTAGGCGAGGTCGTACTTCGACGCCTCGATCTCCATCGCGTCCTCTTCGGTGAGGTCGCGGAGTTCGAGGATGTCCGGATGGCGGAACAGCGCGTTGCCGTCGAAGCCCATCTTAGCATCGAGCACGAGCAGCTTGCCGTCCGTCGTCTCGACGAGCGGGTTGATCTCGAGCAGCGAGGCGTCGGTGGTCTTGAACGCCGTGTAGAGCTGCTGCGCGAGCTTCGCTGCCTGCTTGGCAAGGTCACCCTCCAGCTTCAGCGCCGCCGCGACGCCGCGGCCGTGGTGCGGCATGAAGCCCGAAGCAGGGTCGATGCGGATGGTATGGATCTTCTCGGGCGTGTGCTCGGCGACTTCCTCGATGTCCATGCCACCTTCGGTGGAGACCACGAAAGCGACACGGCCGACGGCGCGGTCCACGAGCAGCGAGAGGTAGTATTCCTTGGCGATCGGCGCGCCCGCTTCGATATAGAGGCGGTTCACCTGCTTGCCGGCATCGCCCGTCTGGTGCGTCACGAGCACGCGACCCAGCATCTCGGCGGCGTTCGACTTCACCTCTTCCACGGACTTGACGACACGCACGCCGCCCTTGGCGTCAGCGCCGAGGCCGTTGAAGCGGCCCTTGCCGCGTCCGCCGGCGTGAATCTGCGACTTCACGACATAGACGGGTCCGGGAAGCTGCTTCGCCGCCGCCTCGGCCTCATCAGCCGTGAACGCCGGGAAACCGGCCGAGATCGGCGCGCCGAACTTCGCCAGCAGCTGCTTGGCTTGATACTCGTGGATGTTCATCAGCGATCCTTATTTCAGCGAGCTGTCGAGGTTGCGGCAGGCGTCCATCAGTTCCTTCACCGCGTTCACCGACACGTCGAAGTTGGCCTTGGCCTCGCCCTTCAGCTCGATCTCCACGATCTTCTCGACGCCGTTCGCGCCGATGACGATCGGAACGCCGACGTACAGATCCTTGACGCCGTACTCGCCCGAAAGGAACGCCGCGCACGGCAGCAGCCGGCGCTTGTCCTTCAGGTAGGAGTCGGCCATCGCGATCGCCGAGGAGGCCGGGGCGTAGTAGGCCGAACCGTTGCCGAGCAGACCGACGATCTCGCCGCCGCCCGAACGGGTGCGCGCCACGATCGCGTCGATCTTCTCCTGCGTCGACCAGCCCATCTTGATGAGGTCCGGCACCGGGATGCCCGCGACGGTCGAGTATTCGACCACCGGCACCATCGTGTCGCCGTGGCCGCCGAGCACGAAGGCGGTGACGTCCTCGACCGAGACGTTGAACTCTTCGGCGAGGAAGTGGCGGAAGCGCGCCGAGTCGAGCACGCCGGCCATGCCGACGACCTTGTTCGCGGGAAGGCCCGAGAACTCGCGCAGCGCCCAGACCATCGCGTCGAGCGGGTTGGTGATGCAGATCACGAAGGCGTTCGGCGCGTGCGCCTTGATGCCCTCGCCCACGGCCTTCATGACCTTGAGGTTGATGCCAAGCAGGTCGTCGCGGCTCATGCCGGGCTTGCGCGGCACGCCGGCGGTGACGATGCAGACGTCCGCGCCCGCGATGTCGGCGTAGTCGCTGGTGCCCTTCAGGCGCGCGTCGAAGCCTTCGACCGGGGCGGACTGCGCGAGGTCGAGCGCCTTGCCCTTGGGCATACCGTCCGCGATGTCGAAGAGGACAACGTCGCCCAGTTCCTTCATTCCGACGAGATGTGCGAGGGTGCCGCCGATCATCCCGGCGCCGATCAGAGCAATTTTATTGCGTGCCATGGGTCTCTCTCACTGAGGGCAATGCGTGGAACGCCGGCCGGACGACCGGCGAAAACGCGATCCCGATAGCCCCTGATTCGCGGCGCTGCAACCGTTCGTAAAAATACGCGCAGTGCAAAATTCTCATCACTGTGTGCGACGCAGCAAATAAGCCGGGCTTCAGGCAGTCCTTACGCCGTGCCCTTCGGCCATGTAGTCGGCGGACTGCATCTCCATCAGGCGGGAGACCGTGCGCTCGAACTCGAAAGCATAATCGCCGGCCGGATAGAGATCTCCGGGGAGCGCATCGGCGCCCATCAGCAGCTTGACGCGGTATTCGTAAAGCGCGTCGATCAGCGCTACGAAGCGTGTCGCCTCGTTGCGCTTCTCCGGCCCCATCTTCGGCACGCCGACGATGATGACCGTGTGATAGCGCTGCGCGACTGCAAGATAGTCCGCTGCCCCCCGCGCCTCTCCGCACAGCCGCTTGAACGAGAAGACGGCGACGCCCTTCAGCGACTTCGGCACATGGAGCGTGCGTCCGCCGCCCACGTCGATCGTCTCGGTGGGCACATGCGCGCGGTCCTCGGGCGGGTAATCGGTGAGGCGGAAGAACGCTTCGGAGAGCGCGGCGGTCGCCTCTGGCCCGTTCGGTACGTAGTAGGTTGGCATCCCGGCCAGCCGGTCGAGCCGATAGTCGGTCGGGCCATTGAGGCTCACGACATCCAGTTCCTGCTCGATCAGATCGATAAACGGCAAGAACAGATCGCGGCTGAGGCCGTTCTTGTAGAGATCGCGCGGCGGGCGGTTCGAGGTCGCGACCACGGTGACGCCGTGACCAAGGATCGCCGTGAACAGGCGCGAGAGGATCATCGCATCGGCGACGTTCGTCACCTGAAGCTCGTCGAAGGCGAGCAGGCGCACGCCCTTCGCGATATCCTCGGCGACGCGCAGGATCGGGTCGTCGACGTTCTGTTCACGCCATTTGTGAAGCGCGGCGTGGACCTCCAGCATGAAGGCATGGAAATGCACGCGGCGCTTGGGGACGGCGGGCGCGGCCTCGTAGAAGAGGTCCATCAGCATCGATTTGCCGCGGCCGACCGCACCCCACATGTAGATGCCGCGCGGGCGCACGCCCTCCGCCTTGCCGAACAGGCGGGAGAGCAGGCCGTTCTTCGGCGGACCTGCGCGCAGTTCCGCTTCGAGCTTCTGGAGCCGCGCGGCGGCGGCGGCCTGATCGGGATCGGCCTTCAGTTCATTCGCCGCGATCAGCGCGCGGTACGCCTCAACAACGCTCAACGCGGCGCGACCTTCCTCAGCACGCCGGAAAACGAGGCGATCGGCTCGTCCTGCGTCACGAGGCCGCGCAGAAAGATGAGCTTGCCGGTTTCGCGCGTGATCTCGCCAGTCGCGTAGATATCCTTGCCCGGCACACCGGCGCCAAGGAACTCCGTGTTCAGCGTCAGCGTCACCGCCCGGTGTGCTGTGAGCGCGGGCGCGGCGATGGCGAACAGCGCCATATCGATGAACGTCGTCACATAGCCGCCGTGCAGGCGCCCCTGATTGTTGCGATGCTTCGTCTCCGTGGGAGAGCGACACTCGACGCCGCCGTCCAGGCCGGCACGGAAATAGACCGGCCCGACGAGGCTCTGGAAACTGTCCTCGTCAAGCTGACTCCAGCGGCGCCAACCTTTGAGCGGCCCGTCCGCAATCTCTATGGTCGGCATCGCGCGGCGGTCAGGCCTTTCGCGGCCGGGCGGGCCGGGTGAGCTTGCGTTCGATCGCCGTCACCAGCTTCAAAAACTCCTTGGTTTCCACGGCATCGGGCGCGATCTCGGCGAGCGGCAGGCAATAGACCGCCATCTCCTCGACCTTGCTCGAATAGGGGATCGCGTGAACGTCGGGGCAAGCCTCCAGCGTCTCGCGGTGCAGCGCGCGGCGCTTGTCCACCATCGTGAACACCGGGATCACCGGCGGCTCGCCCTTGTGGTGCCGCGTCAGATGCTCGGCGAGTTGCTCGTTGGTACGCGCCGAAAGCGGCGACATCGTCATCGGCTCGACGATCAGGTCCGCCGCACGGAAAATCTGGTCGGCGAGCAGGCCGAAGCCCGGCGGGCAATCGAGAACGACGCGGTCGTACTCGCTCGCGACAGCCGCAAGCCGCTTCGCCAGCAGCTTCGCGCGCTGCGATTCGACAAGCTGGACATCGAGCTTGCGCAGCGACTCGTCCGCCGCGAGCACATCGAGGCCCGGCCACTTGCTCGGCACGATATAGGCCTCGATATCGCCGCCGCCGCTTCCGGCGAACAGCTTGCGGGCCTTCTTGCTGGGTTCGACCTGCAGCAGGTCCGATGCCGCGCCCTGCGCATCGAGATCCCACAGCAGCGTGCGCCGCTTGGCCTGCGTTGCAAGGAGGTGTGCGAGGTTGACAGCCACGGACGTCTTGCCGACGCCGCCCTTCAGGCTGAAGACTGCGATGACTTTCATGCCGCTCCGCCGTTGACGTCCTGTTTTTCCATGCCACTCATGTGGCATTTCTAAGCCACGTAGCCAACAGGGGAATCGCCGCCGATGACATTGCAATCCGGGCTCGACCGTCGCAGCCTCCTCGGGGGAATCGCCGCTTTCGGCGGTCTTGCGCTGCTTCCGGCCTGCGCCGCGACGTCCCGAACCGCTGCCCCCGCCGCCGCGCCCGTCCGCAACTGGGCGGCGCTGAAGGCGCTTGCCGAGCGCTATGTGGCGGAGCGCAAGGTGGCGGGCATGATCATCGGCGTGGGCAATGGCGACGCCCCCGCTTTCTATACCGGCGCGGGAACGCTCGGCTTGCAGCGCGAAACGCCGGTCGACGCGAAAAGCATCTGGCGCATCTATTCGATGACAAAGCCGATCACGGGCGTGCTCGCCGCGCAGATGATCAGCGAAGGCGCGCTCGGCCTCGATCAGCCGATCGCCGACATCCTCCCCGCGTTCAAGGCGATGAAGGTCGCGATCGACCCGGCAACCAGCCTCGAAGCCCGCGCCGCGAGCGGGCCGATCACGGTGCGCCACCTGCTGACGCACACCGCCGGGTTCACCTACCACTTCATGCCCAGCGCCGTCGGCAAGGCGTACCGCCGCTTCGGCCTGATGCCCGGTATGCGCACGGTCGGGCGCGAGCCGGGCGACGGCGAATCGCCGAGCAGCCTGCAGGCCTTCGCGAACGCAGTCGCCGAGCTTCCCCTCGTCGCCGACCCCGGCACGGCGTGGAACTATAGCATTTCGCTCGATGTGCTCGGCGCCGTCATCGAAAAGGTCGCGCGCAAACCGTTCGAAACCGTGCTCCAGGAGCGGCTACTGACGCCGCTCGCCATGCACGACACCGGCTTCTCCGTGCCCGCCGCGTCAATGGACAGGCTTGCCACCAACTATCTGCTCCACAGCAACAACCTCGTGCCCGTCGATGCCCCGCCGAAGACCGAATATGCCGTCCCCGCCAGCTACCCGGCGGGCGGCGGCGGGCTCGTGTCGACGGCGGACGACTACATGCGCTTCATGCGGATGGTCGCGAACGGCGGCCACCATGGCAGCGCACAGATCATCTCGCCCGAAGCCGCGAAGCTCGCGGTCTCGAACCTGCTCCCCAGAGGCGTCTTCTATGAAGGCAATCAGGGCTACGGCGCAGGCGGGCGCGTCGTCACCACCGCCGGCCCGGGCCTCATCCCCGGCAGCTATGGCTGGGGCGGCGCAGCAGGCACGCTCGCCTCGGCGCTCCCGGCGCAGAAGCTCAGCGTCGTGCTGATGACGCAGTACATGCCGCAGCAGGCCTATCCGCTCCCTGAAGACCTCGGGAAAGCGCTCGCCGCAGACCTAGCGTGAACGCGCCTGCGCATAGGTGCCGAGCATCCGCACCCACTTGGTGTGATACTTCAGCTCGTCGAGCGCCCGTTCGACGTTAGGATCGTCGGGACGACCTTCGATGTCCACGTAGAACTCGGCGGCCTGAAACTGGCCGTCGCGCATATAGCTTTCGAGCTTGGTGAGGTTGACACCGTTGGTGGCGAAGCCGCCGAGCGCCTTGTAGAGCGCAGCGGGCACCGAGCGCACTTCGAACAGCAGCGAGGTCATGGCCGGAAGTCCCGCCTCCGGCATCAACGGCTCCCGGGCCAGCGAAACGAAGCGCGTGGTGTTGTGCGCCTCGTCCTCGATCCCTTCGGCGAGCGGCGTAAGGCCGTAAAGCTGCCCGGCGAGCTGCGAGGCGACCGCTGCCACCGTCTTGTCCCCATCATCCGCGACCTTCGCGGCCGAGGCAGCCGTGTCGAACGACGCCACCGGGCTGATGCCCCATTCGCGCAGGCGTTTGCGGCACTGGCCGAGCGCCTGCGGGTGGCTGATCGCGACCTTCACGTCCGAGAGCGCGGCGCCCGGCACGGCGAGCAGCGAGTGTCGCACGCGCACGAAATGCTCGGCGACGATCCACAGCCCCGACTCCGGTAGCAGGAAGTGAATATCGGCGACACGGCCGTGCAGCGAGTTTTCGATCGGGATGATCGCCCGCCCCGCACGCCCCTCGCGCACCGCATCGATGGCGTCGGAGAAGGAAAGACACGGCAGTGTCGGCGCACCCTGCCCCATCTCTCGCGCGGCCTGATGCGAATAGGCGCCGGGCGCGCCCTGAAAGGCAACGGCGGTTTCCGGCGTTTTTTCAGCGGCTTGCGCAAGCTCTTCAACGAGCCGCGCGGCGGATTCGGGATAGTTCTGCATCGCCGCGCTCTTTGCGGCGCGGGGGCTTCCCACGTCAAGCGCAGCCTGCGGCGATCTGGAGCTTGGCAATCCCGACTCCTGAAACTATGTTCCGCGCGATTTTGAACCGGGGGGCTTCAGAGAAAGGCCCCGCTCTTCGGAGGGCGCAGTGGACAGTTACGAATGGAACAAGATTATCGGCTGGGTGCTCGCGGCCGCGATTGCGGTGCTTGGCCTGTCGATCCTCACGGGATTCGTCTACGCGCCTGGCCACTCCGAAACGAAGGGCTACGTCGTCGAAGGCGTCGAGGTCGAGGCTGACGCCGGCGCCGGTGCTGCCGAAGCCGTGCAGCCGATCGCCGCGTTCCTCGCCACCGCCAACCCGGCGAAGGGTGAAGCGCAGTTCAAGAAGTGCGCTGCCTGCCACACGGTCAACAAGGGCGGTGCCAACGGCCAGGGTCCGAACCTTTATGGCATTCTCGGCGCCAAGGTCGCGCACCTCGCCGGCTTCGCCTATTCGGACGCCGTGAAGAGCCATGGCGGCAACTGGGGCTGGGACGAACTCAGCCACTGGGTCGAATCGCCTCGTAAGTACATCGCCGGCAACAAGATGAGCTTCGCGGGCATCTCGAAGCCGCAGGATCGTGCCGACCTGCTCGTCTACCTCAATTCGCAGAGCGACAGCCCGCTGCCGCTGCCCGCCGCGCCGGCGGTTGCCGAAGCGCCCGCCGCTGCGGCTCCGGCCGACGCTGCTGCCGCTGAAGCTACGCCCGCTGCCGCCGCTCCCGCGGAAGCCGCACCTGCGGAAGCAACGCACTAACTCCGAATGAATGCTGGGCGCTGGCCATAGGTGAGCCAGCGCCACAGCCATTCGAGCGGCCCCATTCTGAAGCGGCCGAGCCACCACGTGGCGAACGCGGTCAAAACGACCGCGATACCAAGCGCGATCAGCCAGCTCTGCGCGATCGAGACTTTCCCGTGCAGCCCGAGCGCGAAGCCGGGGAAAAGCAGCCACTGCCCGATCAGCGTCTCGCCGATATAGGTGGTGAATGCCATCCGCCCCGGCGCCGCGAAGATTCCGAGTACGCGTCGCCCGCCCACGGTCTGCAAAGCCGCAAGCACAAGGCCCGTGTGCCCCAGCGTCGTCGCCAGCCGCCCGATCTGGTAGGTGACCTCCGAAATCGGAATCGGCACCATGAACCCGGCAGCGACTGCCTGCTCCGCCTCGATGAAATTGATGGGAACACCGATCGCGTAACCGGCAAGCGCGACCTTGAGATAAGTTTCGCGCTGTAATCCGCCGCCAAGAAAGCCGGCCTTGAACAGCCCGGCACCCACCAGCATCGTCGCCACCGCATCGAGCGACCACCAGCTGAGCCCGGCAAGATCGTTCCACTCACTGGCGATCGTCGCCTTGTAGGCGATGTTGTCGGCAAGGCTGCCCTGCCGCGCCGCGCGCGAGTGTGCATC
Source organism: Sphingosinicella sp. (assembly GCA_016793845.1). Taxonomy (GTDB): domain Bacteria; phylum Pseudomonadota; class Alphaproteobacteria; order Sphingomonadales; family Sphingomonadaceae; genus Sphingosinicella; species Sphingosinicella xenopeptidilytica. Next base: position 11,734 of record JAEULI010000042.1, read on the forward strand.
CGCCTCAAGGTCCGGCTGGATAGCGGCGAGATAGTCCTGCCACGCAACGATGCGCTCGTCCTCGTCGCCCGCCCCTGCGGCGATCGCGGCCTCCGCGTGTTCGCGCGTGTTCATCCCTTCGACGACCGCCGCAGCACCGATCGCGGTAAGAACCGCGATTCCGCCGAGCCCAAGGCCGATGAGCGCACGCGCCGGAAGGTCGCGGAACGGAAACAGGAACAGCCCGGCGATCCCGTAGATGAGCAGGATGTCGCCCGGCCACATCAGCAGGTAGCCGTGGATGAGGCCGAACACGATAAGCGCGGCCATGCGCCGATAGTAGATCGACAGCGCCGAGCGAGTGCCGCTGGGGCGTGTAGCGAGAATCACGAACCCCGCGCCGAACAGCAGCGAAAGCAGCCCGCGCATCGTCCCTTCAACGAAGAGCTGCTGCACCCACCAGACCACCCGGTCGGAAAGCGCCCAACCGGAAATGCGTGGATCGGAGGCGATACCGGGGACGCTGCCCATACCCCAGATGTTGAGCAGCATGATGCCGAGAATGGCGATGCCGCGCAGGACGTCGAGCGCCTCGATGCGTGCCGCGCTGTCCCGCGCTTCGCCCATCCCCCTCCCCGGTTCGGGCGCTGTCGTTCAGGTTCGCCCTAGCAGGGGCCACCCATAGCAGAAATCTCGTAGAAGCCCGCCACGATTTCCCATGCTTCTTCGGCTGTCTCCACGAAGTGGAACAGCGAGAGGTCGTCGCGCGAAATCGTGCCTTCCTCGGCAAGCGCCTCGAAGTTGATGATCCGCTCCCAGAATTCGCGCCCGAACAGCAGCACGGGGAACGGCTTCACCTTGCGCGTCTGGATGAGCGTCAGCGTCTCGAACAGCTCGTCGAACGTGCCGAAGCCGCCGGGGAACGCCGCCACGGCCTTGGCGCGCATCAGGAAGTGCATCTTGCGAAGCGCGAAATAGTGGAACTGAAACGAAAGCGCCGGGGTCACGTACCGGTTCGGCAGCTGCTCATGTTCGAGCACGATGTTGAGCGCGACGGATTCGCCGCCCGCATCGTGCGCGCCCTTGTTCGCCGCCTCCATGATCGAAGGCCCGCCGCCCGAGCAGACCACGAAATGCCGCTCGCCGTCCTCGCGTGGTAGCGAGGAGACGAGGTACGCGAGCTTGTAGGCTTCCTCGTAATATTTGGCCTTGGCGCGCAGCCGCTCGGCGACCCGCTTCTCCCAGTCCGTCCGCGCCGCCGCAACGAGCGCGTCGGCCGTTTCAGGAGACGGGATACGCGCCGATCCATAGAGCACGAAGGTGGAGGCGATGCCGTGCTCTTTCAGCAGCATCTCGGGCTTCAGCAGCTCGAGCTGAAAACGGATCGGCCGCAGCTCCTCGCGCAGCAGGAAATCCTGGTCCTGAAAAGCCAGCCGGTAGCTCGGGTGCTCGGTCTGCGGGATCGGGGTCGTGTTGGCGGCTACCGCCGCATCCTCTTCCGCCGAAGGGAAGGTGCGGTGCGAAACTGTGGTCTTGTCATCCATTCAGGCGTCTCTAGCGTCGAAAACCGCTCGCGTCAGCGGCAATATGGCCCGCGCCCCATATCGAGATGCAGGTGATCCTGATGGAAAGCGTCGCCATCGGGGCCGATCACGATGTTGAACCGCGCGCAGCCGGCGCGGTGCGCGGCGCGCAGGAATGATTGCTCGTCGCCCGGCCCGCGCCAGCCGGATTTCACCGCGACCGTGCGGCCGTTCGCCAGCGTGAAGCTCGCGATATCGACCGCGTTCGCCCGCGCATGTTCGGAAAGCCGCGCGCCCGGCTGGCTGTTGCGCGTGCGGCAGGCATAGGTGCCGTAGCTCTGGATGCGGACGACGTCGGCGCCGAAATGATCGCGCGCCGCCGGGCGCACACCTTCATGCACCCACCGGTAGAGCGATTCGGCGACCGGACACGAAACCGCCTTCAGCCCGGCGACGGGCACGCCGATATCGAGCAGCAGCACCGCGTCCTCGTATCCGCACTGGCCTTCAACATGCGGGTCGAGCTTGCGGTACTTCAGCCCCGGAATCCGGTCGAGCCGCGCGAAGCAGGCCGCCGCGCTATCGGGCGGCCGCGCTTCCGGCGGCCGCTCGGAAACCGGCGGCGCTCCGCCCGAGCAGGCCGCAACGGCAATGAGCGACAAGGCGGAAAGAAAGCGACCCCACATGCCTCTCTTTTAGCGCGGCAAGCGTCCCTCGCAACCGGCCCCGCCCCTCTCGGTCCATCGCATTTGACGCACACGTTAACCTTGCCTCAATCCGCATAGGGAAACGTCGTACCAACCGCTCCTGAGAGAGCTAAGGAAGAGTTGCGGGATAGTAGGTAGCGTATGAAACGGGCGTTTTTCCCGCGGGCAGAGACCGTGCTCGACGGCATCTATGTGGATCTGGTGCGCAGCATCTACGCGGCGCTCATCCCCTCGTTGATCATGACCGTAAGTTTCATCACGGGCGGCACCCTGGTGGTCCACCAAACCGGCGACATTACGCTCGCCCTCCTCGTGGCCGCCGGAACGCTCACGAGCCTCATCCGTCTCGCCGTCGCCTTTGGCGGCCGCAAGGAGGCGTTCGATACCGGGCTCGGCGTCGAACGCGCGCAGCGTCTGGAGCGGCACTTTGCGGCGGCGTATCTCGCCTTTGCAGTGTGTCTCGGCGCATATGGTGCGCGCGTCTTCATGCTGCCCGCAACCGAAGCGCACCTGTTTACCGTTGCCCTACTCGTTGGCTACGGCGCCGGGGTTTCCGCTGGAATGGCGCTGCGGCCACGCCTTGCGATCGCCAGCATGGTCATCGGCCTCGTCCCCGGCATCGTTTCGGCCTTCATGGTGCCGAACGAGAGTTACTGGGCCACCGCCGCGATGATGACCGCGCTGCTCGCCGGCGGCATCCGCAGCCTGCTCGATCGCTACCGTTTCACGGTACGGGAGATCAGCCGGCGCATCACCTTCGGCAATCTCGCGCGCACCGACGGCCTCACCGATCTCCCGAACCGCCTCGCGCTTCGCGAATGGTTCGAGGAGCACGTCACCCTCAATTCGCGCGCCGGACTCGTCGCGGTCCATTGCCTCGATCTCGACGGCTTCAAGACCGTCAACGACGAGCTCGGCCACCCCGTGGGCGACGCGCTGCTCGCGGCAGTCGCCAAGCGGCTCACCTACATCATCCGCGAGACCGACATGGCGGCGCGGCTTGGCGGCGACGAGTTCGCGGTCGTCCAGTGCGGCATGAAGCACCCGGAGGAGGCCGCCGTGCTCGCGCGGCGCATAGAGGCGGCGATCCGCCAGCCGTTCCGGCTCGGCGGGCGGGTCGCGAAGATCTCCACCTGCATCGGCTACGCCGTTTCAGACGACCGCGCCGAGGATCTCGAGCCCCTCATCAGCCGCGCCGACGAAGCCCTGTACATCGCCAAGCGCCGAGGCGGCGGCATCGCCGCGCAGGTCGATGACAAGGCACAGAAAATTCCGGCTGCCGCCTAGCGGAAACGCAGGTTCTCGCGCGAGAGGTCCGCAAGCGTTCGGGCGCCCATCAGTTTCATGTCGCGCTCGATCTCGCCGCGCAGCTTGCCGAGGATGCGTTCGACACCCGGCTGCCCGGCCGCCGCAAGCGCATAGAGATAGAGCCGCCCGCCGGAAACCGCGCGCGCACCCAGCGACAGCGCCTTCAGCACATGCGTGCCGCGCCGGACGCCGCCGTCGAGGATGATCTCCAGCCGATCACCCACGGCATCGACGATCTCCGCGAGCTGATCGAACGGCGCGCGCGAACCATCGAGCTGGCGCCCGCCGTGGTTCGAAATCATGATCGCGCTCGCGCCGATATCGATCGCCCGGCGTGCGCACTCCGCGGACATCACGCCCTTCAGGCAGAACGGCCCGCCCCATTCGGCGCGAATCTGTTCGGCGGCTTTCCAGTCCATCGTCTGGTCGAGCAGCGAGGTGAAATATTCGCTCACCGTCACCGCCGTGTTGCTGCCCTGCTTGATGTGATCCTTGAGGTTCGAAAGTTCGAATCGCTCACGCAGCAGGTAATTCAGCGTCCACGACGGGTGCGTGGCGAAGCTGAACATGCTGGCAAGCGTCAGCTTCGGCGGCGATGTGAAGCCGGTGCGGAAATCGCGCTCCCGGTTGCCGCCGACGATCGTGTCCACGGTGAGCGCCAGCGCATCGAACCCGGCGGCCTTCGCCGCCTGGATCATGGCGCTGTTGAGGCCCTTGTCCTTGTGATAATAGAACTGGAACAGCTTGGGCGTGGAAATCGTGCGCCCGATCTCTTCGAGGCTCACGGTCGCAAGACTGGAAATCCCGCAGAACGTGCCGAACTTTTCCGCCGCGCGCGCCACGGCACGTTCACCGTCGTGGTGGAACAGGCGCTGAAGTGCTGTCGGCGAGAGGAACAGCGGCATCTCGATGCGCTTGCCGAACAGCGTGGTGGACATGTCGACCGTTTCCACGCCCGCAAGAACGCGCGGCACCAGGTCGCAGTCGTTGAACGCGGCCGTGCTCCGCGCCAGCGTAATCTCGTCGTCCGCCGCGCCGTCGATGTAGTGGAACACAGGCGCAGGCAGGCGCTTTTTCGCAAGTTTGCGGAAATCCGCGATATTGTGACAATCATTGAGACGCATTGCGAACTCCCCCGGACCTTATCCCCCCCGCCTGTAGCATCGAGACCCCTTGCCACAAAATGGCCATTTGACTCTTCGCCGCGCATCTCTATGAGCGGCGGCGGGCCACGCCGTCCCAACGCGGCGCGCGCTCTCTGTAAGGAGAGATTATGACTGACGTTACGAAACCGGGCACCCTGCCCGCTCGCCCCCAGTTTTCTTCCGGCCCCTGCGCCAAGCGCCCCGGCTGGGATCCCCTGAAATTCAATCTCGACGTGCTCGGCCGCTCGCATCGCGCCAAGCTCGGCAAGGCGCGCCTGAAGCTCGCCATCGACCTCACCCGCAAGGTGCTGGGCGTGCCGGACGATTACCGCATCGGTATCGTCGCCGCCTCGGACACCGGCGCGGTGGAAATGGCGATGTGGTCGATGCTGGGCGCACGCCCCGTCACGACGATCGCTTGGGAGAGCTTCGGTGAAGGTTGGGTCACCGATGTCGCCAAGCAGCTGAAGCTCGACCCCACAGTGCTGAAGGCGCCCTACGGCGAACTGCCGGACCTCGGCACCGTCGATTTCGCCAGCGACGTCATCTTCACCTGGAACGGCACCACCTCGGGCGTCCGCGCGCCGAACGGCGACTGGATTCCGGCGGACCGCGAAGGCCTCACCTTCGCCGACGCCACTTCCGGCGCGTTCGCGCAGGACCTGCCGTGGGACAAGCTCGATGTCACCACCTTCTCCTGGCAGAAGGTTCTCGGCGGCGAAGGCGGGCACGGCGTGCTCATCCTTTCCCCGCGCGCGGTCGAGCGGCTTGAAACCTACACGCCCGCATGGCCGCTGCCGAAGATCTTCCGCATGACCAAGGGCGGCAAGCTGATCGAAGGTGTCTTCGTCGGCGAGACGATCAACACCCCCTCGATGCTCTGCGTCGAAGACTATATCGACGCGCTCGAATGGGCGGACGGGCTCGGCGGCTGGAAAGCCCTCGCCGCCCGTGCGGATGCCAATGCGGCCGCGCTCAATGCGTGGGTCGAAAAGACGCCGTGGATCGAAAACCTCGCGGTCGATCCCGCGACGCGCTCGAACACCAGCGTCTGCCTCAAGATCACGGACCCGCGCGCCGACGCCGAAACGCCGAAGAAGATCGCCTCGCTCCTCGAAAAGGAAAACGCGGCGCTCGACATCAACGGCTACCGCGACGCGCCCGCAGGCCTCCGCATCTGGTGCGGCGCCACCGTCGAAACCGCCGACATCGAGGCGCTGACGCCCTGGCTCGACTGGGCCTTCGAAACCGTCATCTCGCAATAACCGTCACCCCGGCGAAGGCCGGGGCCCATCCCGACAGTTGAATGGATACCGGCCTTCGCCGGTATGACGACAAGGAAGGTGTCTGAACCATGCCTAAAGTCCTGATTTCCGATAAAATGTCCCCGAAGGCCGCCGCGATCTTCAAGGAGCGCGGCGTCGAGTTCGACGAGAAGCCCGGCCTCACCAAGGACGAGCTCAAGGCCATCATCGGCCAGTACGACGGCCTCGCCATCCGCTCGGCCACGAAAGTCACCGCCGATATCCTCGAAGCCGCGACCAACCTGAAGGTCGTCGGCCGCGCCGGCATCGGCGTCGACAACGTCGACATCCCTTCCGCCTCGGCGAAGGGCGTCGTCGTGATGAACACGCCGTTCGGCAACTCGATCACCACCGCCGAGCACGCCATCGCGCTGATGTTCGCGCTCGCCCGCCAGCTTCCGGAGGCCGACGCTTCCACGCAGGCCGGCAAGTGGGAAAAGAACCGCTTCATGGGCGTCGAGGTCACGGGCAAGACGCTCGGCCTCATCGGCGCGGGCAACATCGGCTCGATCGTCGCTGAGCGCGCTCTGGGCCTCAAGATGAAGGTCGTTGCGTTCGATCCGTTCCTCACGCCTGAGCGCGCCGAGGATATCGGCATCGAAAAGGTAGAGCTCGACCAGCTCCTCGCCCGCGCGGACTTCATCACGCTGCACACGCCGCTCACCGATTCGACGCGCAACATCCTCAGCCGCGACAACCTGCTGAAGACGAAAAAGGGCGTCCGCATCATCAACTGCGCACGCGGCGGCCTCATCGACGAGGCGGCGCTGAAGGAACTGCTCGATTCGGGTCACATCGCGGGCGCCGCCCTTGACGTCTTCGTCACCGAACCGGCGCACGAAAGCCCCCTCTTCGGCACGCCCGGCTTCATCTCGACGCCGCACCTCGGCGCGTCTACCGACGAAGCGCAGGTGAACGTCGCCATTCAGGTCGCCGAGCAGATCTCGGACTTCCTGCTCTCGGGCGCCGTCACCAACGCGCTCAACGTGCCGTCGCTCTCCGCCGAGGAAGCGCCGCGCGTGCGTCCCTACATCGAGCTTGCCGAAAAGCTCGGCCTGCTCGCGGGCCAACTCGCCAAGGGTGCGATCAGCCACGTCACGGTCGAGGTCGAAGGCGCAGCCGCCGAGCTCAACATCAAGCCGATCACCAGCGCGGTCATCACCGGCCTGATGCGCCCGATTTCGGACACGGTGAACATGGTTAACGCTGTTCACATTGCCCGCGAGCGCGACATCGGAATCGCGGAAGTCCGCCACGAACGTGAGACGGACTACCACACGTTGCTGCGCGTGACGGTGAAGACCGAGGAAGGCGAACGCTCGGTCGCGGGCACGCTGTTCGGCATGAAGCACCCGCGCCTCGTCGAACTGTTCGGCATCAAGGTCGAAGCCGATCTCGACGGCTCGATGCTGTTCATCGCGAATGAAGACAAGCCGGGCTTTATCGGCAAGGTCGGCAGCGCGCTTGGCGAGGCGAACGTCAACATCGGCACCTTCCACCTGGGTCGCCGCGGTCAGGGCGGCGAGGCGATCCTGCTGCTGTCGGTCGACGGTGACATCGCCGATCCGCTGCTGTGGACGCTCTGCAAGCTCGATGGCGTGAAGGACGTGAAGGCCCTTCGCTTCTAAGTAATGGTATGCGCGGCCTGAACCTTGTTTCGGGCCGCGCACGCCGCTAGAGCCGGGCCACCATGACCGATCCGATCTCCAAGGGCCTGCTCCCCGAAGGCTTCCGCGACCGCCTGCCGCCGCAGGCCGAGGCGGCCGCCGACCTGCTCCGCACGTTGCTGGATCAGGTTTCGGCGCATGGCTACGAGCGCGTCTCGCCGCCGCTCGTGGAGTTCGAGGACAGCCTCGTCACGCGCCTTTCCTCCGCACGCCCGCAGGATCTGCTCCGTTTCGTCGATCCGCTGTCGCAGCGCACGCTGGCGCTCCGTCCCGATATCACCGCGCAGGTCGGCCGCATCGCCGCGACGCGCATGGCGCACATCGCCCGACCGCTGCGCCTCGCTTATGGCGGCCCCGTGCTCCGCGTGCGTCCGGCACAGGTCGGCCCGCAGCGCGAGGCGATGCAGATGGGCGCCGAACTGATCGGCTCCGATCACGTCGACGCCGTCGCCGAACTCCTCGGCATCGCGCTCGAAGCCCTGTCAGCGGCGGGCCTCACCGACATGTCGGTGGACCTCACCCTTCCCGATCTCGTCGGCACGCTCGCCGCCGGGCCGTGGCCCGTCACCGCACCGCTCGCCGACGTCCAGACCGCGCTCGACGGCAAGGATGCCGCCGCGCTGCAGGCACTCGGCGCCGCGCAGTACAGCACGCTCATCGAAGCCGCCGGCCCCGCCGATACCGCGCTCGCGCGCCTCAAGGCGCTCGGCGCCGCAGGCGCGCTCGACACGCGCATCGCGGGCCTCGAACGGCTGGTGGCGACTGCTGCCCCGCACGCCGCCGTCACCATCGATCCCACCGAACGCCACGGCTTCGAATACCAGACGTGGATCGGCTTCTCCGTGTTCGCCGCGGGCGTACGCGGTGAGGTCGGCCGCGGCGGCACCTATCTCGTGCGCCACCCCGGCGGCGGCGAGGAAACGGCGGTGGGCTTCTCGCTCTACGTCGACGGCCTTGTTGACGCGGGCCTCGGCGCCTCTCGCCGCCGCCGTCTGTTCGTGCCGCTCGGCGAAGCCGCGCAGGCCGCCAAACTGCGTGCCGAGGGCTGGACGACGGTCGCCGCGCTCACCGACGTCGATACGCCCGCGCGGCTGCGCTGCGACTACGCGCTGAAAAACGGCGAACTCATCAAACTCTAAAGCGCCGCCTTCAGGAACGCGTCGACGTCCGCCGTCGCAGAGTCGCCATCCGCACCCAAATCCTGATTGAGTTCACCGTGGCTGCTGTCCGGCACAGCCACCGCCCGCGCCTTGGTGCCTGCCTTTTCAAGTGCCTGCACCAGCGCTCGCGATTGTCCGAGCGACGCATCGCGCCCCTCGACATAAAGCGCCAGCCACGCAGCGGTATTCGGCGGCGCGGTATGCGTCATCGGCGATAGCGCAGCCTGCCGTTTCGGATCGTCCCCGAATGCCGGGCCATACAGCTTCTGCACGACCGGTCCGCCCGTCTTCATGTGCGCCGCCACGTCATACCCCGCGCCATCCAGCAGCACGACCGCCTTCACCGCGCCCATCGGCACGTCCGCCGCCTTCAGATATTGAGGATCGGTCGCCACCAGCGCCGCAAGGTGCGCCCCGGCACTATGCCCCATCAGCGCGATCCGGTTCGGATCAATGCCGTATTCCGCCGCGCGGAACCGCAGCATGTCGATCGCAGAGGCAACGTCCGCCGCCTGCTGTTCCACGGTCGCCTGCGGCACCAGCCGGTAGTTGATCGATGCGAAGGCATAGCCCTCGCCCGTGAAGTGCTCCGGCTTCCGCCCGGAAGCCTGCCTTTTGTCCCCAAGACTCCACGCCCCGCCATGGATGAACACGATGAGCGGTGCGGGCCCGGCACCTTTCGCGCGGTAGAAGTCGATCGCCTGCCGCGCGTCGTTCCCGTAGCTCACCGTCACGGTCGGCATCGCGCCCGCGCCGGGGCCGTTGCGCATCGCGTCGAGCGCGCGCTTGCAGTCCTCCGAAACCTTGTCGCGATTCTCGATGATGCACTGGCGCACCTTGGGCTTGTCGGCCTTGTCGCTGCCGCACAGCGTCTCCATGTCGGCGCGACAGGCCATCAGCCCGCCGCCCAAGCGCGGCCGCTGCTGCGCCTCTGCCGCCGCACCCGCCAGCACGAGCGCCATCGTCCCAAGAATCAGCTTCGCCCGCATTTCATCTCCCAGCCTTCGTGTTCCATACGCGTGATAGAGCGAATAACCTTCGCCTCCCATGCAAAAGCCGTGGACGCACGTGCGCTTCAACCCTAGTGAGTGCCGCCGTGTATCGACGCTGAATGGAGACGTCCCCGAAATGGCCAATGTGACCGTGATCGGCGCCCAGTGGGGCGACGAGGGCAAGGGCAAGATCGTCGACTGGCTATCGGCCCGCGCCGATGTCGTCGTGCGCTTCCAGGGCGGTCACAATGCGGGCCACACGCTCGTCGTCGGCAACAACACCTACAAGCTGAGCCTGCTGCCTTCGGGCATCGTGCGCGGCACGCCCTCGGTGATCGGCAACGGCGTCGTGCTCGATCCGTGGCACCTCAAGGCCGAGATCGAGAAGCTGACGGCCCAGGGCGTTGCGATCAGTCCGGAGAATCTCGTGATCAGCGAGACCTGCCCGCTGATCCTCCCCTTCCACCGCGATCTCGACGCGCTGCGCGAGGACGCGAGCGGCGCCGGCAAGATCGGCACCACCCGGCGCGGCATCGGCCCCGCCTATGAGGACAAGGTCGGCCGCCGCGCGCTGCGCGTCTGTGACCTTGCGCACCTCGATGAGGCAGGCCCGCAGATCGACCGCCTGCTCGCGCACCACAACGCGCTGCGCGCCGGTTTCGGCGTCGATCCGATCGATCGCGACGCGCTCATCGCCGATCTCGAAGCCATCGCGCCCGAGGTGCTGCCCTATGCCGGTCCGGCATGGGTCGGCCTCAACGAGGCGCGCCGCGCGGGCAAGCGCATCCTCTTCGAAGGCGCGCAGGGCGTGCTGCTCGATGTCGACCACGGCACCTATCCGTTCGTCACCAGCTCGAACACGATCGCGGGTACCGCGAGCGGCGGCTCCGGCCTCGGCCCGTCCGCGACCGGCTATGTGCTCGGCATCGTCAAGGCCTACACGACGCGCGTCGGCTCCGGCCCCTTCCCCACCGAGCTCGACGATGCAACGGGCCAGCGCCTCGGCGAGCGCGGCCACGAGTTCGGCACCGTCACCGGCCGCAAGCGCCGCTGCGGCTGGTTCGACGCCGCGCTGCTGCGCCAGTCGATCGCCGTCTCCGGCGTCACCGGAATCGCGCTCACCAAGCTCGACGTGCTCGACGGTTTCGAAGAATTGAAGATCTGCACCGGCTACGATGTAAACGGCGTCCACTACGACCACCTGCCGGCCCACCCCGCCGCGCAGGCCGCCGCGAAGCCGATCTACGAGACGTTCGACGGCTGGCACGAATCGACCGCCGGCGCGCGCAGCTGGGCACAGCTCCCCGCGCAGGCGATCAAGTACGTCCGCCGCATCGAGGAACTCATCGGCTGCCCGGTGGCGCTCGTCTCGACAAGCCCGGAACGCGAAGACACGATCCTCGTGACGGACCCCTTCGCGGACTGAGCGCCTGTCCGCTCAGGCGCGGGCGCGGGACCGCCGTAGCGCGGCAAGTCCGACGATTCCGAGACCCAGCAGTGCCAGTGTACCCGGCTCGGGTATCGGCGCAGCGTCCGCGATATCGGCAAGGATCACCTGGAACCTCGCCTCGCGCCCGGTGAAATTGAAAACGTCGTACCGGCCGCTCTGATACCCGATCGATAGCCCGTCGTCGGTAAAGTTCAGGATCGGCGCGCCGCCCTCACGCGTTACGAGGCCATCGGAAATCACCGACAGCCCCACGATTTTCTGCGCGCTGTCGAACACGATATTGCCGATTTCCAGAATGAACGTCTGGAAATCCCATGTGTCGCGCGAATCGAGCGTCAGCACGTTGGTCGCCGCGTCCCAGTCCACGTGAACGATACCGCCGCCCCAATGGCTGGGATTCCTCACGAAATCACTGCTGTCGAGCTCGTTGCCGGCGCCCAGCACGGACCCTGTCCGTTCATGGACGAGCGCCCCGCGCGCGCTATAGTCCGGCAGGTCTGCTTCCGTGCGGAAATCCGCGCTGATGACAGCGGCGGCCGCATGAAAGCTGAGCAGCGAAGTCGCTGCCAACGCGCCAAGAAATCTGAACATGATCCAATCTCCTTGCCGGTATCCGGACGAGGGCGTGACACGGCAGCCGCGACACCGCGCGGGCGTTTTCACGTCTCAGTTTACAGGAGCGGTTCTAAACGGTTGGTTTCTTCTTGAAGCCGCGCGGCACGATGCCCTTCGCCTCCTCTACCTCAACGCGCTCCACCTTCGCGGCGGGCGGGCCTTCGTGGCAGGCCGTGATCAGCTTTTCGATGCCTTCGTCGGAGCCCACGGCGAGCGCCTCCACCGTGCCGTCGATGCGGTTGCGTACCCAGCCATCGAGGCCGAGACCCTGCGCGGTTTCCAGCGTCCATGCGCGGAACCAAACCCCCTGCACGCGGCCATGGATGCGCAGCCGCCGCGCAACTCGATCCGTCATCCCACCTGTGCGCGGTGCATGAGGAAGGCGTCTGCAAGCACGCAGGCCATCATCGCCTCGGCAACGGGCACGGCGCGAATGCCGACGCAGGGGTCATGCCGCCCCTTGGTCATCACCTCCACCGCCTCGCCGTAGCGCGTGATCGTCTGCACCGGCGTCAGGATCGACGAAGTCGGCTTCAGTGCGATACGGCAGACGACGTCCTGCCCGGTCGAAATACCGCCCATCACGCCGCCGGCGTGGTTCGTGTCGAACACAGGCGGATCGCCCGCCCCTGCGCCCGGCCGCATCCGGTCGGCATTGTCCTCGCCGCGCAGGCGCGCCGCCGCGAAACCGTCACCGATCTCGACGCCCTTCACAGCGTTGATCGACATCATCGCCGCCGCAAGCTCTCCGTCGAGCTTCGCATAGAGCGGCGAGCCCCAGCCTGCGGGAACCCCGCTCGCGAACACTTCGACCACCGCGCCCACCGATGAACCGGACTTGCGCACGCTGTCGAGCAGCACCTCCCAGCGCTTCGCCGCATCCGGGTCCGCGCACCAGAAGTCGTTGTCGCCGAGCGTGTGCGCCGCGAACCGCTCCACGCGATCGCCGCCGATCTCGACGACATGCCCAAGGATGCCGACACCCGCGATCACCTTCCGCGCCACCGCCCCCGCCGCCACGCGCGCCGCCGTCTCGCGCGCCGACGAACGCCCGCCGCCGCGATAGTCGCGGAAGCCGTACTTCTGGTCGTACGTGTAGTCGGCATGGCCGGGCCGGTATTTCTCGGCGATGTCGCCGTAGTCTTTCGAACGCTGGTCGACGTTCTCGATCATCATCGAGATCGGCGTGCCCGTGGTCTTGCCTTCGAACACGCCCGAAAGGATTTTCACCTTATCGGGCTCGCGCCGCTGCGTCGTGTGGCGGGACTGGCCGGGCTTCCTTTTGTCGAGCCACGGCTGAATATCGGCCTCGGAGAGCGCGATCCCCGGCGAGCAGCCGTCGACGACGACGCCGAGCGCCGGGCCGTGGCTTTCGCCCCACGTCGTGAACCGGAAGATGCGGCCGAAGCTGTTGAACATCAGGCGAGCGCGATGTCCGGCGCGTCCTCGGCCTTCATGCCGATCACGTTGTAGCCGGCGTCGACATGGTGGATCTCGCCCGTCACCCCGCTGGCGAGGTCGGAAAGCAGGTAAAGCGCCGCGCCGCCTACGTCCTCGATGGTGACGTTGCGCCGCAGCGGACTGTTCAGTTCGTTCCACTTCAGAATGTAGCGGAAGTCGCCGATACCGCTCGCCGCCAGCGTCTTGATCGGCCCGGCGGAAATCGCGTTCACACGGATGTTCTCCGGCCCGAGGTCCATCGCGAGATACTTCACGCTCGTTTCAAGCGCGGCCTTCGCCACGCCCATCACGTTGTAGTGCGGAACCACCTTCTCGGCGCCGTAGTAGCTGAGCGTCAGCACCGAGCCGCCATTCGGCATCATCGCCCGCGCGCGGCGCGTCGCCGCGACAAAGCTGTAGGCGGAGATGTTCATGGTCAGCAGAAAGTTTTCGAGGCTGGTATCGACATATTTGCCGCGCAGCTCGTTCTTGTCGGAAAAGCCGATGGCGTGGACGAGGAAGTCGATCGTCGGCCAGCGCGCCGCCAGCGTTTCGAACGCGGCATCGAGCCCTGCCATGTCGGAAACGTCGCAATCGATCAGGAAATCCGATCCGACGCTTTCGGCGAGCGGGCGCACGCGTTTTTCCAGCGCTTCGCCCTGATAGCTGAACGCGAGTTCCGCACCATGATCCGCAAGCGCCTTTGTAATCCCCCACGCCAGCGAACGTTCATTCGCGAGCCCCATGATCAGCCCGCGTTTTCCCTGCAACAATCCAGCCATGTCTGCTTTCAGCCTTTCGGTTGTCCCCCCGATTCCGCGTCCTTTTGCCCATTTTCGGGTTCCATTGCCAGTGCCGCGTTTAGCTCCGCGCCGATCACGAATCCCATGCCCGCAATGAAGAAGAACAGGAGCGTGATCATTACGCCCGCGAGCGGCCCGTAGAAGCGATCGTAGGTGGAAACGTCGGCAAGCAGGCGCGGCAGGATCAGCGTCGCCCCCACCCATACGCCCGCGGTAACGGCGGCCCCCGGCCATTTTGGCCCCTGCTTGCGGAAACGCCCCGGCGTCAGGCTGTGGAACAGCAGGTAGAGCGCGATGAACAGGATCACGAGCGGCCCCAGCCGCCCGATGTCGATGATCTGCTCGACCATGTCGATCCACGGCAGGAAGCGAACGACCACCTCCTCCGCCGCGACGATGATCACCTGCGCCGCGAACGCCGCCAGCATCAGCATCACGCTGCCCAGGATCACGGCGAGGCTGCCGAGCCGGCGCTGCCAGACGGGTGCTGCATATTCGGCATGATAGGCCCGGCGCAGGATGTCGCGGATCGTCTCGATATAACTTCCCGCCGTCCACAGGCCGACGACAATCGAGAAGGTGAGGATGCCGGTCGATCCCTGCATCGCAGCCTCGATCGGCGGGCCGACGATCCCGGCGACGGACGGTGGCAGGGTTCGCAGAAAACCTTCGACCGCTTCGAGCCCGGCGTCGGACCGGCCGAGCATCCCCGCAATCGTGCCAAGCACGATGAAAAACGGAAACAGCGCCAGCATCGAAAGATAGGCGAGGTTCCCGGCGTGGATGAAGCCGTCGTCCCACACACCCTTCGCGACGCGAAAGGCCACGCGAACCGCGCGCCGCTCTTCCTCGAGCAGCCGCGCGAAAAGACGGATCATGCCATCCCGGCGCGGGGATCGTGCGCCTTGCCGCTGTCCCACCCTTCCGCGAACGCCTTCAGCGCCGCGTCGCTTTCGGGAATCGCGATCGCCAGCGTCACCAGCAGATCGCCGCGCCCGCCGTCCTTCTTGTGGAAGCCCTTGCCTTTCAGGCGCAGCACCTTGCCCGAAGAGGCGCCCGGCGGCACGGAAAGCATCACCGAACCGCTCGTCGTCGGCGCCTTCACCTTCGCGCCGAGCACGGCCTCGTCGAGCCGGATCGGCAGATCGAGGCGGATATCGTCACCGTCGCGCTTGAAGAAACGGTGCGGCGCGGTGCGCAGCGTCACGATGGCGTCGCCGTTGCCGCCCGGGCCCGCCTCGCCCTGCCCAGCAAGCCGGATCTGCTGGCCTTCGGCGAATCCGGCGGGGAGTTTCAGGTCCACCGTCTTGCCGGAGGCGAGCGTCACGCGCTGCGGCTTCAATTCGGCGGCTTCGGCGAAATCCACGGCAAGCTTGTAGGCAACGTTGCGGCCTTTGGCAGGCGCCTGGCGCGGCCCCGCGCCGCCGCCGAAATCGAAGCCGCCGAAACCGCCACCGCCGCCACGCCGCCCGCGCCCGAACAGCTCGGAAAGCAGATCGTCCGCCGCACCCGCAAAGCTGAAATCCTCGCCACCGGCCCCCGCGCCGCCGGTGTGCGTGCGGCTATAGCCACCGCCCGGCCCGCCGCCGAAGCCGAAAGGCATCTTCGGGTTGCCCTGCTCGTCGATCTCGCCGCGGTCGTACTGCGCACGCTTGTCCTTGTCGGAAAGCAGATCGTAGGCCGCCGTCACCTCGGAGAATTTCTCCGCGGCTTTCGGGTTGTCCTTGTTGCGGTCGGGGTGCAGTTCCTTGGCCAGCTTGCGGTAGGCGGATTTGATTTCCGCATCGCTTGCCCCACGCTGCACACCAAGGGTCGAATAGAGATCGCTCATCGTCCCTACGCTCACCACAATGCCTCCGGAAAATCCACTGTTGCCGAAATACAACAGGCTGGAGATAGGGAGGAATTCCGGCGTCGCAAGAGGCGATCAGGCGCTCTTTTCGTACCATCCGCGCGAACGGTTCACGATCGCGACGAGCGACAGCATCACCGGCACCTCGATCAGCACGCCCACCACCGTCGCGAGCGCAGCGCCCGATGTGATGCCGAACAGGCTGATGGCGGTCGCCACCGCAAGCTCGAAGAAGTTGCTGGCGCCGATCAGCGCGGAGGGGCCTGCGATGCAGTGCGCCTCGCCAAATGCCCGGTTCGCGACATAACCGATCCCGAAGATCAGATAGCCCTGAATCGCGATCGGCACGGCAAGCAGCGCGATGACGAGCGGCTGCGCGAGGATCTGCTGCCCCTGAAAGGCGAACAGCAGCACCAGCGTCGCCAGCAGCGCGGCAAGCGACATCGGCTGGATCGCGGCGAGCGCGCGCTGCAGTCGCGTTTTCCCGCCAGCCGCGAGCAACCGCGCACGCACGATATGCGCTGCAATCACCGGCACGACGATGTAGAGCCCCACCGAAATCAGCAGCGTCTGCCACGGCACCGTGATCGCGGAGAGACCAAGCAGCAGGCCGACGATCGGCGCGAAGGCGACAACCATCACGGCGTCGTTGAGCGCGACCTGACTGAGCGTGAAAAGTGGCTCACCGCGGCAGAGATTGCTCCACACGAACACCATCGCCGTGCAGGGCGCAGCGCCGAGCAGGATAAGCCCCGCGATATAGGATTCGATCTCCGCTTCGGGCAGCAACGGGCGGAACAGCCAGCCGATGAAAAGCCAGCCGAGCGCCGCCATCGTGAAGGGCTTTATCGCCCAGTTGAGCGCGAGCGTGACGCCGATGCCGCGCCAGTGCGCGCCGACCTGCCGCAGCGCGGCGAAATCGATCTTCATCAGCATCGGGATGATCATCAGCCATACGAGCAAGGCGACCGGCAGGTTCACGCTGTAAACCTCCGCGCCCGCGATCACCGCGAACAGGCTCGGCATCGCCGATCCGAGCAGGATGCCCACAGCGATGCAGGCGATCACCCACAGCGTCAGATAGCGTTCGAACAGGCTCATGCCTTGCCGATCTCCGCCAGCCGATGCCTGAGGCTCAACCGATCAATGGATGCGATGGGAAGCACCGTGAACAGCGAGATGCGGTTTTTCAGCTGCCGGTAGGCATCAAAGAAGGCGGCGTGAATTTCGGCTTCGCTGCCTTCGACTGCGGCCGGATCGGGGATTCCCCAGTGCGCCGTCACCGGTTGCCCCGGCCAGATCGGGCAGGCCTCGCCGGCGGCGTTGTCGCAGACCGTGAACACGAAATCGAGCTTGGGAGCCCCCGGTTCCGCGAACTCGTCCCAGCTCTTGGAACGCAGATCTTGGACGGGATGCCCAAGGCTGCGCAGCACGTCGAGCGCCGCCGGGTTCACTTCTCCGCGCGGCTGGCTACCGGCGCTGAACGCCCGAAACCGCCCCTCCCCGATCTCGCTCAGTATGGCCTCGGCCAGAATCGAGCGCGCCGAGTTCGCGGTGCAGAGGAAGAGGACGTTGTAGGGCTCCATCGTCTCACCCGCAGCAGCGCTGGCCGGTTACGGCCGGATCGGCGGCGATACGGCTGAGTTCCGGTCCGGTGCCATAGTCGACGGCATCGCCGGTGGTCAGGAACGTCTCCCAAGCGATGTTCTGCGGATCGGCAATCCAGCTCTTGGTGGATTTCGCGTAGCAGCAGGTTGTCGCGCCCTCATCGAGAACGGGGCGGTCCGCTTTCTGCAGACGCCCGTAAACCTCCGTCAGCTCGTCCGCATTTTCCACTTGGATGCCGAGGTGAGACAGACCCGGTGCCGCGCCGTCGTGCGTGGAAATGGCGAAGTTGACGCGCGGGTCTTCAAGCATCCACTTCGCGTAGTCGGCCTTCACCACGGTCGGCTCCGCAGCGAAGAGCGCCGAATAAAAGCGGGTCGAGGCTTGGAGATCGCTCACTGCGACATGGACGTGCAGACGTTTCATCGGTCAGGCTCCTTTGGCGAGACGTTCAGGGACTGCGGCATCCGCGCAGGAGCGTCCGCCGCAGCAGTTTTCGAGGAGATAGTCGGCGAGCCCGCGAGCGGTTGCGAAGCGCGCGCTGTAGATCAGCGTTCGCCCAAGCCGCGTTTTTGCAACGAGCCCTGCCCGCTCTAGATGAGCCAGGTGGAACGATAGCGACGATGGCGGCATCCCCAGCCGATCGGCAACCGTACCGGCGGGAAGCCCCTCTGGCCCGGCTTCGACGAGCAGGCGGAACGCCGCAAGCCTATGCTCCTGCGCCAATGCGGAGAGCGCCGCGATCGCGGCTTCACTTGTTGAAATGCTCATTGCCGACTCACCCTTCTATATTTCCAGAATTATCGAACCATATGCGTTCGTCAATCCACATTTCGATGATAGTCGAATTGTTTTGACATGGAGTTCCCTCCCCGCGTTGCAGGGTCTATGAAGCGCGCCATGACGACGCTTCCCGACGATCCCTTCGAATTCTTTGGCCGCTGGTTTCAGGAAGCATCCACTTCCGAGCCCAGTGACGCCAATGCCATGTCGCTCGCCACTGCGGATGCTGACGGCCGGCCCTCGGTGCGGATTGTGCTGCTGAAGGATGTCGATCCGCGCGGCTTCACCTTCTACACGAACACGCTGAGCCGGAAGGGCCGCGAGCTTGCCGCGAACCCGCACGCGCACCTCAATTTTTTCTGGAAATCGCTGGGCCGCCAGGTCCGCATCGACGGCGCCGTGCAGCCGGTGAGTGCGGCCGATGCCGATGCCTATTTCGCCATCCGCCCCCGTGCCTCGCAGATCGGCGCGTGGGCGAGCTTCCAGTCGCAGCCGCTGGGCGACCGCGCGACGCTCGAAGGCCGCGTTGCCGAATTCACCGCGAAGTATGATGGCGGTGACGTGCCGCGCCCGCCGCATTGGTCGGGCTACCGCGTCGTGCCCTCGCGAATCGAATTCTGGCAGAACCGCGAGAGCCGCCTGCACGAGCGCTATATCTACGACCGCGACGGCAACGGCTGGGCGCGCTCGATGCAGTATCCGTGATGGACACCGCGAGGCTCGAAGCGCGCGGCAGGCTCACCCGCCGGGCGGCGATTGCCTCGTTCTCGGCAGCGCTCGTTCTCGGTGCGGTCAAGAGCTGGGCTGCGATGGAAACAGGCTCGGTCGCCATGCTCGGCTCGCTCGCCGACACTGCGCTTGACCTCATCGCCTCGATCATCACGCTGATCGGCGTGCGCGTCGCCGCCGAACCCGCCGATGCCGATCATCGCTTCGGCCACGGCAAGGCGGAGCCGATCGCGGCGCTCCTGCAAACCGTGTTCATCACCGTTTCCGCCATCGGCATCGGTTGGCGCGCGGTGCAGGCGTTCACGAACGAGACGCCCCCAGCCGAAGCTGAACTCGGTATCGGCGTTTCGATTTTCGCGATTCTGGTGACGCTGGCGCTCGTCTCCTATCAGCGCGTCATCGTCAGCCGCACCGGTTCGCTCGCGATCGATGCGGACCGGATGCACTATCAGTCGGATCTGCTGCTGAACCTCTCCGTCATCGCGGCGCTGGTGCTCGATGCGATGCTCGGAATGCGCGGCGCGGACCCGCTGTTCGGCGTGTTCATCGCGCTCTGGCTGGTGTGGGGCGCCTTCAAGACCGCGCGGCACGCGCTCGACATGCTGATGGACAAAGAGTGGCCGGACGAGAAGCGCGAACAGTTGAAAGCGCTCGTGTGCGCGGTTCCGGGCGTCGAAGGTATCCACGAGCTCAAGACGCGCCATGCGGGGCACACCGATTTCATCCAGTTCCACATCTGGGTCGATCCGCACATGACCGTGCAGGCCGCCCACGATATCGTCGATGTCATCGAGGCCCGCGTGCTGGAAGCCTTCCCCGGCAGCGACATCCTCGTCCACGTCGATCCGAGCGGCCATTTCGATACGCGCGCCACGCAGGAAGAGAGCCATGCCAAATAAGCTGCCCTTCGCCCAGATCGATGCTTTCGCGGGGCGCGCCTTCGAAGGCAATCCGGCGGCCGTAATGCCGCTGAGCGCATGGCTCGCGGACGATGTGCTGCAGGCGATCGCCGAGGAGAACAACCTCGCCGAAACCGCCTTCTTCATCCTCTCGGACGCGCCGGACGCGGACTACGACCTCCGCTGGTTCACCCCCGCGATCGAGGTGGACCTGTGCGGCCACGCGACGCTGGCGAGCGGCCACTATCTCCTCTCGCGCGATGTCGATCTCGATCGCATCCGGTTCCGCACCCGTCTTGCCGGCGTGCTGGAGGTGCGGCGCGCAAACGGCGCTTACGAACTCGATCTCCCCGCCCGCCGCCCGATGCCGGCGGCGGCGGACCCGCACGTCGTGAAGGCGATCGGCCTCCAGCCCGAAGCCGTACTCGGCTTTCCCGGCGAGAACTGGCTCTACGTCGTGCCCGATGCCGCCGCTGTCCGCGCCATGAAGCCCGATTTCGGTCTGCTACGCGAGGTCGGCAATCACCTCGTCGTCGTCACCGCGCCCGGCGACGATGGCTACGACGTCGTCAGCCGCGTCTTCGCGGCGGGCGCGGGTATCGATGAAGACCCCGTCACCGGCGCCGCGCACGCCATGCTGACGCCCTACTGGGCGGATCGGATCGGCAAGCCCGCGTTCCAGGCGTTCCAAGCCAGCCCACGCGGCGGACGCGTAGCCTGCCGCCTCGAAGGCGAGCGCGCCGTGCTCGGCGGAACCTGCGTCACGGTGATCGAAGGCAGCTTCACCCTTTGAACCTGCGCCCCGCGCTCCTATCTTCCCGCGCATGACGCTTCGTGTCGCCAGCTACAACATGCGCAAGGCCATCGGCCTCGATCGCCTCCGCAAGCCCGACCGCGTGCTCGCCGTGCTCAACGAGCTCGATGCGGACATCATCGCGCTTCAGGAGGCGGATCGCCGCCTCGGCGAACGGGCGAGCGCGATCCCGCGGGACATGATCGAGGCCGAAAGCCCCTACCGCGCCGTCCCCATCGAAAACCGGCCGAACAGCATCGGCTGGCATGGCAACGCCATCCTCGTGCGCAAGGACCACGAGATCATCCACGGCGAACCGCTGTTCCTGCCGATGCTGGAGCCGCGCGGCGCCGTGCTGGCGGACCTCCGCGTGCGCGGCGAACCGGTGCGCGTCGTCGGGATGCACCTCGATCTCTCCGGGCTCTACCGGGCGCGGCAGGCGAAGATGCTCGTCGACCATCTCGGCGAGCGAACGACGCAGCTCCCCAGCATCCTGATGGGTGATCTCAACGACTGGATGGTGAACAGCAAGGCGCTCAAGGAATTCCAGCGCCACCACCAGTGCGCCGCCTGCGGCCCCAGCTTCCCGACGCGCCGCCCACTCGGCACACTCGACCGCATCTTCGTTTCCGACCATTTCAAGGTCGAGGAGAGCGGCGTCCACACCTCGCTCACCGCGAAGCGCGCCAGCGATCACCTGCCCGTGTGGGCGAACGTCGCGCGCAGCGCCTGAACGGTCAGGCGGCGGCCAGCGCCGAAACCGTCCCGTCGATCCAGCCGCCGCCGAGCACGCGCTCGCCATCATACAGAACGCACGCCTGCCCCGGCGCGACTCCGTATTCAGGCGCCGCGAACGTCACCCGACGGCCATCGAAGCGCGCAGGCGCCGGCTTCGCCATCGATCGCACCTTCGCGAGAACGTCGATACCGTCTCCGATATCCGCGCCGAGCCAGTTGATCTTGCCGATCACCGCCGCAGCAACACCCAGCGCCGCACGCGGCCCGACGACGACGCGCCGCGTCTCCGGCTCCAGCCGCACGACATAGAGCGGATCGGCAAGCCCGCCGATCTCGAGGCCCCGCCGCTGACCGACCGTATAGTGGATGAGGCCCCGATGCTGCCCGAGCACCGCGCCGCCCATGTCCACGATCTCGCCCGGCTCTCCCGCCTCGGGGCGCAGCTTGCGCACGATCCCGGCATAGTCGCCCGAAGGCACGAAGCAGATATCCTGGCTATCCGGCTTGTCCGCCACCACGAGGCCGAAGCGCCGCGCATGGTCGCGCACGGCGGGCTTTTCCATGCCGCCGAGCGGGAAGCGCAAATAGCCGAGCTGTTCGCGCGTCGTCGCGAACAGGAAATAGCTCTGGTCGCGCGCCGGATCGACCGCACGGTGAAGCTCCGCCCCGCCCGCGCCCTCCACGCGCCGAACATAATGCCCCGTCGCCATCGCATCGGCGCCGAGGTCGCGCGCGACCGAGAGGAGATCGCGGAACTTCACGGTCTGGTTGCACGTCACGCAGGGAATCGGCGTGCGCCCCTGCACATATTCGTCGGCGAACGCCTCGATCACGCTGTCCCTGAAGGCGCTTTCGTAGTCGAGCACGTAATGCGCGATGCCGAGCCGGTCCGCCACGCGCCGCGCGTCGTGGATATCGCTCCCCGCGCAGCAGGTGCCCGCCTTCCCCACGGCCGTGCCGTGGTCGTAGAGCTGGAGCGTGACTCCGATCGTCTCGTAGCCAGCTTCCTTCACGAGCGCAGCAACGACGCTCGAGTCGACACCGCCGGACATGGCGACGACAACGCGCGCGCCGGGCCGGAGGCCTGCAAGGTCGGGAATGCTGCTCATGCCCGCGCATATAGAGGTCGCTTACCATTTTTGCACGTTCCAGCCCGTATGTGGTGCCGAAGGCCGCGCTTGCGGTTCCTCGGTCCTGGTGATTCGCTAAAGGCAGGTACAACGATTTCAAACACTAAGACGGGAAGGGCAGCGTTAAGCTCTGTTGCCGCAGAATTTACCTTGGCGTTTAGGCGTTCTTTTAAGGGTCTGGCGCTAGGGTGCATCAACAAGGCAGTCGCGTAGTGTTGGAGCCAAAAGAATAATGATGGAAAATCAGAAGTTTCGCCCTGCATCAGTGATCGGCCCCCTTGGGGAGCCGCTTACGCTCGACACGTTGCCGCCCTCGGACACGCGCCGCTGGGTGGTGCGCCGCAAGGCCGAGGTCGTGGCTGCGGTGAAGGGCGGGCTCATCTCTGCAGACGACGCGTGCGAGCGCTATGGCCTCAGCCCCGAGGAATTCGCGGCGTGGGAGCGCGCCGTGGACCGTGTCGGCATGCCCGGCCTCCGCGTCACGCGCGTTCAGCACTACCGGGCGCTCTACGACCGCGAAAGCGCCTGACACCGAATTAAAGAACCGGCGCCCCTTCCTGTGCGGGCGCCTGCCAAAGGGCGGGAGACATCGGGGGACGTCTTCCGCCCTTTCTGCGTCCGACGCACGAGGATACCGCACCGCAGCACGCCATTTCTTTACGTCATTTTCACCATCCGGGCCGCACAGTTCCGCATTGTTTGAAAGTCGGGAATCGTGTGCGCGTGGAACAGGCCCTGAAAGCGCTGGAGCAGAACGGAAAGTCGCAGTTGCTGCTGATAGCCGTGATCTGCGCGGCCGCTGCGCTGCTCGGCCTCATGCTGCTGCGCGATCCTGCCCCCGCCGCGGCTGATCCCGCCCCCATCACGACCGCCGCACCCGTGTCCGACCGACAGGCCCGCATCGAAACGCGGCTTCGCGAACAGGTCGAAGAGATGATCGGTGCGATCGTCGGCCGCGACAACGTGCGCGCCGTCGTTTCGGTAGAGATCGAACCGGACCAGACACGGCAGGTTACAGAGGCCGGCGATTCCGGCACGAACAGCACCGAGACGACCACGATCAGGAGCAGCGGCCAGATTCGCCGCCTCACCGTTTCGGTCATGGTGGACGGCCGCCATGTCGAAGGGCCGGACGGCGCCCGCTACCAGCCGCGCTCAAAGGCCGAACTCGCGCGCTTCACCCGCCTTGCGCAGGGCGCCGTCGGCTTCGATGCGATGCGAGGCGACTCGCTGACCGTCGAGACCGTACGCTTCGCGCGCGCCGAGGCCGCACCGGCGTTTTCCGGCACGGCGGATGCGCTCCTGCCGTTCGCGCGTGCCCTGCTCGTCGGCATTCTTGCGCTCGCCGCACTGTTCCTGATCCTGCGCATGTTCGCACGGCGCGCGCCCGTCGTGACGCCCGCGCCTGAACCGGCTGCGGAGCCGTCGCAGCCTGCCGCCCACGAGATCTTCGCAAACGATACCGCCCACAGCCCCGCGCTTCGGCGCGCCGGTGAGGCCGTCGCCGCGCGCCCCGCCGCCGCCGCCGCCATCGTCCGCCAGTGGATGGCCGCATGAGCGCCCGCGCAGCAGCCCTCCGCACCGAACCCCTCGCCGCACCGGCGGAACCGCTTGCCGCGTTCACCGGCGTCGAGCGCGCCGCCGCGCTGATGGTCGCGCTCGGGCGTGAACATGGCGGCGCGATCTGGGCGCACCTCGGCAACGATGAGGCACGGGCGCTCAGCGCCGCGATGGCCCGAATCGGCCCGGTCCCCGCCCCGCTCGCCGAGCGCCTGCTGGCCACATTCGCCGGCGAGCTCTCCAGCCCCGCGGCTCTGGAGACGGCCAGGCCCGCGAGCGAGACGACGTGGGACACGCTCGGCAACGTCAGCGAAGACGTTCTCGCCGCCTATCTTCGCGGCGAACACCCGCAAACGGCCGCGGTCGTGCTCGGCCGGATCGGTCGCGAGCAGGCAGCACGCGTCCTCTCGCGCCTGCCGGACGACGCCGCGATGGATGTCGTGCTCAGGATGCTCCGCGTCGGCGCCGTGCGGCAGGATGTGCTCGATACGGTCGAGGAGACACTGCGCGCCGATCTGCTGTCGAACCCCGCGCACAGCGCGCGCCGCGACACGCACGAAGTGATGGCCGAGATTTTCAATCACCTCGACCGCGATGCAGAGGCGCGCTTCATGCTGGCGCTCGAAGACCGCGCCTTCGATGCCGCCGAGCGCATCCGCTCATTGATGTTCACGTTCGAGGATCTGGCGCGGCTCGATGCCGCCAGCATCCAGACGCTGCTCCGAAACATCGACAAGAACCGGCTCGCCGCGGCGCTGAAAGGCGCCGGCGAGGCACTGCGCGAATTCTTCTTCATGAGCATGTCGGAGCGCGCCGCCCGTATCCTGCGCGAGGATATGGAGCTGATGGGCCCCATTCGCCTGCGCGAGGCGGAGGAAGCCCGGCAGGCGATCGTTCAGGTGGCAAAACAGCTCGCGGACACGGGCGAGATCATTCTCGCCGACAACCGCGACGGCAGCGAGGAGTTCGTATTCTGATGCCTGCGTCTTACCGAGGGAGAAGCACCATGGACGACCTGCGTCCCGATTATGAACCCACGCGCGCCTATGCGGCGGAAGTTTCGCCGGAGGACGCTGCCGATGGCCTGCCCGGCGCAGTGGAACTCGAATCGGTGTTCGATGTCCCCGTACGCGTGCAGGCCGTGCTCGGCCGCTCGGCGGTGGAAGTCAGCCAGCTCCTGAAGCTCGCGCCCGGCGCGGTGATCGAGCTTGATCGGCGTGTCGGCGAAGCGATCGAAATCTTCGTGAACGACCGCCTCGTCGCGCGCGGCGAGGTCGTGCTCGTCGACGAACACCTCGGCGTCACCATGACGGAAATCGTGAAGCAGGACGCCTGAAGCACGTCCTGAAAAAACTTACGTGAGTTTCCAGGCGATGGGGATCACCAGCTTGGTGGGACCGCCCGGTGGTGGTGGCACGGTGCCGATCTTCTGCGGAATGCGTACGGCCTCGCGGTCGAGGATTTGCGATCCGGTCGGCTCGACGAGTTCGACGCCCGTGATCTTGCCTCCCGCATCCACGCTGATCCGCACCTTCGCGGTACCTTGATCACCCCGAATCTGCGCGCTGCGCGGATAAGAGTGCTGCGCGGCAATGAGCCGCGTCACGGTCGATTTCCAATCCGCAGCAGTCGCCGTCCCCGCCGAAGCGAGGAGAACGAGCGCGGCAATCGCAGTTTTATGGACCCACCCTTCCATGGTGGGGAACGCTAGCGGCCCAAGTCTTGCGAAATGGTTTATTTCGTTTGGGAAATGATCGACTTAGAGGAACCGCACTGGATGCTTCAGAGCTGGCGTTCCACCATCATCTTCTTGATCTCCGCGATCGCTTTCGCCGGATTCAGGCCCTTCGGGCAGACGTTCGCGCAGTTCATGATGGTGTGGCAGCGATAGAGCCGGAACGGATCTTCCAGCGCATCGAGCCGCTCGCCGGTCATCTCGTCACGGCTGTCCGCGAGCCAGCGATAAGCCTGCAGCAGGATCGCCGGGCCAAGGAACTTGTCGGAGTTCCACCAGTAGCTCGGGCAGCCCGTCGAGCAGCACGCGCAGAGGATGCACTCATAGAGCCCGTCCAGCTTCTCGCGGTCTTCCGGCGACTGCACGCGCTCCTTGCCCGAAGGCGTCGTGGAAACGGTCTGCAGCCACGGCTTGATCGAAGCGTACTGCGCGTAGAAGTGCTTGAAGTCGGGCACGAGGTCTTTCACGACCTCCATGTGCGGCAGCGGCGTGATCGCCACGTCGCCCTTAACTTCGTCGATCGGCTTCGTGCAGGCGAGCGTGTTCGAACCGTCGATGTTCATCGAGCACGAACCGCAGATGCCCTCGCGGCACGAGCGGCGGAAGGTCAGCGTCGGATCGACCTCGTTCTTGATCTTGATGAGCGCGTCGAGAACCATCGGCCCGCAGCTGTCGAGATCGAGCTCATAGCTGTCCATGCGCGGATTCTCGCTGTCGTCCGGCGACCAGCGGTAGATTTTGAACGTCTTGATGTGCGTCGCGCCCTCGGGGGCCTTGTAAGCCTTGCCCTTGCCGTTCACCTTGCTGTTCTTCGGAAGCGTGAATTCGGCCATCGCGCGCGTCTCTCCTGTTCTCTCGCGCGTGCTGCCTAGCGCAATCGCGTGGCGGAAAAAACCGTAAAAAACGCCGTGTCCCGCAATAAGTCCTCAAGCCGTCACACGGCGGCGATAGGGCGGCGGGCGATGATCACCACGCGCCCCCTGCCCCCGGTCTTCGGCGGCGACCCGCTGCTCGACTTCTATCACGAACAGTTGCTCCGGCACTGGACGCCGCGCCAGCGCGCGCTTGCCGCCGGTCTCGGGAAGCTGGCGGGACGCGGCACGCACGACCCCCGCTGCCGCGCGCTCGGCATCCCTGAAGACGAGGCGCGCCTGCTCTCGGGGATCGTCGACCCCGCGCATTACCTGTCGCAGCTCTACCGCCGGGGCATTCACCGGCTGCTCAATCCCGCCGCCATCCCGCTCGCCTCCAGCCTGCTCAAGGACAAGCGCAGCTTCGCCGCCGCCATTGCGAACGCGGGATTGCCGGCGCCGGAAACCTTCTCCGGCACGGCCTCCCCCGCCGCCGTTGCCGCCTGGTTCGAACGGCACGGCGAGATCGTCGCCAAGCCGAACTACAGCTCGCGCGGCCGCGGCGTCGCCCGCTACCGGCGCATCGCGCACGGCTGGGCGGACAGCAACGGAACGCGCTTTCAGGCCGACGCGCTGGCGGCACATCTGGCGCGTGTCGTCGGCCGCGGCGGCCTCCTCCAGCAGGCATTGCGAACGGCGCCGCGCCTGTCGGACATCTCCCCGGGCGCCCTCCCGACGCTGCGCGTGCATACGTTCCGCCTCGGCGGAACGCTCGCCGCGCACGGGCTCGTGCTCCGCATCGGCGGCGGATCGGGACCGGTCGACAATTTCAGCCGTGGAGGTCTTGCCGCCGCCGTCGTGGACGGCACTGCCGGAGACGTCATCGGAAAGGCAGACGGCTGCATCCGGCACCTGCGGCGCCACCCCGCGACCGGCATTTCGCTCGAAGAGATCGACCTGCGCGACCTCGCCGACGCCGCCGTCCGGCTCGCCATCGCGGCGCACGCGGCGATCGGCGCCGGTTATGGCCTCATCGGCTGGGACATCGGCCTTGCCGATTGCGGCCCCGTGCTTATCGAGGGCAACTGGAATCCCGGCCACCAGCTCACGCAGTTCACGAATGCCTGCGGCCTGTCGCAGCTTGCCGTGGGCCGCGCCTATCTGCAGGCACTCGAAGCGCTGCCCGCCGGCGCGTGGGCCGATGCCGCACCACTACAGTGGGATGGCCAGTATCTGCCCGCCCCCAAACTTGCGCCTCTTCCCTCTCCGTCTATAAGCACCGCTGGGCTGCAAACCGACTGAGAGACCTGTGGACACGCCAACGACGCTTCTTCTCGCAGGAAAGAACGAAACGCCGATCTGGGGCATGTCTTCCGCCGAACGCATCCGGCGCATCGCAGCCGCGCGCGCGCCGCAGGCGGATCAGTCGGGCGTCATCGTCGCCGACACCCGCTTCGCCTTCGACCCGCAGTGGTTCGGTTGGATCGCTGAACGCCCCGGCACCGCCCTCACCCTCGGCGGTCACCCAGTGCTAGCAAACGTGCCACCGGACCGTGCCGGAGCCGTGCGCGATGCCATCGAGGCCGGCAGCGATGCCTGGGCGGAAGGGCTTGCCGTCACCGCCTATGAAGACGGCATCACCATCTACAACGCCGTGCTCCGAAAGCGCGAACGCCCCTTCCTCATCGAGCTGATCCCGGCGAACGTCCGCGCCATCGAACGCGCGAGCTATTTCGGCGCCTACAAGGGCGTCACCGACATCCTCACCAAATACCTGTGGCCCGAATGGGCACTCGTCCTCACCCGCATCGCCGCGCGCATCGGCATGACGCCCAACATGGTGACGACGATCGGCGCCGCGCTCTGCGTGTGGGCGACGATCCTGTTCTGGGACGGACACTACTGGACCGGCATGGCGGCGGGCCTCGTCTTCATGGTGCTCGACACCGTTGATGGCAAGCTCGCGCGCTGCACGATCACCTCGTCGTGGTGGGGCAATGTCTTCGATCACGGGCTCGATCTCGTGCACCCGCCCTTCTGGTGGTACGCGTGGGGCGTCGGCCTTGCCGCGCATGGCCTCGCGCTCGATCCACCCGTGTTCTGGATGGTGATGGGCGTGATGGTCGGCGGCTATGTGCTGCAACGGCTCATCGAGGGCTGGTTCATCCACGTCGCCGGAATGCACATCCACGTCTGGCAGAAGGTCGACACCGATTTCCGCCTGATCACCGCGCGCCGCAACCCCAACATGGTGATCCTGTTCGTCAGTATGCTGTTCTCGCGCCCCGATCTCGGGCTTCTCGGCGTAACGGCGTGGACGGTGCTCAGTCTCGTCTTCCATTTCGTCCGGCTGCTGCAGGCGATCGTCGCGCGGCGCCGCGGCGCCCTCACCTCGTGGCTCAGCGACGGAAGCGCAGCGTGAACGACACCATCCGCCGCTTCGGCTACCCGGCAACGCTGGTTGCCGAATACGACCACTGGATCGTTCTGCTCCGCCCCGCGCAGCCCACGCTCGGCAGCCTCGTGCTCGCCGCGAGGTCGGACGTCACAGCCTTCGCGGACCTCGAACCCGCCGCCTATGCGGAACTCGCCAATGTCAGCTGCGATATCGAGACCGCGCTTCGCGCCGCCGTCGATCACACCAAGCTCAACTACCTGATGCTGATGATGGTGGACCCGCACGTCCATTCCCACGTCATCCCCCGCTACGAGGGCACCCGCAGCTTCGAAGGCCGCGCGTTCCCGGACGCCGGCTGGCCGAAACTCCCGGCGCTTGGAGAAGCAGTGGAGTTGGACTCAGCCGGAATCGCCGCCGTTTCGGCGTGGCTCAAAGGGTTCTGGCCCGCGCGCTGAAAACCCGCGCAATGTTAACCATGATGAAACACCGCCGGCCGTATGCGGATAGGGCGGGAACCGGATGTGCCGCTTTTCCCGGTGTATGGGGCTTGTGCTGGCTATGGAGCGTTTCAGGGATTTGATCGCGCGCGTTGACGTGTCGCCGTTTATCGCGATCATAACCCACTGGAAGATCAGCAAGAAGGTGCTGGTGAGCTACGGCATCGGCGGGCTCGCGATGGCGGTGCTTGCGATGGTCGCCACCGGCTCGCTTCTCGTCACCCGTTCCACCGTCTCCGAAGTCGCCCACCTTGCCGACAGCGCCCGCTCGATTGCCCGCGCCCACGCCACTGCGATGACCGCGCAGGGCCGTATCAAGGACTATGTCATCCGCCCCGACGCCGCGCTCGTCGCGGAGGTCAACACAAGCCTCAATGCGGCACAGGATGCGCTAAAGCGCGCCGAAGACGGTGCGGCCATCGTCGGCGAGGAGGCCACGCTCGCGCGCATCGACCGGCTGCGCGGCGTTTTCCGCACCGAGTTCCGCGGCATCGTCGAAAACCAGACCGCGATCACCCGGCTCGTGTCCGGCACCATCGAGGCCAAGGGGCCGGAAATCGGCGCCGCGCTCCACGATATCGTCACGGCAAGCCACCGCGCAGGCGACCATCAGACAGCCTATAATGCAGCGCTCGCACTCGAAACCTATTCGCTGCTGCGGGTCGATGTGAACCGCTACCTCTCCTCGCCATCGCCGGAGATCGTCAAGCAGACCAAGTCCGACCTTCTCAACCTCGAAGATGCGCTGAACGGCGTGTTCGAAGGCCTCACCGATCCGGCGCTCACGCGCAAGGCCGACGGCATCATCGTCAGCCTCGTCGCCTACGACAAGGCGTTCGACGAGATCGTCCGCCGCACCAGCGACCGCGACGCAGCCGTCGACCGGCTGCTCGGCAAGACAGGCCCCGCGTTCGAGCGCAACGTGGAGGCCTTCTCCGAAGCGATCGCCGATCAGCAGGGCATGGCCGATCTCGCCGCACAGGCCGCCGCCGGCGGCGCGATTCTCATCACGCTTCTTGCCGGCGCCGCCGGTATCGGCGTGTCGATCGTCGCGGGTCTCCTCACCAACCATCTGATCGCACGCCCGATCGCGACCATGGCGAACACGATGCTCGCGCTCGCCCGCGGCGAAACCGGCACGCACATCGAAGGCGCACAGCGGCGCGACGAGGTTGGCGACATGGCGCGGGCCGTGGCCGTGTTCAAGGAGAACGCGACCGAAGTCGAAGAGCGCCGCCGCGCCGCGGTGGAAGCCGAACGCCGCGACCGCGAGCGCGAGGAAGCCGCACGCGCCGAACGCGAAACCGAGCGCCAGCACGCCGCCGCCGAGAAACGCGCCGCGCTCAGCGAGCTTGCCGACGCATTCGAAACCAGCGTTCGCCACGTCGTCGCCGCCGTAGACAGTGCGGCGCGCCAGATCGCGGCGGGCTCGCAGCAGGTAAGCGACGCAGCGCGCAGCAGCGCCGTACTCGTCACCGATGTGACGGTCTCGGCGGAGGAAGCCAGCCACAACGCGCTCACCGTTGCCAATGCGTCCGAGGAAATGGCCCGCTCGCTCGCCGAAGTCTCGCACCGCGTCGTCGAGTCCTCGGCGATGTCGGAGCAGGCCGTGTCGCGCGCCCGCGCCACGGACGAGATCGTCGCCGGACTTTCGGTCGACGCCGAGAAGATCGGCGAGATCGTCGGCCTCATCAATTCGATCGCCGAGCAGACCAACCTGCTCGCACTGAACGCGACCATCGAGGCGGCCCGCGCCGGTGAGGCAGGGCGCGGCTTCGCTGTCGTCGCCAGCGAGATCAAGGCGCTCGCGAACCAGACCAGCAAGGCCACGATCGACATCAACGAACGCATCGGCGCGATCCAGTCGGTGACGCGCGAAACCGTCGGTGCGATCGAGGAGATCGTCTCCACGATCGGCGAAATCAACGGGATCGCCGCCACGGTCGCCGCTGCCGTCGAGCAGCAGGCGGCCACAACCTCCGAAATCGCACGCAATACGCATCAGGCGTCCGACAGCACGCACGCCGTCGCGCGCAACATCGATCAGGTACGCTCCGGCGTCGAGGCGACAGGCATCGCGGCAAAAGACGCGCTCGACGCAGCCGCCGACCTCAACCGGCAGGCCAGCACGCTCACCACAGAGGTCGACCGCTTCCTCGCCCGCGTCCGCGCGGCTTGATGCGCCTGCCATGACTGCGATGCAGAGCGAGCCTCCGGTCGCTGTCGATCCGGCAGCCTATCGCCGCCAGGACGCCCACCTTTTTCGCGGCTGGGTCATCGACAAGTTCGCACAACTGGAGCACGCGCTCGCGCCGCTGCTGAACGATGCAGCGAACCGTCGCGAATATGCCGCGCTCAAACCGAAATTCCCGCATCTTGCCGGTCAGAAATTCGAACGACTGCGGAAAATAGCCGAGATCAATGCGCCGATCGGCCTGAACTCAGCGCAGGTTCTGAAACTGCTCGATCGCGTCAAGGCTTTTGAAACCCTTCGCGGTTTCCTCGCTCACGGAACCGTCGAAACGGCGCGCACCGATGCTGGCCGCGACATCTATATCTTCCGTTTGGTCCGCTATGGTGCAGACGGACCGACTTACGAACAACTCGTTCTGACAGCCGAGGAAGCAAAGGCCCAACAGAAACACATTCGCTCCACCATCGATGCGCTAATCAGCCATCTAAAACGCAAGAGCATCTCCACCTGACAGAGCACGAACATTCGTGTATCGCCCCCGCCCATGCTCAATATCAACGGCATCACCGTGCGGCTTGGCGGCCGCATTATTCTGGACGGCGCGACCGCGTCGCTGCCTACGGGAAGCCGTGTCGGCCTGATCGGACGCAACGGCGCGGGCAAGTCGACGCTGATGCGCGTGATGTGCGGCCTTCTCGAAGCCGATGGCGGCGAGATCGAGACCGCGAACCGTTCACGCATGGGCTATATCGCACAGGAAGCCCCTGCCGGCACCGCGACGCCGCTTGAAACCGTGCTCGCTGCGGATACGGAGCGCGCTGCCCTCCTCACCGAGTCCGAAACCGCGACCGACCCCGATCGCATTTCCGAAATTCACGAACGCCTGAACGCCATCGACGCGTGGACGGCGGAGGCACGCGCCGCGCGCATCCTCGTCGGCCTCGGCTTCGACGAGGAGATGCAGGGCCGCACGCTCGATAGCTATTCGGGCGGCTGGAAGATGCGCGTCGCGCTCGCCGCCCTGCTCTTCTCTGAGCCCGACCTGCTGCTGCTCGACGAGCCCTCGAACCACCTCGACCTCGAAGCGACGCTCTGGCTCGAAAACTTCCTGAAGACCTACCGCGCGACGATGATCATCATCAGCCACGAGCGCGATCTTCTGAACAACGTCGTCGATCACATCCTGCACCTCGAAGGCGGCAAGATCACGCTCTACCCGGGCGGCTACGATGCGTTCGAGCGGCAGCGCGCCGAGCGGCTCGCACAGATCGAAGCGGCACGCTCCGCGCAGACCCGGCAGCGCGAGAAGCTGCAGGATTATATCGCCCGCAACAGCGCCCGCGCGAGCACCGCGCGGCAGGCACAGTCGCGCGCCAAGGCGCTGGCGAAGATGCAGCCGATCGCCGCGATCGCCGAAGACCCCAGCCTCAGCTTCGCATTCCCGAACCCCAGCGAGTTGAAGCCGCCGCTCATCACGCTCGACATGGCGTCGGTCGGCTACACCGAGGGCAACCCGATCCTCTCGCGCCTCAACCTGCGCCTCGATCCCGACGACCGCGTCGCGCTGCTCGGGCGGAATGGCAACGGCAAGACCACGCTCGCCCGTCTGCTCGCCGCGCAGCTGCCGCCGATGGAGGGCGACATGCGCACGGCTGGCAAGATGCGCGTCGGCTATTTCACGCAGTACCAGGTCGAGGAACTCGATACCGAGGACACGCCGCTCGAGCACATGACGCGCATCATGAAGGGCGCGACGCCCGGCGCCGTCCGCGCGCAACTCGGGCGTTTCGGCTTCTCCGGCGACAAGGCGCTCACCAAGGTCGGCAAGCTTTCGGGCGGCGAGCGCGCGCGGCTGGCGCTTGCGCTCATCACGCGCGAGGCGCCCCACATGCTGATCCTCGACGAGCCGACCAACCACCTCGACGTCGATTCGCGCGAGGCACTGGTGCAGGCGCTGAACGAATATTCTGGTGCAGTCGTGCTCGTCAGCCACGATCGCCACATGCTCGAGCTGACCGCCGATCGTCTGGTGCTGGTGGACGGCGGGCGCGCCGAAGACTTCACGGGTAGCCTTGAGGATTATACCGACTTCGTGCTCGGCAAATCGAACGACCGGCGGACAGGCGGCGCATCGTCCGGGAACCGCAAGGGAGCCCGCAAAGCCACCGCCGACACACGCGAGCAGGAAAAGCGCCTGCGTGCCGCCGTGAAGGCTTTCGAAGCGGACCTCGCGAAACTCGCCGCCGAACGCAGCGCGGTCGACCTTGCGATGTTCGACCCCTCGGCTGCCGCCCCCGCGCACGCGAGGAAGACGATGGGCGAACTGATGAAACTGCGCGCCGATCTGACGGACCGGATTCAAGCCACAGAGGCGGAGTGGCTCGCCGCGTCGGAAGCGCTGGAGGTTACAGCCTAAGCCGGAGGCGCCAGCCGCCGCAGCATCGTCTTTGCAAGATCGAGCGCACGCGCACGCGGCAGGCGCGCGGACGAGAGGCTGTAATCGAGCCACAGCCCGTCCATCGTCGCCGAGACGAGCGCCGCGATATCGCGTGGCGGCACCGGGCCCTCAGGAAGCCGCGCCACCGCCTGCGCGAGCAGCGCCTGCAAGCGCGCGTTGTAATCCACGCTCACCGCGGCGAAATCGGGATTGTTGCGGACAAGCGCCCAGAAGGCGATCCACGCGCCAAGGATATCGGGGTTCGACCATTCGTCGCTGAAATGCACCTCGAACAGCCGATCGATCGTCTTCCACGGGTCCGCGTATCCGGCTGCGAGTTCTTCCGCGAAGCGCGCGATGAAGCTGTCGCAAAGCTCCTGATAGGTTTCCAGCAGCAGGTTCTCGGGATTGCTGAAATAGTGGCGCAGCAGCCCGTGCGACACGCCGGCCCGGCGGCAGATTTCACGCCCCGTGGTGCCGCGCGGGCCGAGCTGCGCGAGACAGCTGATCGTCACCGCGAGCAGATCCTGCCGCCGCAGCGCCGGTGTCTGCCGGCGCGCGCGGCGCCGTTTCGTTTCTTCTGTCGTGGACGCCATGCCTGCCTTCACCATCAAGGCAGACGTATCGCAGGCTGCGGGCCTGTCGCGCAAGCCGAAGCCAGTGGCCCCGCTCAGTCTAGATCGGGATCGTGGTAGTTTTGCACATAGGATGCGATCAGCCGGTCGACCGCCTCGCGCGTCACCCGGTTGTAGTCTTCGGAAAAGCCGAGTGTCGCCACCATCTTCCAGTGCCCATACATCAGGGCCACGAACAGAAAGGCGATTTCGCGACATGCCTTCTGGCTCAGCGTCGGGTTGCTGATCTGGATCTCGTGCGCGATCGTGTACTGGAGCAGATTATACTGCCCGCTGAGGTTCATGCGCACCGCCTCGGAACTCGCAGCAAGCGAGAACATCGCGTCGTAAACGCCATCGTCCCTCGGCTTCTGGTTCCCCGCGAGGAAGTCGAAATAGAAATCGAGGAACATCGGCAGGCGCTCGGTCACGGCAGCCTCGATGATGCCTTTCATCAGGCAGTCGCGGTAGCTTGCCGCCAGCGCATCGCACACCGCAACCATCAGGCCTTCGGGATCGGGGAAATAGTGCCGGATGAGCTGCCGCGACATGTCCGCTTCCTTGGCGATCGAATCGTAGGAAGGCATGGGCAGGCCTTCGCGGCCAATCGCCTTGATGGCAGCCTGCACGATCTCAGGCTTGCGAATTTCAGAAATGGGCTTCGGCATGACGCCCCCGGGTAAGCTGATGGTTACTAATAGGTACCCGCGGGCGCGAGCGGCGCGAATGCTAACAGCGATGAAAGCAGTAGCAAGAGAATAGTTAACAAGACGCAGAAAAGCGTTCGGCAAATGCAGGGTGCAGCACGCCGGTCGGGCCTCCCTATCGAGAGGCCGGTTTTCATTGCGAACTCAAAGACATGCCTTCCAGCACGCGAATCCGCCACTTTCCATTTGAAAGCAAAAAGGGGGCCAATCGCCGGAAAGCACGTATTTCAAACGATGCGGCCCGCGCACTGTCTTCAAATTGTAAAGTAGCCCGACAACGACCGGGCGCGTTCGTTCATTGCCGGCCCAAGACCCCGCGACACGCGAGCAGACCATCAAACGATATCAGAGGATAAAGCAGCCGCCATCTGCACGGCCATATTCGCACAGCGTGCGAACGATGGTCCCAACGGGACTCGAACTTGCCTCTGAGAAGCTTAGAAAACAGCCATACTTACAGATATGTAAATATCGGATACCATGACCGATACCATGGGACTTTTTGCATCCCTGGTTCGAGTCCAGAGAGGGGTTTGCGCACCGGTTTTTAGGGGGTGATTCGCGGTCTAATTGAGCCTCTTCGGCGACCAATGTCATCGGTGTCGATGGCCAGGCAAATATTTGTAACCGCCCCTCTCGGTGTAAACGAGAGGCTCTATCAACCGTCTCAAACGGGGTCGTCTGCGAATAGGCCGCTTTCAGATGCGCGCAACGCTGACATCGACCGTCTCTTTGTTCAGGACAGGAAGCTTGAGGCCTTTATAAGGTGGCTTCAGGCGAAGGTCGATTGCGACCAGGATGGCCCCAAATCCCATAGATTGATTGCGGGCATAATCGATACCAAGCTCTCGGGAGGGCGATGGATTGGCACGGGAACTAACACGATGGGGAAGCGAGTTTCGAAAGTTACGTTATCGCTGAAGGCAGTGCCGAAAAGGCGACTCGCCACTCGAAACTGTCTAATGCGCTAAGTATCATCCCATCTAATGAGCAGTGTGCCCAAGCGACATCACTGGTGGCCGGTTTGCCATTCTTCCCTCTGGGTAGATGCCGAAGGCTGCGTAACAACGATGACTGCAACGGGGGCGGTCCTGCGCACAAGGCCACTCAATACAGCGGTAATCGGCCACTATAACTCGGTCCGCTTGCCCGACGGAAACCGCGATGCCTCCCTCGAAATCTTTTTCGCCGATCAAGTCGAGGGGCCGGTTGCCCCGATTCTAGCACGCCTCGGAGTGGAAACGCGCCGCGACTATCAGCTCGAAAGTGGCTTCGATAAGCAGGCACTGCGCCGCGATTGGAAGGGCATAAAGCAAGACGGCTTCGTTCCAGATGAACGTGCATTTTCGGCAGCCTTTTCTGCTACCGACCGGCGTTTGCTCGCCTACTATGTCGCGTCTCTGATGGTCCGCGTACCAAGTTACAAGGACGAACTCAACTCGAGTCGCATGCTAGGAATGGTCGCCGCCGTGCTGGGTATACCGGCCGATAGCGCACGCTTTGAGACGGACAGTCTTCATGTCGAGATCGTGCGACGTCACTTGGAAGATTACGCGCAAAGCTTGGAAACCTGCGCCTTCATTCTCATTGATGCGCCCGAAGGCGACGAGTTTCTTATTGGCGACACGCCGGTGATACCCGCAGCGCTCGGCTTTGGTGAAGCTGAAGTTATGTGTCCAATTACGCCCTCGCGCGCGCTTATGATCATTAGCGGGTGGCGCCCCACTTTCACCGACCGAATCGCAATTTTTCGCGCGCGTCGGAAGAGCATCCGATCGTTCAACAAGACCATGCTGCAAAATGCCGAACGTGAGGTTTTCTGCCGGACGCCTGTTTCGCTTGCGTATGTCGCGAAACATCTAGGTACGCGACAGGTGCGTCTAGTGCCGAATATGGAAACAGCTTTGCACGGCCATATCGCCAAAGGGCCGATGCTGATACGGCAACATCACACAAAAAAAGGGTACGGATAGCGGGCCGTGCTTCGCTCTGAAACCGGCCGTTTTCTGGTTCTCACCGGCTCCCAAAAAACCGCCGTTCATTCAGGAGTTTCGGATTGAAGGTGATCGGCACTTTCCAAGTCAACCACCATTTTCTGAAAGTCCGCGCGCAGTGCAGAAGCCATGGCCGAAAACGCATCGAGCTTTGCAATGCGATTTTTCAGATCTTCAATCCGACGGCGATTTGTCCGCGCGTTTTCGTTTAATCCCTGGTCAAGGAAGTCGCTTATTTGAGTATCAAGATCGGTTAAGCCAGACTTCGATGCCGCATCAGCCCACTCCGATGCAGCGTTACCTGCATGCTCGGACGCCTTGTCGATTCCGATAGCTATCAACATACGCGCGATGGCATCGCAATCTTTTGCGAAATTTAGCCAACACTTTGTTTCTTCATTCGCTGACCACTCCACACTTGGGAACGTGCGCCTATAGAAGAGGTGCTCGCCGTCAGGATTGAGCGCTCGCAAGGTTTCAATGATTGGAGCTAGGTCTTGAAATGGCTTGGAAGCACCTGTGAGCGAAGCACGATGCGACCAAAGCTCCAGAACGGCAGCAGCGCATCGTTCTTTGGCTGCCCTCCTTGTGACATCGTCCTGCGCTTCGCACTCAGCGATCAGCTCAGCAATATGATGCGCCATCCAATGCGATAGAAGGTCATCGTCGTCGGCTTTTAGAGCGGCGACGAGCTTTCGGCCTAGGTTTAGGATCGGATCGGACGCTAACTGGTTTTTTGCCTTCTTCGAAGAGGATGATTTGCTTGGTCGATCTGGCATCGCACCCCTCCCGTTCTCGCCAACTGTCATATCGCGAATAGGCCATTCGTCGTTCTGCCCTCACCTCGACAACGAGGCTCATACCGGTCTTTTTCAAGAGGCGATCAATGAAAGGAGAGCAAATTAGCAATCGTCGTCCGTAACCGTGTCGTCCATCCTCATCAGGCAATCCTTCGCTCCAAATTTCGGAAGAGAGCGTTATCTCTCCGCCCATCCGCCAAGTTCGTTTTGTTGCGTCGGGCTCCAAGCCCATCTGAGCGGCAATGTCTTGCGATGGAGCAAGGATACGATGCCCAACATCGGCAGCCCAAGAGTCGAATTTATCGAGTCCTTCTTCTTCGCTACCAAGCTCAGAGACCCATCCTTTGAGGATGTAGTTTCCGTTTGAGACGCAGCCTTCTTGCCCATCCGAATAAGGAAGTCGGTGATAATATCGGCCTTCTTGGCCCTGCAATGCACGGATGAGAGCGGGTGCCATGCCCTTTGAAACGAATGCACTTCTTACCGATATTTCTTGTTGCCGCTTGCTTGCATAGGTCGTCCACCGCCCTGACGCTACCACTCTACCATCCAGTAGCAAGGAAAACCGGTCTACGCGCTCATCCTCCAGCGATGATGGCCAGTCTTCGTCTTCCGTCGTTGGTAAGGTAACACACTCTTCTGGCGAGGGGTCGCGACGATCCGCCAGCCAAAGTCCGTCGCTTCGGGTAAGGCCTTGCGACCGCAACCATCGCCTGAACGTGTCCCAATCGTCGTCAGGGTCTTCGAGGTTTTCGTGTAGTGGGCGCTCATCAAGAAGCTTCCCGGCCAATGTCATTGCGGCGTGATAAGATAGATAAAATTGGAGGTCATCCACGGCGCTAACATCGTCTCGTGCGCGACTCATATCGCCTCTGAAATATTTTCGCGTGGCCCTGAGGTCTTTGTCGTATCGACCATCGTCCTCGAGCCGCCAGTCATCGCGTATTATCCTTTCCGCTTCGATCTCCATCTCTGCATCGGA